>CALZIZ010000318.1 GCA_945787465.1 uncultured Desulfuromonadales bacterium
CTGCCCATAAGCGCATAGGCCTCGGCGCGGTTTGCCGTGGAGGCGCGCTTTTGCACCAAAACCCGAGCGATGGCCTGGTCAGAGCGGGTCAGGTCTCCCCGCCGCTGATACACCGTCCCCAACACGAGGTTGGCTTCGAGATCGTCAGGATAGCTCTGACGGACCCGTTCCCAACTCACGCAGGCGCCCTCGTAGGCCTTCAATTTGAACTGAGCCCTGCCGACAATGCGCAGCCCTTCGATCTCCCAGGCAAAGCCCCGCACCTCTTCAGCCAAAAGCTCCAGGTCTCCCAGGCAGCACCCGGCCCGGGCCAGGGTCACCTCTTCAAGAAAATCCCGTGGTACCACGAGAAACCGTGCCTCATCCTGCGCCTCGAGTTCGGGAAGCCACTGGAAGACCGGGCTGTCTTTATCTTCTGAAGCAATGGTGTCGGTCAAAGCCTTGGTCAGGCTTTCCAGGCAGTCGGCAGGGTTGTCCTTGTCATAGGCCAGGTAGCGGTCGGTTTTCAGGTCGAAGGGCACATCGTCACCGGAGCAGCAGATCAGCATCGTCCGTTTGTCCCGCAGCGCATGACGAATCCCCAGTTCATAAAAGACATTGGCGTTGTGAATCGAGATGTCGGCGATGACCAGATCGGCCGTCAGCAGAAGTTGAAACATGTCGTGGCGGATATTGCCCGCCTTGAGGATTTCCCCGGTGGTACTGCCGTGGATACCGATGTTGCTCAGCGCCGGCTGAATAAGCACCTCTTCGATATGGTCAAAGTCGATCCCCTCTTTAGTCCCAAAGGGCCGGACGATAAAAACGGTCATGGGGTTCTCCTATACCTGGTTCCGTGAGTTGGGGGCGGGAAAAGAGTGTCAGTGCTTGGCCTGAATAAGTGTTTCAAAAAATCTGAGGCGCACCCATAGGTTCGTCGGCGACTTTTTGAACGCTTAGGCAGGTTAATGACTGGCGCTATTGCCCGGTCAGAACTCACGGATTCAGGCTTTAATTAAATTCTGGTGCTTCCATTTGCACCTTAATCGCGGGCGGGGCTAAGCCGCAAGGCCACAGCTGTCCTACCAATAGTATTTTTCATATTGGGAATGCGTCTCCCCAAGGCCTTCCTCTCTCACTCCAATCACTTCTTAGGTGGTTCGTTTTTTTCTCCCGGCGCCAAACCTGTTGCCCGGATATTTATTACTTTTTTAAGAAGGTCGAACCAGAATGGCGCCCCCAGTGAGACGGCCAGTGCTGTCAGCAGTAAGCCAAATATTTTCTGGACCCAGGCGCCAAAACCTTCGGGGCGGCTGTCCCAGCCCAAGGGGACTCCGAGCTCTTCGAGCTTGGCCTTGTTTTTCTCGATCTGTTCACGGGGTGCCGCGGAAGGTTCGGGAAGAGACTCGGCCTTGGCCAGTTCTTGAGCTTCTGCGACCAGAGCCTGTCGCAAAGAGGGGTTGTTGGAGATCGCTTTAGTAATTTGGATGGTATCGGCATTGGCTACGATAACAATGGCGAAGGACAGGGGGATAATGACCAGCTGGGTTTTTCGCTTGTACCAGCCCGCAGCGCGCTCCATCGCTTCGTTAAACCAGGTCTCCACATTGTCGGTGAGGGTCTTCACATCGGAACCAGATTGATCAAGGAGAATCTGGAAGACCTTGCCCAAATCGGAATCGTTTCCCAGCTCACCAACCTTTGTGCGAACATCGTCGATGCTTTTTGCCCCACCGGGGTTTCCCGGCGCCACGATGTCTAAGATCGCCAGGGCAAAGGTTTTCGGAGGGATATAGGAAGGCCGGGCCTGATTTTCGAAAAAACGCCGGGTAAGGCTGCGGGCATAGAAGTTTTCGGAAACAAAAGAGGGTTTGGTTGCCGGAATGTACAGGCTCTTAACCAGGGGGTGTTGGTAAAAGCTCTTTTCCAGGTCGGGAAACCCATTGTCCTTAAGCAGATTCTGAATAGCTCTTGAGAGGTTCTTCGCCCGTGAATTCAACAGGCCGGCAATCAACTCATTGCTCGCAGTACAGACCAGGCTCAGCAGCAGGTAGATAAATATAAGCCCGATCGCAACATCCAGCATCTGAAGACCAAACATTGCAACCTCCTTATCTCTCAAGAGCTATTACATCGAGGTTTTTTGAATCCTCTCATACTATATCTTAGTGCATTGCGCTATGCACACGGGGGGGTTCCCCTTAAAACACAATCGTCCACCCTTGCTTCCTGGCCTGTGACTTGGTATAGGAAACCCCGTCAATTTTCAGCCCGGCCTTATTCAGTAAGGTAATTATCCCGCCCTTGTTCCCCAACTGAGCTCCCTGGCCGTCCAGGGGGATGATCGCGGTTTCTCCTGCTTTAACAACAGGGCCGTCGAGAACATCGCTGTGCTTGTTCTTATCAACAATCGCCCAACCCGAAAGGTCAACGGATTCCGTTGTCGGGTTGATCAAGGTGACCGTCTCAAACCCGACGTCAACGCCCATGGGGTTGACCCTGGCGGCAACGATTCGCATCTCGCCAGTCGGTTCAGGTACAACCTCAATGGCATGGCCGGTGCGGTCATCGGTATGCCAGGCTTGCGATTGGAAGGCCAGGAAAATGCCTACCCACTGATTTTGATGAGGGTAATGAATGAACAGCCCCCCGTCCTGCCAGACCCCGTCATCGGACCGGAACTGCTCTGCGTTGCCCTGATTCATGTGGATGTCGTGAATGCCATTGCCGGGTAAAAACCCAAAATACTTGTCCTTACGACCTGGCTCGGGCCCCCAGCGAGCTCCGAAAGCATAAATCATTGAATCGGAGTCGTTCAGTGCCCGTTCAACGAAATGGTCTATTTTTTCGTTCAAGTCATTGTCTGGTCCGGGAACCTCATGAGGCAGGGGGACCATGTTTTCACGATTAAAAAGATTGCCTCGGATATAGTCCAGGGATGCTCCCCCAGGCTCACGCACCAGATGAGTAAATCCCAGGGCCAACCCTTTTAATTCATGGATCATTGGGTGCTGAAATTGGTCGTCGACCAGGTAAAGCAGTTCAGAAGGACTCAGCTTTGACTTAACATTGACAGCAATTCGGTAATCGGTAGTTTCATCAATCAGGTGAACCTGGTAATGAGGATTTCTTCCTGCGCCCAGTTTCTTTTGAATGGGACGCCCTTTTAAAACGCCATAATCTTTTACCGGCATGATGTGACCTCCTCAAAGAACTCGTATTATGAAGCCGCGAAAGGTCCCGCCCTAATCCTGAACAACCTTCAACCCTGCGGGGGGATCATTATGCCACTTACCTCCCGCGTTGCCCCTGCCCTGAACCGACTCGTGCAACAGGTCACTCAATTCAATTTGTCGCGCACGATCAAGCTTGGGATCAAAGTTCTTCGAAATCGCAGCGCTCGGGTCCCGCATGGCTTCGAAGCGACTGAGTTCGCCCCCGGCCATTGGCAAGCCGCTGGCCATGGCACGCCGCATCATCCAGCAAAGGGCGATGCTTGACAGTCCGACGCACTGACCGCCCCCGACATCGGAGTGGACGCCGCGAAACCAGACCTCCTCAAGCCGGCCTTCTGTGGAAAGGCCCCCCTTCGCCTTGACCCGCGTCGGCTCGAAGTTGCCCCTGCGCTCATCCAGCGCCATGGCGTGGTAGCATTTTTGTACCGCACCAGGCAGGGTCAGATGCCAGCCGATATTGATGTCGTTTCCAGGAAGTCCAAAGGAGGCAACAACATCCCAGAGCCCCAGGAAGCGAACCTTTGCCCCTTCCATTTCGTCTTCCACTTCGTTGGCAAAGTGCAAGGCCAGGGCTGCCCCGCGGCTGAAGCCGATAATGTCGACGATTCGATCTCCGGCAGCAAAGTTCTTCTCCAATTGCTCCATCGCCTCTTTAATCCTGACCCGTCCGCCGGCTCCGGCAATGCCACCCAAGATTTTCCCGATGAATCCTTTGCGCGTACCGACCCCTTCCAGGTGAAACTTCGGGCCATTGTAGGCTTTGAAAAACTTGACGACATTCGTATCTTTTCCTTCGCCCTGCTCATCTTCGTTCCAGGTTCCGTCAAATGCGTAGAGAGCCATGTGTATA
>CALZIZ010000319.1 GCA_945787465.1 uncultured Desulfuromonadales bacterium
ACCGGACGAACCCCTTGGAGCCAGGCGCATATGCGCTGGATCGCTGGCATCAAAATGCCTCATCCGGCTCAGCAGATCGCTCTTCAGGAATATGTCGATACGCTTTCTGAATGCACTCGCCGTGTGGAGCGTCTTACAGAGCAGATTCAACAACTGTTGCCCCAATGGCGAATGTTTCCGGCAGCTAAAGCCTTCCAATCCCTGCGAGGCGTCTCCTTGATCGTCGCAGCTACAACCGTTGCTGAGATAGGAGATCTGAAGCGCTTTGAGAGCCCTGTTGAACTGATGTCCTATCTCGGTCTGGTTCCTTCGGAACACTCCAGTGGCGAGACGACGAAACGGGGCTCCATCACCAAGACAGGCAATGGCCATGTGCGCCGGGTCCTGGTGGAAGCCTCCTGGGCCTACCGCCTACCCGCCCGGGTTAGTCGGGAGTTGCGCAGACGACAAGAAGGTCTGTCGCAAGAGATTTGCGATATCGCCTGGAAAGCCCAGCTCCGGTTGTGTGCTCGCTACAAACGTATGCTGGCAAAGGGCAAGCCCAAACAGGTAATCGTAACGGCCATTGCCCGAGAGCTCTGTGCCTTTATGTGGGCAATAGCCCATGAGGTTGAGATTCCGGCCACGGCATAACGAACCCATAATTAAAGACTCAACCACCCCAAAACCGGTTGGAGAAAGCGCATCGAGACAAGACCAACATTCCAGGGCAGTTACAGGGGCGCAACCGCGGTCAGGAGAACCCTCGAGGACACTATTGGATAAGGCCTTTGGCCGAACTCACGTTAGTAGAGAGAGGCAGCTCCGCGACGAAGACAAGTCTGGCGGTATCCAACCCGCGAATATCAGTCTGATTAACCGTCGCAACACAGGTTCCGCCTCTGCAAGTGCCCTGGAACATAACCGTTAAACGAACCGCTGAAAAACAGTTGGGCAGGAAGGGTTTTTCCTCTTGACAACTGTCAGCCATATCAGTGTCCGGTTAAAAAGTTGCATACGCGCTGAAGTCCAAGTTGATGATGTCTGGAGGCGTTAAGCCACCGGACGCTGAGTCTTCAGCCGCTTCGTTTCGGATGGTATTGCGCAACTCGCGCACCCGCTGGATGCTGACCCGCTCGCCGTGCTCTTCGTGGCAGTACATGGCCAGCAGCAGATAGGTGATCAACCCAGAGAGAATCTGCATCAACAGGCCATAGGGGCTGCGCGCGATGAGGTGATAGACCTTAAGGTGACGCTTCCACCAACCGAAAAAGGACTCGATCGTCCAGCGTAGTTTGTAAATCAGGGCGATCTGCTCTGCGGTCAGTTCAAAGCGGTCGGTAGCCACCCAGTAATTTTTGCCGTCGGCCTTATAACCGACCACGCGGAGTTCGCGCTTGGTCTGGTTGACATCCTTTGTCCCGAGAAGCACCACAGCATCAAAGAACACGTGGCTATCGGGATCGACAGGGTTGGCTCGCAGCACCGTCTTGCGGGAAGAGGCCTTGATGCGACAGACGAAATGGCGCTCCTGAGCCTGCCAATCGTCGAAGTTCTTGTAACACTGGTAGTAGCGGTCGTAGACCCCGGTCTGGCCGGGTGCAACCAGATGCTCGACTTGGGGACGCTCGTCGGCTTTGCCGTCGGTTAGAGTGACTTTTTGGGGGATGCCCTGACCAATATTGAAGCCCAGATGCACCTTGGCCTTTTTGGCCCCGTCTCGATAATCAGCCCAGAGCATGGAGAGAGTGGCATCGATCAGCGAGCCGTCGACCGCGACCAGATCCCCCAGACCGGAGATTTCCTTGGCGATGGGGAGTTTGGCCGCCGCTTGCTTCTGAAGATGTTCATAGACATGGATCATCTGCTCCAAGCCCCGCGAGTTAAGAGCTTCGAAAAAAGCGCTCTTCTGAATACCATCGGGCGGAGCGATGTGAGTTGCGGCAAAATCCTCCTGGGCCAGGACCTGAAGTAGGTGTCGCCCCGAAGAGTGCTCTTCGAGGTGGTAGTAGATCAGGATTTTCAATTGATCTTCGAACGTCATCTGCAAGGGCCTGTTTCCGCGGGTCTCAAGGATTGGAACATCGTCGAGAGACTCCTTTAGCGGTGTGAACAATCGGGCCAGGGCACAGGCATCGAGTCGGGTGCAGTGTTCGCGGGCAAGCAGCGGCATTTTCGTAACCCCTTTCAAATTAGGTAGTTACGAAAACGGCCGCGCGACCTCCCTGCCGATTGTCAAGAAAAAAATCACACAACTAGCTGTTTTTATGTCGCTTTTGCCAGATCATTCGAGTTGCAAAAACTTAACCGGACACTACTGACTTACCCTGACCTATAAGAAATGGCCACCTGGCGATCGAACCAAGTGGCCATCATTTTGTGGATTAAAAGGCGTCTGAAATATGGCGTTCAATAGGACACCAGTTCCAGGCTCTTTGGGTTATCCAGGATGATCGATCGCCTATCGGGCAGCCAGACCGTTGGCGCTGCCGGGAAGGTCACCGATACCGACAAGTGGTCGGAGGCTGCCGTCTGTAAAATTCACCTGAAAGGCGCTGATCGTCCCGTTTCCTGAGTTGAGGGTGTAAAGAAACCGGCTGTTTCCGCTAAGGGCCATGTCAATGGGCGCACTCCCGTCCCCGGTCACCCCGGTGCGGCCGTCCGGGTCCAGCAGGCTGAGGCCGCCCTTATGGCCGATAAGAAAACCGGAGATGGACCCGGTGCCGGCGTTGGTGGTGTAGGCAAAACGGCCGTCGTTTGTCACCACCACCCAACAGGCAGCCGTTTCCGTGGTCGATACGGAGGAACTGATCACCTGAAGAGTTCCGTCGTCGGCAACGTGATAAGAGGAGAGCGAACCGCTACTCGCTTCGGAGACAATTAGCTGATTCCGTTTGCCGAAGGCAAAGCCGAAGGGCGTCGTTCCCTCCGAATCATGGATCATAGGCCCCTCGGCCCGGCCATCCCTGCCGACAAGGTAGGTATCGATGCGATTGGTTCCCTTCTCCGTTACGACCAGAATCTCGCCATCGGGGGAAAAACTCACCTGGGCCGGAGCCGTCATGTCGGCACTCAGATTCCGGGTGGAGCCCGGCAGGGGCTTCAACTGGCCTCTACGTCCCACGGTAAAGGCCGTAATGTCGTTGGGATCACCGGCATGCAGCACATACAGGAGTTTTCGATCGAGTGCCAGGCTGACCGGCCGGTCCCCGCCCGAAAAGACCACATTGACCAGCTTCAGCCCCTTGGGACGCACCTTGAAGACCGAGATCTCATTGCTGCCGGCATTGACCGCAAACAGCCAGCGATGATTCTCGCTCAGCACCAGCCCACCTTGATTCCCCAGCCCCGCGCCGGTTCCTACCCCCCCAGTGGAGTAGCTGCCCGCCGGAGTGAGCGACCCATCGGCGCTGCGATCGAAGACCAGGATGCTGTTCCCTTCGACGGCGTTGCTCATGGTATATACCGCGCCGGGGGCAACCTTGAGCTTGTACGATTCCGCTTGCGCTACTGTGCTGAGGCAGACAACCGCCAGGATTAGCATGCTTAGAGAAAACCATGGCAAACTTCTTCTTTTTTTCATGATCTGCGTCTCCATTTTTCTGTTTTGCTGTTCATGAGGATTTCTGCTAGAGCAGACACCAGACTACCTGGTGCCCCCCTAATCCCTGACCTCGGCCAAAAATCCAACTGCACGATCAGGCACAGAGGCAACCATCGGCCAACTTAGGCCGAATGCCCGATTCGCAAAAACCTTAACAAAGGAATTTATAGGATAAGTAACGAAAGATTAAAGATTAGGTAAAGATTGGAGGTGGTGAGGGGACGTCGCTTTTTTCCACTAAAGCAAGTGTGACAGAGCAAGGCCAGGCTTTGAGTGGTGAGATGGAGGTTATATTAGAGTTTTTGGGGATGCTCAGATCGGCGGACTCGGCTGGTGTGTTGAATAAACTGGCCATTGAGAAAGGGCCACCTGATCTGGCGATCAGAATGGCCCTGAAAATCTCTTCAAAATGTGGTGATCGCCGAACGCGATCAAAAAGTGTCTGATAGACCGTGGTTTATGGGAAT
>CALZIZ010000320.1 GCA_945787465.1 uncultured Desulfuromonadales bacterium
GACTGATATTCGCGGGTTGGGTACCGCCAGACTTGTCTTCGTCGCGGAGCTGCCTCTCTCTAGTAACGTGAGTTCGGCCAAAGGCCTTATCCAATAGTGTCCACGAGGATTCTCCTGACCGTGGTTGCGCCCCTGTAACTGCCCTGGAATGTTGGTCTTGCTTCGATACGCTTTCTCCAGCCGGTTTTTGTGTTGGTTGTTTTGTTTGTGGCTCGTTATGCCACGGCCGGAAGTTCAACCTCATGGGCTATTGCCCACATAAAAGCACAGAGTTCTCGGGCTATGGCCGTCACGATCACCTGTTTGGATTTGCCCTTCGCCAGCATACGTTTATAGCGGGCACACAACCGGAGCTGGGCTTTCCAAGAGATATCGCAAATCTCTTGCGACAGACCTTCTTGCCGTCTGCGCAACTCCCGACTGACCCGGGCGGGAAGGCGGTAGGCCCAAGAGGCTTCCACCAGGACCCGGCGTACATGACCATTGCCTGTTTTGGTGATGGAGCCCCGTTTCGTCTTTTCGCCACTGGAGTGCTCCGAAGGAACCAGGCCGAGATAGGACATCAGTTCAACGGGGCTCTCAAAGCGCTTCAGATCCCCTATCTCAGCAACAGTTGTAGCTGCGACAATCAAGGAGACGCCACGCAGGGACTGGTAGGCTTTAGCTACCGGAAACATTCGCCATTGGGGCAAAAGTTGTTGGATCTGCTCCGTAAGGCGCTCTACACGGCGAGTGCATTCAGTGAGCGCGCCGACATATTCCTGAAGTGTGATCTGCTGGGCCGGATGAGGCATTTTGATCCCAGCGATCCAGCGCATATGCGCCTGGCTCCAGGGTGTTCGCCCGCTGAATCGGTGTCCGTGCCGAAGAAGAAAAGCCAAAATGCGCTGCTTGGCTTTTTTCTCCGCCGACTTGGCGTCTTCCCTTGACCGGGTGAGGTCCCGCATGGCTTCATCTTCGGCAAGAGGTACAAAAACAGGAGATAGTTCACCAGCCCGATGCAGGCGGGCAAGCATTTGGGCATCCCGGCGGTCATTTTTGATGCGGTTGCCACTCTGTTTGGGAATTCTCGACGGCGCAACCACCATGCAATCGAATCCTTGAGCCGTGAGATGACGATAAATCTCATAACCACAAGGTCCGGCTTCATAGACAAAATGCAGTTCACAACCTTTCGAAACCAGTTTTCTGATGACTTTGTCGAGGGCAGCAAGGCTCCCGTCAATATTGCCGTAACTTCGGATTTCACCGTTGCGGCCAGCCTCGGCGATGGCAATCTCAATGGAATTTTTATGGACGTCCAATCCGACGAATATGCTAGACTTCTTCATGACCTGCCTCCTTGGTTTTGGCTCTGTGTTGGGGTTCGAGAGATTCCAACATAACCCATAAGGATTGACACGACCCGAAGGCGTCGTCTCAATCCATTGTTCAAGAAGCCCGTTTTGGGCACGGATCTTTGAAATAAGGGTATTGGTTCTACTTGTCAGGGACTAAGCGAGGTCTGAGAAATGGAATTCCCTGTCGTTGAGGATGGATTTGGGGAGTGATCTGCATTCTGTGAGTGAATATTCCCTCTCAGGATCTCCTTTCGAAGCCGGCAGATCGTTTTAAAATTGCTCTTTTGTTCGGTTTAGGCGCACCACACCAGGCCCGTTTAGGTCGGCGTGACCGCACAGGCGGATTCAACCCCTTTGGCGCGACACTTTGAGCTTTCGAGCTATGCTAGCCCGATGGAATTGCCCATACCGGTCTTCGTCGGTGAGGCAGAATCGAATAACGCCAAACCATCTGCTTACCGCAGTGGCGACAGGTCATCGGCGGCAGCGTCTCGGGTTCTATCTTCGGCATGGTGATCTCAAACCCGAAGGCCAACTCGATCAGGGCGCGCACCGTCTCCAAAGGCACCTTGGAGCCGGGACTCAAAAAGCCGTAGTAGCGCACCTTCATAAAGCCGCTTGGCAGAACATGCTGCAAGAAGAGTCGGATGAACTCAAGCGCCTCAACTTCCATGGTGCGTAGGCGGTTGCTACCTTTGACCTTGTAGTGGAAAAAGACCTTGTCGTCTTCAACTTTGACGATGCGGCTATTGGCGATGGCAACGCGAAAGACATAAGGCGCCAGGTACTTGATCGACGCCTCGGCGCTGCCCACGGCCTGACTGTCCACGTTCCAATCAACGCTCCACACCACCGAAGGGATCAGGTCGAACAGGCCCGCCTTTTTGATCCGGTCGCGAAATTTAGCCCGGAAGATCGGCGAGAGGGCCTTGACCGGCAGATAAAAATCGACCGCCGTCGGATGCCAGTGACCACTCGAGCCTGAAAGCATACCGCCGGGCACCACGTAGTGGATGTGCGGATGGTACTGCAGCCTGCGGCCCCAGGTGTGCAGCACGCCGAAGAAGCCTGGCACATCGCCGGCCGTGAATCGGGGATCGGCAGCCAGGCGCTTAATCGCCTCCGAAGAGGCGGCAAACAGCGCCGCATAGGCGATGCGTTGATGGCTGCGCATAAAGGGGCGGAGCTGCTGCGGCACGGTGAAGGTGAGCATGAAATGGTGCCCCGGCAACTGGCGCTCCAGCTGCTTCTCCAACCACTGACGGCTCTTGTGATTCTGACATCCGGGACAGTGGCGGTTGCCGCACCCACGGTGGACCCGATGAACCTGGTCGCAGCTCTCGCAGGTATAGACGACCGAGCCGTTCACTTCGGTGCGACAGTGGATGATGGCGTCGATCACCTTTTTGTGCTCCCAAGGCATCGAATCGCCATAGCGCCTTAGATATTCGGGACCATAGGTGCGGAAGATCTCATTGATTTTACTCATCACTCAGATCCTCCATCAAGGCATTGATCAGGTGGGAGGCATCCTCATGGCCTTCTTGGGTCAGGTGCAGGTAGATCATGGTGACGTCCAGGGACGAATGTCCCAGGTAGCGCTGAATGGCCCGGAGATTGACGCCGCGCTCCAGCAGGTGCGTGGCATAAGAGTGGCGCAGGGTGTGGACTGAGACGCCCTTTTTGGTAATGTTGGCCTCACGCACGGCATTTTTGAACGCCCCCTGAACGCTACTGGTGGCCATAGGGTACTTCGCCTTGGCCGCGTTTTTTCCATTGCGGCCCAGCGCCGGAAAGAGCAGCCGCGGGTGACGGTGGGTCTTCCAGTAGGCGCGCAGCATCGGCAACAGTATGTTCGGCAGCGGCACATAGCGATCCTTGGCCCCCTTGCCGCGGTGGACATGGATCATCATGCGCTCGCTGTCCATATCCGAGACTTCAAGATGCAGCGCCTCCTGCAGGCGCAGCCCGCACGCGTAGACGGTGGTGAGAAAGACGCGGTTGTGGAAGGTATAGACGCAGCGAAGAGCCCGGTGCACCTCTTTGCGGCTTAAAACCGCAGGCAGCTTCTTCTCACGCTGAGCCCTCAGATAACCGAAGGTTTTCCAGTCGCGCTGAAGGACGTTGGTGAAAAAGAAGCGGATGCCGCCGTAGCAGATGCGCAAAGTGCCCGAGGCCCAGCCCGTCTCTGTCTTGCGGAAAATGAAGTAGTCCTGCAACTCGTCCTCAGTGACAAGATCCGGGCTCTTGTCGTAAAACTCGGCGAGCATCCGGATCGCCCGCAGGTAGCACTGCTGAGTCCTTTCGCTGTAGCCGGCAAGCTGAAGGGCTTTGGACGATTTTTCGTACCAGTCGGTCATCATGATGGCTCTCCTTTCATCAGGGGTGATGCAATCCGCGACATGCGGATATAAAAGGAAAGCAGATGATCGGCTGGTACGAAACGCTCTTTGATGGAAGAAATTCAGATCAGAGAAGAAGTGGCTTGCTGTATTGAGGGAGGTTTTGACTCTGCCGCGTAGCGGCTTACTTGAACCCACGTTTGCAAGGGGCAGGTCTTTTTTTGTCTCTAACTGTCAGCCATTATGTCTAGAAATCGGTTGACTTGTTGATCTGGTCGATCGTCTTCATGTCGTCCTGTTCAATCGGGGTCGATTCATCTTCGAAACTCGTCCCCTGATTGATCTGGATCGACTTGATATCATCCTGTTCGATCGGCGTCGCTTCGTCTTCAAACGAGGTGTCCCCTTTGATTTGGTCGACGGTCTTCATATCTTCCTGCTCAATAGGTGTGGCCTCATCCTCGAAGGAGTTTGCGCCAGCGACGTATGAAGGACAAAGCAAGGTCAAAATCATAGAAGAAACGACCACCCGGTTTTTCATAAACCGAATACGTTCAGGGACCTGCAATAATATTAATCTCATTTTTTCCTCTGCCTATCCCCAATAAAGGGGGGAAAAGGGCTTAGGTGCAGGGGGCAAATTCATTTTACCGGAGCTTGAGGGCCTTAAGGTCTCCTTCATCGATGAGGTAGTACCTGAGCTCTTCAAGTGAGGTTACGGCGCTCATCGGTTCCCCCGGACCCCGGATTTTCCACCGGGCAACAATGGCGCGATCACAGATGCTAAGCTCCTGAAAAGAGATCCGGTCGCCGAGCAGCACAGTGTTGGTCCCCAGGTATTGCCCCTTGTGATTGAGTGCAACGGCCAGGTAGTAGAATGTTCCGCTGCCGCCGGGATCATGGGCAAGAATCAGCGCTGCGTCTTCATCACCGTCACCGTCAAGGTCGCCGTAGAGAGGCTCTCCAAAAACGCTGGTCCTGATTTTAGAGGCCGAGTCAGGACTGACAGAGATTTCGGAACGCCCGTTTTGCAGAGTTATGTCCTGCCCCGCAATTTCGTAGGTCGCATTCAGCGGATGGGAGGCCAATTCATGTTCCCCCTCGATTACCGGAATCGGTTCACCAACGGCTGCAAGGTATTTGACACCCGTTCGCGGAATGACGGCCAACGAGATGCCTACCTCCTCTTCAATCGGTAGGGCCGACATGGTCTCCCTGATCAAAACCTCAGCGAGACTGTCCTTGACGAGAACCTTGACAATGCCAATCCGGTTATAGAAGGTCACATTCCGGGCAAAAATGACGAGATATTCGC
>CALZIZ010000321.1 GCA_945787465.1 uncultured Desulfuromonadales bacterium
TTGCCGATCACCCGGTTGGGGGTGTGGATCTGCCCCGAAGCGTCGCGGCAGATGCCGTGGGTGCGGTAGCGCACCACCGGCAGGGTCAGATCGAGAAAGGCCGAGGCCTCGACCAGGCGAATGCCGCGGCGGATATAAAGATCAACCAGGGCGCTCTCGAGGTGCGGCTCGTTGGGGCTGTGAATCAGGTTGACGCCGAAGGGAAAATCCCCTGCGGCCTGCAGCTGATCGATGGCCGCCTCCACCTCCTCGATCGGCAGGCCCGCGGCACCGAAAAAGCCGAGCATCCCCTCTTTGCCGAACGCCTCGGCCATGGCCACCGAGCTGATCCCCTTGGCCATCGATCCGCCGACATAGGCGTAGCGGAGGCCGTGATCGCTGCAGAACGCAGGATCGCCGAGGTTTTCCAGCGGACAGGGGATCACCATCCCCTTAAAAGATGCGGCGTCCTGGGCCGGGTCGGCCGACAGGCTCAGGGTTCCGTTTCGCTCAGAAAGAAACAGCGGACGGGCGACCTGGCGCAGGGCTTCGGGCAGGGCCGGCTTTTCGTTCAGGCCGTTTTGGGCTATGGAATGGAGCAGGCCTGCGGCCGGGGTCTTCATTTCGAGGGAATTCAAAAAGGACTCTCCTTGAAGCAGTCAAATTTCAGCGTCAAATTGGGGTGCCGGTGTTCTACCTGGAGCCCTGGGTTCGGGGCCTAAAAAGCTATTGCCAGGTCAGAACTCCGGGGATTCAGGTTACAGGCCCTCCAGGACCCTGTGGATTTCGTCAATGATACTTCTGGGGGTCGAGGCCCCGGCGGTCAGGCCGATTCTCGCATATTTCTTAAGATCGTCCAAAGGTAGTTCATCGGCCGTTTCGACATGCAACGCCCCGGTCCCCTGTGCTTCAACGACCTGCACCAGGCGCCTGGTGTTGCTGCTGTCGTACCCGCCGGCCACGATGACGAAATCGACCTCTTTGGCCAGGCGAAGGGCCTCTTCCTGGCGCTGCCTGGTGGCATTGCAGATGGTATGCAGCACGGTCAGGTCAAGATTGTCCCGCGCCTGCAGGCCATCGCTGATCGATGCGAAGATTTCCTTGTCCTGGGTGGTCTGGGCCGCAAGGCAATATTTTCTTCCGGGCTCAAGCTCCTTCTGCAGGCATTTTTCGCCGGAGTCAAAGACAAAGGCGCCAGCCTCTGCATAACTCAACAGACCTTTGACCTCAGGATGGGTGGCCTCACCGTACAACAGCAGCATGCGCCCATCCTGGGCATGCTTCTCGATCAGGCGACAGGCCTCCCTGACTTTCGGGCAGGTGGCATCGGTCACCGCGACCCCGCGGCGGATCAGATCTTCCTTCACCGCCTTAACAATGCCGTGAGCGCGGATCACCACTCTGGAGCCGGCAGGAATTTCTTCGGGAGACTCGACGGTAATCACCCCTTTTTCGGCGTAGGCCCTGACCACCTGGGGATTGTGGATAATGGAGCCTAGGATAAAAATGGGCCCCTGCTCCGATTCATTTTCGATCAGGGAATCGAGTTTGCGCAACGCCAAATCGACGCCCATACAAAATCCGGCCTTTTGAGCCTGAATGATTTCCATCAGATAGAGTTCCTTAGCTGCCACCCGGGCCTGCCAGAAGAAAAACTTCAGCGGTGCCTGGAGGGGACCTTCCAAAAAAATTCTATTTACAAATCGGCTAGTATGCCACTTTGGCGGGAATATGGCAAAGCCTTTGAACACCCACCATGGGGGCAGGCCTTTCATTAACCTATTTGGCAATGGTGGTTAAGGTGCTAATCCGGCCAGGCGACCGGTGGTGAAAAAAGCGGAAAGTTATGGGACGGGCAATAAGGCGGAGGAAAAATATTAGTCTGCCGGTTCGGGTGATGCTAAAAACGCCAGGGGGCGCGTAGAGACATTGAACAAGCAATAGTACCAGGCTCCCTCAGGACCCTTCATTTTTGCCCCTGACCTTTTTTGGGGCATCTTCCTGGACAAAGATGTGCCACTTGGGGCGCTTCCAGGTTTCGCGAAACACTTCAAGGGGCCGGGTCACGGCCAGATTCTCGCTCTCGAAGCCATCGAGAAAAACCACCAGGTCGGTCTGCTGTGCCTCGGTGCCCCACTGGGCGTCGAACTGCCCTGCCAGTTCATTGGGCGGGGTGACCAGGCGCCCGGCGATCCGGGTTTGGGGAAAGCTGAGGCCCTGGTAGCCATTGGCGGGTTCGTAGGCCTTGAAGATAAGTTCGGAGCAGACAAGGGCCGCGTCGGTGAGAAAATCGAAGTTAAAGTCATAGGGCCTGCCGGCGTAGCCAAAAGCGCGCATCACCGCTATCGCCTTTTCGACCCTGGAGAGTCTCGGACGCAGCACCGCCAGCGAATCTGCTGCTGCCGATTTTTCAAGAGCAGTAAAGGTGACTCCCTCCTCGATGGCTTCAAGGACGTTGAACCGGTGTCCTTTCTCATCCGTGCCCTCCGAATTCCTGAAGGCCTCTGGGTACCGGTCTTTGAGCAATCCCCCAAAGTCACCGCCCTCGCGACCCATCCGGCGCAACCAGTCAGAAACATCGGGATCGGCGAAGAAGGCTTCACGCTCTTCAGGGGTGCCGACATAGAGGGCCACGTGAGTCCAGAAGCCGGGCAGTCCCACGTTGGACATGTACCATTCACGCCGCTCAAGCAGAATGTCTCCGGGTTCCAATTTCCCCGCCAATCGCCTCACCTGCTCATCGGTGATAAGATTTTCACCCTGGCGCCTGACCTTGATTCGCCCCATGGTCCGACTGACAGACTTCTGCACTGGCAGCCAGGCGCCAAACCCCGTGTCCGCGACAATTTTCCGGGCGTTCTTCAGGGTCATGGCCTCGCCCTTGCCCTTGCCGATTTGCCATATAGCGCTGCGATCCGCGTCGACCAGCCCACGATAGCCGGCGAAGCCCCCATGGTCGTCAAGTCTGTCGATGACGTTTAGGGCTGCGAATTCGGTCGCAATGGCGATGTTCAGAAAACGAAACTTGTATCCGGCAAAGGCCCTTTCGGGCAGTCCGAGGTCGGGTTGAGCCTCGTTGAAAACGGTATCGGCATAGGAGCAATGTTCCATCTCGTGAAGGAATTCCAGCGCGAACCGATACTGGGCCAGAAATGCTCCATAAAAGACCTGGAAGGCTCCACCGCGAAGGGATTGATCCTCTATATCCCTAAAATCACGGTAATCATCTTCGATCACCTCAAGAGCCAGGGTAAAATCCAGAATACGCTTCCAAGCGCCCCTGGCGGCGTTTTTATCATCCCGCCCCGGCAATTCTTCCTGGCCTTCGGCGTGAAAGACCTCTGGAGTAGCAACGATGTAGTCCAGGGTGTTTTTGAGGCCTGAGCGAAGCTGGCTCACTGCGGCAAGATCCGTCTCAATCCGGGAGTGGGTGATGGCAGAGGCTGAGACGACGCTGGCAGACAAGGCCATCAGGGCGAGAAAAAATACGGCATAAACATTTATCGAAAGACGATTTTTCATCGGAAAGGATCCTTGAAGGCCTTGGGAGACTAAAAACCTCCGCCTAAAAATTCTGCAGAACAAATGAAACCGCTTTACGGGGTAGCTTGGGACTGGATGCCCCTCCCTCTGCTACCGGCGCATACCAAGCTCCCAACGCCCTCCGGAACAGACATGTATAAAACCACAAAGGCTTAAAAAGACACAAGGTGCAACTCCTTATAAAAGCCGCCTTTTGTTGAAACTCCCCTTACGGCCATCGGGTTATGCAATGCCATTTCCCTTCTTAAGGGGCAAAAGGAGCCTTTAAAAAAACAGAAACCTGGTTACAGTAAAAGCCAAAGCCCCGTCCTACCAGGACGGGGCTTTGGCTTTTACCAGGGCAGGAAAAAGGAACAGGTTGATTGAACCGGTGGGGCAGCCGATTCACCAGGTCATCTCGTCGACTTGAAAATGGTCGTCTCTGAAAGTCGCTTTAGGCTTCCCGCTGCTGGGGCGGGCCTGCTCACCACGCTTTACCCGAGATATGTGTTACCTTACCCGTTCCCGAGGGACCAATGACAGGGGCGGAAGGGGAGGCAAACCTTTGACATTTGTTGGAATATTGACCTGGGGAAGGTCGGCCGGGTGACCGACAACGTTGGAGGGCGGCCCCCTGTCTTGGTTGTTGGATTGAATCTTCAGGCGGTTAACTTGAGGCGACAACTATTCTGACACAGTGGGATACCCTCAAGGCCGCTCTCAAGCAGGTCAAGCGACTGGTTGTCTGGGAAGCAAAGAACGCCTACTGCGACAAGGGCTACAAGGACCATCGGGTGCATTCACGCAGAATGTTACGGTGCCAAATGAAATGCCTATTTTTTTCAAGAAGTTATAACTGGCTAACTTAGGGACCCACCAATGATATTTGATTATGTGAGCGTGGTGCAACCTGTTGTTTGTCAACAGGCTGCCGTTTCGGTTTACTCGAAACCGCACCTTTTCGTTCAAATGCTCCCGCTGGTCCTACTCCCCCCAATCCCCACCTGTCTCTTCAAGGCGCTGAATAATCTCCGGGCCCATCAACGGCCCGCCATCGTAAACCACCTGAAAATCCCGGTTGAGGATTATCAGCCTCGGGATCATGAAGACATTATAGCGTTTCCTGACCTGCCCTTCGTCCAGAAGGGCTAGGGGTTTCACCTGGTGGTTCAATGCCTTCAGAGATTCGCGAACCGCTTCTTCGGTGTCCTGATGAAAGACTTCGATAACGGGGATGTTCTTCCCTTCGAGAAATTCATATATCCCTTCGATCTGGATCGACTGCCCCCGGCACCCCGGGCACCAGGTGGCACCAAGATTCAGCAAAAAGGCTTCGCCCTTCTGGTCATAGAGCCGAAAAACCTCGCCATCGATACTTTCCTGTTCGATATCCGGAACCACGTCCCCTTTCTGAAAACCGAAAGCTCCCAGCGGGATTAGCACCAAAAGTAGCCACCCCAGAAACAAACTGCGGAAAATGTGCGTCATCGTCGTATTCCCTTTCTGTCCGCTTCATGCAGACTTTGGAACTCGGACGACATTTAGTTCAATTCTAATGCCAGGTTTATTTTCGGGTAATAAAAACACCCAGAGCCAGCTCTCGGGCCGACCCTGGGTGCCAGGAATCCCTGATATTTAGGTGTTGTTCTTAAAAAAAGAGCAGTAGACTCAGGGCCATTACCATTCCCCCAATAAGTCCGAAAATTGACAGATCGTGTTCGCCGAACTCCTGGGCGGCCGGCAGGCGGTCTAGCGTGTCTTATAAAAAGACCCTGTTGCTAAATTCTTGGTGAAAATTCGACAAAAAGTTGGCCACGATCGCACGGGTGAGGTCACTGGGCCCTAATGCAAATAAATTTATTTACATAAGTTATAACAGTGTTATCATAATTCACCATAAATCACCCGTAACGCCCTCCAAGCCAGTGTCGCCTGAAAATTTCCAAGCGACCGCTCCAGCCATGCCAGCCTGAATCCACTGAGAGGAGGTGAGTTTTTTCGAATGGCGAAACGTTTCAGGAGTGAGAACTGAGAGGCAAAATACGCCACTGCCAAATTGTCCAAAAAGGGAGAGAGGAATATGAAAAAACTTGCCACATTCTGTTTAGCGCTGTTTGTAGGACTTGTAATCACGAACACCGCC
>CALZIZ010000322.1 GCA_945787465.1 uncultured Desulfuromonadales bacterium
AACGTCTACGTGATTGAAGCCCTGCGCACCCCCTTCGGCAGCTTCGGCGGCAGCCTCTCCGACGTGCCGGCACCGAAACTGGCCGCCCCGGTCATCAAGCAGTTGTTGGAGAACTCCGGCCTGACAGGCGACCAGGTTGACCAGGTCATTGCCGGGCAGGTTCTCTCCGGGGGCTGTGGACAGGCTCCGGCACGCCAGGCGATGCGTTTCGCCGAGATCCCCGATGCTGTACCCGCCCTGACCATCAACAAGGTTTGCGGCAGCGGCCTCAAGGCGATCATGCTCGCTGCCGACGCCATCCGCCTCGGCGACTCCGAGGTGGTCGTCGCCGGCGGCATGGAAAACATGTCCCAGGCCCCCTACGCCCTGCCCGCCGCCCGTTTCGGCATGCGCATGGGCCAGAGCCAGGCCGTCGACCTGATGGTCTTCGACGGCCTCACCGACCCCTACAGCGGCCGTCACATGGGCGAAGTCGCCGAAGTCAGGGTCAAGGCCCTCGGCCTCTCCCGCGAAGCTCAGGACGAATATGCCATCGAGTCCTACAAGCGCGCCCAGTACGCCCTGGATCAGAACTTCTTCGCCGAAGAGACGGTCCCTGTGGTCAAGGCAAACCGCAAGGGGGAGGTCTCCATCGACAAGGACGAGGAACCCTACCAGGTCAACTTCGAAAAACTCACCCAGTTGCGCCCGGTCTTCGATAAGCAGGGCTCCCTCACCGCCGGCAACGCCTCGACCATCAACGATGGCGCCGCCTTCGTCCTGCTCGCCGGCGAAGAAGCTGTGAAGCGCTACGGCCTCAAGCCCAAGGCCCGCCTGGTTTCTTACGCCACCAACAGCCTGCACCCAGACATGTTTCCCGACGCCCCGGTGGGCGCTATTGAAAAAGCCTGTGAAAAAGCCGGTCTCAGCCCCGAGGACATCGGCCGTTTCGAGATCAACGAAGCCTTCGCCGCAGTGACTATGATCGCCATCAACCAGCTCGGTCTCGACCGCAGCAAGGTCAACGTCAACGGCGGCGCCTGCTCCATCGGCCACCCGGTAGGAGCCAGCGGCGGCCGCCTGGCAGCCACCCTGGTCCACGAACTGCAGCGCAGCGGCGAACGCTACGGCCTGGCCACTCTGTGCATCGGCGGCGGCGAAGCGGTCGCGGCGGTCTTTGAGCGAGTCTGACAAGCAAAGGCGTAATCAGTAATCAGTAATCAGTAATTAGTAATTAGTGATGAGCAAAACCGGTTTTACCCATTACACATCACACATTAACTCATCACGATTTTCAATCCTTTAGCACCTATTAAAAATTAGGAGACAAATCAATGAGCATCAAAAAAATCATGGTCATCGGTGCAGGTCAGATGGGCGGTGGTATCGCCCAGGTTGCAGCGCAGAGCGGGCTGCAGGTGGTCCTCAACGATATAAAGGAAGAGTTCGTACAGAAGGGGATCGGCGTGATCACCAAGCTGCTGGTGCGCAACGTCGAAAAAGGCAGGATCACCGAGGCGGAAAAGGACGCCGTCCTCGCTCGGATCATCCCCTCCACCTCCCTCGAGGATGCCGCTGACGTCGACTTCGTGGTCGAGGCGGCCAGCGAAAAGATGGAGATCAAGACCCAGATTTTCCAGGCCCTCGACAAGGTCGCCAGGCCGGGGGTCATCCTCGCCTCCAACACCTCTTCGCTGCCCATCACCGAGATCGCCGCCGGTGCCGGTGATGCCCCTGGTAGAGATCATCCGCGGCATCGCCACCACCGACGAGGTGTACCAGAGCGTCGAGACACTGGCCAAAGACATGGGCAAAACACCCGTGGAGGTCAACGACTATCCCGGTTTTATCTCCAACCGGGTGCTGATGCCGATGATCAACGAGGCCATCTACTGCGTCTACGAAGGGGTCGCCGAACCCGAAGCCGTCGACCAGGTCATGAAACTGGGCATGAACCACCCCATGGGCCCCCTGGTGCTTGCCGACTTCATCGGCCTCGACACCTGCCTGGCGATCATGGAAGTGCTCTACGAGGGCTTCGCCGACAGCAAGTACCGCCCCTGCCCCCTGCTGCGCAAGATGGTCAAAGCCGGCTGGCTGGGCAAGAAGAGTGGTAAGGGTTTCTATGAATACGCTTGAGCCTGAAATCCCCCTGGCTGCCCGTTAGAGGGCAAAAGGCGTAATAAGTGATGTGTAATGTGTAAAACCCGCGACCTTGACGCCCTTACATACGACTCATCACACATTACATATCACGCCCTTAAGTTTTTTAGGTTGGCCAGAGGGCACCGATGCCCATGCTGCCTGTCGACCAAAAGGAGAATGATGTGCAATTCGAGAATTTGCTTGTTGAAATATCCGAGGGTATCGCCCAGGTCACGGTCAATCGGCCAAAAGCCCTCAACGCCCTGAACGAACAGACCCTCAAAGAGCTGCTCGATTGTTTTCAGGGCCTTGAAAACGACGCTGCCGTCCAGGTGGTGATTCTGACCGGGTCCGGCGAGAAGGCCTTCGTCGCCGGTGCCGACATCGCCTACATGAAAGAGCTGTCTGCGGTGGCGGCGCGGGATTTCGCCCTGCTCGGCCAGCAGGTGATGAACGGCATCGAGCAACTCACCAAGCCTGTGATCGCGGCGGTCAACGGTTTTGCCCTGGGCGGGGGCTGCGAACTCGCCCTGGCCTGCGACATCCGCCTGGCCTCTGAAAACGCCCGCTTCGGCCAGCCCGAGGTCAACCTCGGGGTCATCCCCGGCTTCGCCGGTACCCAACGCCTGCCGCGGCTTATCGGCAAGGGGCGGGCCAAGGAGCTGCTCTTTACCGGAGACATGATCAAAGCCCAGGAGGCCTTCCGCCTCGGCCTGGTCAACCGGGTACTGTCCCCCGAAGAACTGCTGGAGGCGGCGCAGACCATGGCGAAGAAAATTGCCGCCAAGGGGCCGTTGGCCATCCGCCTGTGCAAGGACGCGGTGGATAACGGCATGGAGATGGACAGTCTCAAGGCCTGCCGCTACGAGGCCGACCAGTTCGCCCTTTGTTTTGCCACCGAAGACCAGCGCGAAGGGATGGCAGCCTTTCTCGAGAAACGACCGGCCGAGTTCCAGGGCCGCTGAGAGGAGATATTGCACCATGCATCTCGACTTGAACGAAGAGCAGAAATTGATCCAGGAGACCGCCCGGGAATTCGCCACCAACAAGCTGGCCCCGGTGGCGGCCGAGCTCGACCAGGGGGGGGACCCCCAGGTCTTTATGAATAACCTCAAAGAGCTCGCAGAATTGGGGTTCATGGGCCTCAACGTCCGCGAAGAGTACGGCGGGGCCGAAGCGGGCAGCCTGGCCTTTAGCGTGGCGATGACCGAAATCGCCCGGGCCTGCGCCTCCACCGCGGTAACCCTTTCGGTCAACAACATGGTCTCCGAGGTCATCCAGGCCGTCGGCAACGAGGAGCAGAGGCAGAAGTACATCCCCAAAATCTGCTCCGGGGAGTATGCCGCCGGGGCCTTCGGGCTCACCGAAACCGGCGCCGGCTCCGATCCGGCAGGGATGAAGACCACCGCAGTCCTCGAGGGAGATCAGTGGGTGCTCAACGGCTCGAAGATTTTCATCACCAGCGCCCCCTACGCCGGTGTCTTCGTGGTCTGGGCGGTGACCGACCGGGAGGCCCCCAAGGGCAAGGGGATCAGCTGCTTTCTGGTCGAGGCGGGGAGCCCCGGGCTGTGTGTAGGCAGGCCCGAGGAGAAGATGGGCCAGCACGCCTCGGCGACCAACGAGCTTATTTTCGAAGATTGTCGCATCCCCAAGGGCGCGTTGATGGGCAAGCTCAACGACGGCTTCCGGGTGGCGGTGGCGGAGCTGGCCGGCGGTCGTATCGGCATCGGCTCCCTGGGCCTTGGCCTGGGCCTGGCGGCCATGGATTACGCCACCCGCTATGCCCGCGACCGGGTCCAGTTCGACCAGTCGATCTCCAACTTCCAGGCCATCCAATGGAAAATCGCAGACGCCTACACCGAGCTCGAAGCGGCGCGCCTGCTGCTGATGAACGCCGCCTTCAAAAAAGAGCAGAGCAAGCCCTTCGCCAAGGAGGCCTCGATGGCCAAAATGTACGCCACCGAGGCCGCCAACCGGGCCTGCTACGAAGCCATGCAGATCCTCGGCGGCTACGGCTATACCAGGGAGTTTCCCATCGAGCGCCTGACCCGAGACGCCCGCATCACCACGATCTACGAGGGGACCAGCGAAATCCAGCGGCTGATCGTCTCCCGGGAGATCCTCAGGGCGCTGCCGGCCT
This sequence comes from uncultured Desulfuromonadales bacterium, assembly GCA_945787465.1. GTDB lineage: Bacteria > Desulfobacterota > Desulfuromonadia > Desulfuromonadales > Trichloromonadaceae > CALZIZ01. The sequence continues at coordinate 4,265 of CALZIZ010000322.1, forward strand.
GAGGGAGGGTTGAATCCGCGAGTTTTTGGGCGAACCGCCGATTTTCTGCACCCTCGCAGATGTCGGCAGGTAAGGAGTGAGGAGTGAGGCGGAAGACAAACCCTTCGCCTTATCTCCTCACACCTTACACCTCACCCCTCACGATTTCAGGGGTGAATATACCGCATCAAACCAACACTTATTTAATAAAGGAGAGATCCCATGCATTTCGAACCGACTGAAGAGCATCAGATTCTCAGAGAAGCAGTCCGCGCCTTTGCCGAGAGCGAGCTCAAAGACGGCGCCAAGGAGCGCGACGAGCAGGAGCGCTTCGACCGCGAACTGATGTGGGACAAGGTGGCCGAACTCGGCCTTGCCGGGGTGGTCTTTCCCGAGGAGTACGGCGGCGCAGGCGCCGACTACATCAGCTACGCCATTGCCGTGGAGGAGCTCTCCCGGGTCTGCGCCTCGACCGGGGTCACCCTCTCGGCCCATCTTTCCCTCGGCGCCAACCCCATCTACCTCTTCGGCACCGAAGAGCAGAAGCAGAAATACCTCAGGCCCCTCGCCGAAGGTTCAAAGCTCGGCGCCTTCGGCCTCACCGAGCCGATGGCCGGCTCCGACGCCGGCGGCACCCGCACCAACGCGGTACTCGACGGCGACGAGTGGGTGATCAACGGTTCGAAGATCTTCATCACCAACGGCGGCGAAGCCGAGACCTACATCGTCTTTGCCCGCACCGACAAGGACGCCAAGAAGCACCACGGCATCAGCGCCTTCATCGTCGCGAAGGACACCCCCGGCTTCAGCTTCGGCAAGAAGGAAGAAAAACTCGGTATCCGCGCCTCGCTGACCTGCGAGCTGGTCTTCGAGAACTGCCGCATCCCCAAGGAGAACTTGCTGGGCAAAGAGGGCGCAGGCTTTAAGGTTGCCATGAAGACCCTCGACGGCGGCCGCATCGGCATCGCCTCCCAGGCCCTCGGCATCGCCCAGGGCGCCTACGAGGCGGCGGTCAACTACGCCAAGGAACGCAAGCAGTTCGGCATGCCCATCGCCTCTTTCCAGGGCATCCAGTTCATGCTCGCCGACATGGCGACCAAGGTCGAAACGGCCCGCCTGATGGTCTACAAGGCCGCCTACAAGGCAAGCGCCGGCCTGCCCTACTCCACCGATTCGGCCATGGCCAAACTGGTCGCCTCTGAAGCGGCGATGGAGGTCACCACCAAATCGGTCCAGGTCCACGGCGGCTACGGCTACACCCGTGAGTACCCGGTCGAACGCATGATGCGCGACGCCAAGATCACCGA
>CALZIZ010000323.1 GCA_945787465.1 uncultured Desulfuromonadales bacterium
GTAGCGGGCGAAGACCAGCAGGTTGTCGAGCAGGTTCAGGTCGGGGTCGAGGTTGTCCTCCTGTTGGCAGACGCCGATGCGGTATTTGACCTGGCGCAGATGTTCGCCCAGGTCGTGACCGAAGACCTTGAGCTTGCCTCCGCTGACCGGACTGTAACCGTAGAGCATGCGAATGGTGCTGGTCTTGCCGGCGCCGTTGGGGCCGAGCAGGCCGAAGCACTCCCCCTTGGCAACGGTGAAGGAGATGCCGTCGACGGCGGCGAAATCGCCGAAGGTCTTGCGCAGGTTTTCGCTTTCGATGACGTAGGGCATGGTCTCCCCATTAAGGCAAGGCTTCTGAATTGTACCTTGAAACCTCCAATCCGGCACCCTAGTGCAGGAAGGTTTTCCGCGGGTAGGGTGCCTGACCGTTTACAGGTTGTGGGGGAAAAGCTATTAATCAATCTTTGGTTCGATAACAGGATAACTGAACAAGGGTTCACCACGAAAGCCACGAAGAACACGAAGAAAGGCTCCTTCAATCTCTTTCAGGAGCGTAGGGTGGATCAAGCGAAGCGGATCCACCATCGCATTTCGTGCCAGTTGTCAGTTGCTGGAGGATCCGTCGCACATCGTCATTCCCGCAGAGATTCTGGGCGGGAATCCAGGTTCCGGCCTTAAAGGCTGGATCCCCGACAGAAACAGTCGGGGATGACGAGCTTTTATGACGTAGGTTGTGTCAACGTGGGGCAGGCCCCACCAGTGGATTTTCTGATCCGGATTTACCCATGACCGAAAGCTTACAAGCACCTGCAGAGCTGACCGATCCCCCGGGCAAATGGCGCAACCTTGCCCTGCTGGCGCTGGCCGAGCTGCTGGCCATGGCCCTGTGGTTTTCCGCCTCGGCAGTGATCCCCCAGCTCGGTGCCGAGTGGCAATTGGGCGACGGGGCCAGGGCCTGGCTGACCATGAGCGTGCAGCTCGGCTTTGTGGTCGGCGCCCTGCTCAGTGCCCTGCTCACCCTGCCCGACCGGATTGCGACGCCGCGCCTGATCGCCCTCGCCTGCCTGGCCGCCGCCCTGGCCAACGGGGCGATCCCCCGGGGATGAAACTTATGGCGAGCTGGTGCCGAAGCGACCGCGGCCTGGGGATCGGCATCCTCATCGGCGCCCTGACCCTCGGCTCGGCCGTCCCTCACCTTCTCAACGCCCTGCCCCTCTTCGGCGCAGGCGGGATGCCCCCATGGCGGGCGGTCATCCTGGCAACCTCGGCGATGGCCCTTGCAGCCGCGCTTATCGTCGGGAGCCGGGTCGGCGAAGGGCCCCATGGCAGCCCGGCAGCCCCCTTCAACCTGCAGGCCATGACCAGGGCCCTGGCCCACCGTCCCACCAGGCTTGCCAACTTCGGCTACCTGGGCCACATGTGGGAGCTTTACGCCATGTGGGCCTGGGTACCGCTGCTGCTGCTCGACAGCTACCAGGCCGCCGGATGGAGTACCCAGGGGGCGCGCCTGGCGGGCTTTGCGACGATTGCCATTGGAGCGCCGGGCTGCGTGGCCGCCGGGCTGCTGGCCGACCGCCTGGGGCGCACCCGCATCACCTTCTGGAGCATGGTGGCCTCGGGAAGCTGCGCCCTGCTGGCGGGTTTTTTGGTGGCCAGCCCCGCCCTGCTCACCCTGCTGTGCCTGGTCTGGGGGCTTACGGTGGTCGCCGACAGCGGCCAGTTCAGTGCCGCCGTCAGTGAATTGTGCGACCCGCGCTACATCGGTACGGCCCTCACCGTGCAGACCTGCCTCGGCTTTCTGCTGACCCTGGTGAGCATTCGGCTGATTCCCTTGCTGAGCGGATTTTTCGGTGGGGAATTGGTCTTTGCCACCCTCGCCCTGGGGCCGGCGCTGGGAGCCTGGAGCATGGCCCGGCTGCGCCGGCTGCCCGAAGCGGCGGCCATGGCCGGGGGGAAAAGGTAGTCGGTAGGATGGCAGAGGGCAACGATGCCCATCGAAGCTGGTTTAACTCCGGCATGATCCGGCTATGTACCCGATGGGCATCGCGGAACTCTGCCCATCCTACAAAACCGCGGGGATGACGCTTGATGGATGGGTCGATTCGGTAGGATGGGCAGAGGGCAACGATGCCCATCGAAGCTGGCTTAACTCCGGCACGATCCGGCTATGCCTCCCATGGGCATCGCGGGGCTCTGCCCATCCTACAAAACCCAAAGCACAGGGCCGCCCCAATAGGAACGGCCCCTTTTTTGTAATTCATCCAACCGACCAGGCTCAATCGACCACGTTGATCCGATACGGTATCTTGTACTTGGCGACGGCGGCCACCTGCTCGCCGAGGGTCTTATCGGGCACCCCGTAGACCTGGGCCTTGCTGACCTTTGGGTGGGTCTGCAAAAACTCCTCGATCTCCACCGGGTAGATATTCTGACCGCCGCGGATGATCATGTTCTTGAGCCGTCCGGTGATGCGGTAATAGCCGATCTCGTCCTGCATCCCCAGGTCGCCGGTGTGCAGCCAGCCATCCTTGTCGATGGACCGGGCGGTCTCCTCGGGCATGTTGTAATAGCCCTGCATGACCATCGAGCTGCGGGTGCAGATCTCCCCTTCCCTGCCCGGCCCGCAGGTCTGCCCGGTCACCGGATCGACGAGCCTCACCTCGACTCCGGGCAACGGCTTGCCGACGGTGGAAACCCGCAGCTCGGGCGGATCGGTGGGAGCGGTCAGGGTGATCAGCGGCGCCGCCTCGGTCTGGCCGTAGCCGATGGCAACCTCTTTGGCGCCGATGTCGCTGATGACCTGCTTCATGGTGTCGATGGGACAGGGGGCCCCGGCCATGATCCCGGTGCGCAGCGACAAAAGGTTATAGTCACGGAAGCGCGGATGCTCAAGCAGGGCGATGAACATGGTCGGCACCCCGTGCAGGGCGGTGCAGCGCTCTGCCTGGATGACCTCCATGGTCGGCTCGACGCTGAAGGCCTCCAGCGGCACCATGGCGGCGCCGTGGGTCACGCAGAGCATCACCCCGAGCACGCAGCCGAAGCAGTGGTAGAAGGGCAGCGGAATGCACAGCCGGTCGCGCTCGGAAAATTTCAGGCCCTGCCCCACCAGGTAACCGTTGTTGACGATGGCGTGGTGGGTCAGCATCACCCCCCGGGGCGTGCCGGCGACCCCGGAGGTGTACTGCATGTTAATGACATCGTACTCGCCGAGGGTCTGCTGAATCGCCGCCAGTTCGCCGGCGGAGATCTCCGCGCCGAGCCCTTCGAGCTCGGCATAGGGCAGCGCCCCCTCCAGCTCTTGTTCGCCGATCAGCACCAGGTTTCGCAAATGGGGCAGCCGCTCGGCTCGCAGCTGCCCAGCAGAACTGCCAGCCAGCTCGGGCACCAGCTCGCGCAGGCTGGCGAGGTAGTCGTTGTCCTTGAACCCGGCGGTGAGAAACAGGGTGGAGGTCCGGGACTGGTTGAGGGCGTATTCGAGCTCGGCGGCCTGGTAATTGGTATCGACGGCCACCAGCACCGCGCCGACCTTGGCGGTGGCGAACATCAGCAGCACCCACTCGGGAACATTGGAGGCCCACAGAGCCACATGATCGCCAGGTTTGACCCCGAGCTTGAGCAGGCCCTTGGCCAGGGCATCTGTCTTGCGATCCAGATCACCGTAGCTCATCCGCAGCCCGCGGTCGGGATAGACCAGGGCATCGTTATCGGGAAAGCGCCGGGCGGTGTCTTCCAGCAGTTCCCCCAGGGTGAAATGCAGCATCTCGCTCATAGGGCGGGTCCTCCGTTAAAGTCTAAAGCTGATTCTTCGCGGCTGAAGCCGCTCCTACAATTGGCGGTTAGTCTGATGCCAAGCAGTGGTGGGGCAGACCCCACCCTACCAATCTGCATTGATTCGCCATTCCCGCGAAGGTGAGAGTTCAGGTTTTGGCGATTGACCTCAATTCCTCTTCGCGTGCTTCGTGCCCTTCGTGGTAAACCGGATTTTTCATCCCTCACAGGGCATTTTTAATTGGCATCCGAAAGGAATTGTTGGGTTTCGTTCCTCAACCCAACCTACGACATCTTCAAACTCTTCGTGGTGAACCTGATTGTTACCCCCCACAGGCCAAGGCCCGGGAGACCTTGGAGCCCGAGGAGCGGCCGAGGAAATCGCTGATGTAGCGCCCGGCGTCGATGAGCGCCTGCAGGTCGACGCCGGTTTCGATGCCCATGCCGTCGAGCATGTAGAGCAGGTCTTCGCTGGCCACGCCTGGCGTAGGGACAGCCGCCGAGGCCGGCGACCGAGCTGTCGACCACCGCGACCCCCAGCTCGAGGGCCGCCAGGATGTTGGCCAGCGCCTGCCCGTAGGTATCGTGAAAATGCACCGCCAGGCGCTCTGTCGGCACTTGGGCGGCCACCGCCTCGATCATGCGCCGGACCTTGAGCGGGGTGCCGACACCGATGGTATCGCCCAGGGAGATCTCGTAACAGCCCATCTCGTGCAGTCGCAGCGCCACATCGGCCACCGCCTCGGGGGCGATCTGCCCCTCGTAGGGGCAGCCGAGAACGCAGGAGATGTAGCCGCGCACCTTGAGGCCCTGCTCGAGAGCCGCCCGGGCGACCGGCGCAAAGCGCTCGAGGCTTTCGGCGACAGAACAGTTGATGTTTTTCTGCGAAAAGCTCTCCGAGGCGGCGCCGAACACGGCGACCTCCTGCGCCCCGGCCTCAAGGGCCGCTTCGAAGCCCTTGAGGTTGGGAGTCAGCACCGGGTAGCTGACCCCTGCTTTGCGGCTGATACCGGCCAGGACCTCGGCGGCATCGGCCATCTGCGGCACCCACCTGGGCGAGACAAAGCTGGTCGCCTCGATCGATTGCAGCCCGGCTGCCGAGAGACGGTCGATCAGGGCGATCTTGACCTCGCTCGGCACCAGGATCTTTTCGTTCTGCAGCCCGTCGCGGGGCCCGACCTCGACGATCCGGACCTGCTTTGGCAGTCTCATCCCGGACATCGCCCTAGCTCCCTTCGACCGCCTCGAATGCGAGCAGCTCTTCACCCTCGTTGACCAGGGCCCCGGCCTCGAAATGCAGCGCGGTCACCCGGCCATCGCCGGGAGCGGTGATGGTGTGCTCCATTTTCATCGCCTCGAGGATCATCAGCGGCGAACCCTGCTTGACCTCGGCACCGGCCTCGACCATCACCGAGATCACCTTGCCCGGCATCGGCGCGGTCAGACTGCCTCCGGTGCCTTCCTGCTCATCGGTGAGCAGATAGGGGTCGTCGAGCTGCAGGCAGTGACTGCGCCCCTGGAAGAGGATCGTCAACTCGTTGCCGCGGCGCACCGCCGTGGCCCTGGCCCTGCGTCCGCCGAGGTTAGCCAGCAGGTCCCCCTGGCCGTCGAGTTCTCCGCAGACCTGGAGCGGGCCGCCGGGCAACTCGAGCAGGTAGCACTCGGAGCGGTAATGGGCGACCACCTCGATGGTCGTCTCCCCCTGGTGAAAGGTCAGGGTGTGGTGGTTGTCCGAGTTGAGGCGCCAGCCATCGGTCAGCAGCCAGGGCGAGCAGGGGTCGAGGGGCAAGGTGGCGCCGCGGTCCGCCTCATGGCTTCTGCGCAGCAGCACATCGAGGGCCGCCAGGGCCAGAACATCATCCGAAGCCGGCTCGGCGGCGGGAAAGAGGTCGCCGCGATGGCGCTCGATAAATCCGGTGTCCAGTTCGGCGGCGACAAAGGCGGGGTGCTTGGCCACCGAGGCGAGAAAGCGCAGGTTGGTGGTCACCCCGACCACCTGGTAATCGGCCAGCGCCTGCTGCAGGCGGCGCACCGCCGAGGTACGGTCCTGGTCCCAGACGATGAGCTTGGCGATCATCGGGTCGTAATGGATGCTTACCGCATCGCCCTGGCAGACCCCCGTGTCGATGCGCACATGGGCATTTTCAGCCGGCGGCCGCAGGTGTTCGAGCGTTCCGATGGAGGGCAGGAAGTCCCGGTCGGGGTCTTCGGCATAAACCCGCACCTCGATGGCGTGGCCGCCGATTTCCAGCTCCTGCTGGGATTTGGGCAACACCTCGCCGGCCGCGACCCGCAGCTGCCACTCCACCAGGTCCTGGCCGGTGATCATTTCGGTGACCGGGTGTTCGACCTGCAGCCGGGTGTTCATTTCCATGAAATAGAAGGAGCCGTCCTCATCAAGGAGAAACTCCACGGTCCCTGCCCCCTCGTAGCCGATGGCCTTGGCGGCTGCCACCGCCGCCTCGCCCATCTGGGCGCGCAGCTGCTGGGTCATACCCGGAGCCGGGGCCTCTTCGACGACCTTCTGGTGGCGGCGCTGGATGGAGCAGTCGCGCTCGAAGAGATGCACCGCATTGCCTCGGCTGTCGGCGAAAACCTGGATCTCCACATGCCGGGGGCGGGTCAGGTACCTTTCGAGCAGCACCTGGTCGTCGCCGAAGGCGGCCTTGGCCTCGCGGCGGGCCGAGGCCAGGGCGTCGTCGAACTCTGCGGCACCGTTGACCACCCGCATCCCCTTGCCGCCGCCGCCGGCGCTGGCCTTAATCAGCAGCGGGTAGCCGATGCGCCCGGCAGCCTGCTGCAGGATGCCGATCTGCTGGTCCTGGCCGTGGTAGCCCGGGACCAGGGGCACCCCGGCCTCCTCCATAATCTTCTTCGCCGCGCTTTTACTGCCCATGGCCTCGATGGCCGCAACCGGCGGGCCGATGAAGCACAGCCCGGCCTCGGCGCAGCCGGCGGCAAAGCCGGCATTTTCGGCCATAAAGCCGTAGCCTGGATGCACCGCCCGGGCGCCGCTCTCGCGGGCCGCCTCGAGGATGCGCTCGGGCCTCAGGTAGCTCTCCAGGGCGGGAGCACCCCCGATATGCCAGGCCTCGTCGGCCAGAGCCACGTGCCGGGCATTGGCGTCAGCATCGGAGTAGACCGCGACGGTGCCGATTCCAAGCCGCCTGGCGCTGCGGATGATGCGGCAGGCAATCTCACCGCGATTGGCGATCAGTATCTTATCAAACATAAATCCTATCCCCTTATCCAGGCAGGCTTGCGTTTTTCAAGAAAGGCGCTCAGACCCTCCCGGCCCTCCTCCGAGGCGCGCATTTCAGCGATGCGCTCGGCGGTGTCGGCGATCAGGTCGTCATCGAGGTAGCCGTAAGCGACTTCGGCCACCAGGGCCTTGACCGCCGCCATGGCGGCCGGGCCGTTCTGCAGCAACACGCGGCTGAGCTTATCGACGCTTTGCTGCAGTTCATCGTCTGCCACCAAATGGTGAATCAGCCCGAGGCGATAGGCCTCGGTGGCGTCGAAACGCTCGGCGGTCAAAAAGTAGCGCCGGGTGGCCCTCCCGCCGATGGCCGCCACCACGTAGGGTGAGATGACCGCCGGGATCAGGCCGAGTTTGACCTCCGAGAGGCAGAAGGTCGCCCGGTTGGTCGAGATGGCCAGATCGCAGGCCGCCACCAGGCCGACCCCACCGCCGAAGGCCGGCCCCTGCACCAGGGCGATAGTCGGCTTGGTAAGGTTGGCCAGGGTTTTGATCATCTCGGCCAGGTCCATGGCGTCGGCGAGATTTTCCTCGAAGGAGTAATCGGCCATGCGCCGCATCCAGTTGAGGTCGGCGCCGGCGCTGAAGCTCCTGCCGTTGGCCGCCAGGATCACCACCCGCACATCCGGGTCGGCATCGAGGCGCTTGAGAACCCCGAGCAGGGTTGCCAGCAGCACGTCGTCAAAGGCGTTATGCATCTCCGGCCGGTTCAAGGTGATCGTCGCCCGGCCAAGATCGTCGATATGGGTCAATACGGTCTCATTATTCATGGCGTCACATCCTGAAAACCCCGAAGGTGGTTTTTTCGATCGGCGCGTTAAGGGCAGCGGAGAGTCCCAACCCAAGCACCATACGGGTATCGGTCGGTTTGATGATCCCGTCGTCCCAGAGCCTGGCGCTGGCGTAATAGGGGTGCCCCTGGCTCTCGTACTGGTCGCGGATCGGCGTTTTGAAGGCGTCCTCGTCCTCGGCGCTCCAGCTCTGGCCCTTGGCCTCCATGCCGTCGCGCTTGACCTGGGCCAGAACGCTGGCCGCCTGCTCGCCGCCCATCACCGAGATGCGGGCATTGGGCCACATCCAGAGCAT
>CALZIZ010000324.1 GCA_945787465.1 uncultured Desulfuromonadales bacterium
GTCGAATATCGGGATGAAGTAGTGCCGGTAGTTTTCGAAGACGGGGAACAAAACGAAGCGCTGATCTATTATGCGACCAACATAGAACCAACCCTTTATCCCTACCACTGGTACAAGGAGCACGTGGTCCGTGGCGCCAGGGAGAACGGTTTCCCCGAAGGGTACATCCGCACCATCCAGTCAGTGGTCTCCATCGACGACCCCGATCCCCTGCGCCCTGATATTGAGTTGAGCATCTACCGCTGACTGGGCCCGTAGCCCGTCAGCTCAACGTATCCCCTCCCCTCGACCTTCCGCCCTTGGGAACGTCCCTCCGCTGAAACCGCCCCCTCCCAGTATCGCACCGAGGCCTGCAACTCCTGATCGTCCAGCAGGGGAACGACCTCGAGGTCCACCCCGGCAGCAGGGACAACGATATGCCAGCGGGCCGGATATTCGGCTCCGCTGCGGGGGCTGCGCCAGGTTTCGAGGGGCTCGATCTGAACCTCGGCCAGAGTCAGCTTGCGACTGTCGCCGTCGGCCTCCACCAGGGTGCCGCTGCTCAGCGCATCGGCTCTGCCATCGCGGTTGCGCAGCTGATAGAACATGAGCTCCCGCCCGTCGCCTAGCTGCAGGGCGAACCAATCCCAGCCGACCTGGTCCTCGGCCAGGGAGCTGGTGCTCCATTCCCGGTCGAGCCAGCTCAACCCCTTGACCGCAAAGGTCTCGTCACCAACGCGAACCTGCCCCTCTGTCAGCAACCGGGTCAGAGAATAGTAGTAGGAGGCATTGCCCGGCTTTGCGCTCTTGCGGCTCAGCCCGCGATCTCCCTGCAGCACCACCGGCTTGGCGCTCTGCAATCGCAAATCGATGGTCACATCGGCCTCGACGGCCCTGAGGGCGACGGAAAAGGGCTCGCCCCCCTCCCCGGCGGCCGACCAGTCCTCAAGCCAGACCCGAAAGGGTTCGGCCTGGGCCCCTGCAAGCCCCAGCGCCGCCCGACTGAAGCGCTCGAAGTCATAAAAGCGCCGGCCTGCGATATCGCTCAGGGCAAAATGGGCCATGTAGACCTGGTGGCTGCCCCAGGCAGACTGCCCGGCCCTTGGCTCCGGCGACAGAGCGATGCGGAAAAAGGTCAACTGAAAGCCGAAGGTGCGTCCCCCCGTAGAGGTCAGGTTGCCTGTAAAATACCACCATTCGGTTTTGAATTCGGGATGGGGGCCGTGATCGCCGGGGAAGCTGAAAGGACGCGCTTGGAGGGCGCGGGCAAAGCCCTCAGTTTCGTTGGCTCCCAGGGTCTCTGCGACAGAGAGCCTCTGCTGCTCTTCGTCGCCAGGCCCTGGGTCCCGCAGCCAGAGGGCAGTCGCTGCAAAGAAAAGCAGCAGCAAAGCGGCCAGCGAGATGGTAGATCGGTGCTTCATCGCTACTCCTCCCGCAAGGCCAGTGCAGGCGGGGTGCGCGCCATGCGCCAGGCCGGATAAAGGCCGGCCAGCAGCGCGGCCCCAATTGCCAGCCCCACCGCCTGCAACAGAATCAACGGGTCGATCACCGTCTGCATGGTCCAGCCGAAGGAGCGGCGGTTGACGACCAGAATCAGCACCAGTGTCTGCGCGATGCCCAGCGGCAGGGCGAGCAGGCCTGCGACCAGGCCGATCAGCGCCGTCTCGCCGCTGACCAGCCCCCAGAGCTGGCGCGGGGTCAGCCCTATGGCGCGCAACACCGCCAGCTCCCGGGCCCTCTCGAGCTGCATGGCCATCAGCGCGTTGAGAATGCCGACAAAGGCGACCAGCACCGCCAGCATGCGCAGCACCGAAGTAATGGCGAAGGTGCGGTCGAAAGTGGCCAGGGAGGCTTCACGCAGGGCATGGTTGGAATAAACCACCACCTGCTGCAACCCCTCCGATTGGCGGCGAACCTGCTCCGCAACCTGCTCGGCATCCCCGTCGGGAGTGAGGTAGATGCCCAGTGCGTCCACCTTGCGGTCGTCCCAGTATCTTTCAAACAGCTGCCGGCTTATAGTGATCCGCCCACGGTCGGAGCTATAATCCTGGAACACCCCGGCGATGATAAACTCCCGCTCGCCCCGGTCGGTGCGCAGGCGCAATCGGTCGCCCCGCGAAATGCTGTGATGAAAGGCATAGGGTTCGGAGACCAGCACCGCGTCGCTGCCGGTAAAAGCCGCATAGATCTGCTCATGGCTGCCGCTGGCAAAGCGGTATCCGGCGAAACTCTGCCGGGGGATCTCTGCGGCAAACAGCTCGACGGCGCCTGCGGCGGAATAAAGCTCAAGATGCCGGGCCCGGGTGGTCAGTGCCACCCCGGGCAGATCGGCCAATCGCTGCTGCAGTTCTGCCCGCAATGGCGCCCTAGCGTCGCCGAAACCGCGGCTTGCGGCGGTGACATAGATGTCGGCGCGAAGGTAGCTGCGCAGCCAGTCTTCGACCGACAGGCGAAAACTGCCGATCATCAGCCCCACCCCCACGGTGGCCGCCACCGCGATCACCAGAGCCGCGGTGGCCACCCCGGTGCGGCTCAGCGAGGCGACCAGGTCGCGGGCGGCCATTTTACCAAGAGCGCCGAAGCCCTTTTTCAGCGGGTTCTGCAACAGAGTCAACAACCAGACAGCCATCCCCGGGGTGAGCAGGGCGTAGCCTGCGATCATGGCAAAAAGCAGCACGAAGCTTTGGGGGATACTCTTGCTCGGCAGCAGAAACCCAAGGCCGGCGCCGCCGATCAGCAGCGCCCCTGCGGCCATCGCCCAAGGCAGCAGTTGCCGCCTGCGTCCTTCCGCCGCGGCCCGGCTCAGGGTGGTGTGAGGCGGTGAAATGGCCGCCTCCCGGCAGGGCACCAGGGCCGCCGCGACCGTCGCCCCAAGGCCAAGGAGCAGCCCCTTGGCCAGGGACAGCGGGGCGATGCTGAGCTGCTCCAGGTTGAGCACGAAATACAGATCGTTAATGGTGCGGCTGACCAGGCCAAGCAGGCCTTTGGCCAGTGCTGTGCCCAAAACCAGCCCAAGCAGGGTGCCGGCCAGGCCGACCAGCAGGGCCTCGACAAACACCAGGGCAAAAAGCTCGCGCCGGGTCACCCCGAGGGTGCGCAGGATGCCGAGCAGCCTGTGGCGCTGGAGCACCGAAAAGGTCATGGTGTTGTAGATGAGAAACATCCCCACCACCAGGGCCAGCAGGCTCAGGGCGCTGAGGTTGAGCTGAAAGGCCCGGGTCATCTGGGCCATGACCTCGCCCCGGCTGCCGGCGGTGATCACCTCGGTCCCCTCGGGCAACAGCTGCTGCAGGCGCCCCAGGGCCTTCGAACCCGAATCGCCCGGGGGCAGAATCAGGTCGATGCGCGAAAGCCGGCCCTTAGCGCCGAGCAGTTCCTGGGCGGTGGCGATGTCGGTGACCAGCAGGTTCGCCAGGGCACTGGCGGCGACCTGGTCTGGCGACTCCAGGGTGCCGACCAGCACAAGGGGGCAGACCAGGCCGCCGATTTCCAGTTCAAACCGGTCGCCGATCTTCACGCCGAGCTTTCTGGCGGTGGTACTGGCCAACAGGCCGGTGCCGGCTTCGGTGAGCAGGCGGCGAAAATCGCTGCGCTCGCCCGGGGTCGGGGTATAGCCGCGAAACGGGGCTTCGGCGAAGGGGTCGACGCCAAGCAGCTGGAGGGTCAGGCCCGGGCGGGAAGGAACCCCGGCAAAGCCCTCGACCACAGGCGCGCTGGAGCGCAGCCCGGCCTCGAGCCGCAGCCTGGGGTAAAGCGCTTCGTCGAACCCGCCGGGGCCGCCGATCACCCGGTGGGTGGATCGGCCGGCCAAGGCCTCGGCCGAATGCCGAAATGCCCTTTCGGCGCTGGTATTGGCCAGGTCGATGGCCACCACCACCGCCACCCCCAAGGCGACCCCGACGACCGCGAAAAGAATCTGCAGGGGGTGGCGCAACAGGTAGCGAAGACCGGCCCGCCAGAGAATCATGCCGCGCCTCCCTCAATCAGT
>CALZIZ010000325.1 GCA_945787465.1 uncultured Desulfuromonadales bacterium
CTTGAGGTGCCGACGGGCGACCTGAAGAACTTCCCTGGGCATGGTGGCAGAAAAGAGGGCCACCTGTTTTTCGGACGGGGTATGTTCGAGGATCTGTTCCACCTCGTCGATGAAGCCCATCTTGAGCATCTCGTCCGCCTCATCGATGACCACGCAGGAGAGGCGATCGAGCTTCAGGGTCCCGCGCCGCAGGTGATCCTGTATGCGCCCGGGGGTGCCCACTATTGCCTGTACGCCGCGGTGCAGCTGGCGAAGCTGCTGGACCATGTTCTGCCCGCCGTAAACCGGTAATACGTGAAAGTCCTTGAGGTGCCGGGCATAAGTCTGCATCGCTTCTGAAACCTGCAACGCCAGTTCGCGGGTGGGGGTCAGCACGAGGATCTGCGGAGCCTTGAGCTTGGGGTCGAGGCGGCTGAGCAGCGGCAGGGAAAACGCGGCTGTCTTGCCGGTGCCTGTCTGGGCCTGGCCGAGCAGGTCGCGGCCTTCGAGCAGCGGCGGGATGCTTTGGGCCTGGATCGGCGAGGGGGTTTCGTAGCCGACTTCGTCGATGACCTTGTGGATGGCAGGGGCAAGCGAGAGCTCGGCGAAGCTTGGAACAGTTTCTTCAGTCATGAAAAGCCTTATATGGAAAGTGTTCGGAATGCCTGTTCAAAAGGAAAAATTCAGTAAATTCCGGTTCATATTTTTCCCCCGGGCGAAGCAGCGTCCAGAGACCACCCTCATTTGCTGCAGAGGCCCTGAGACACAGATTCTTCGGATTGAGGAGGCTCTTTTTAGAGAGTGAACAAAAAAAACAAACCGGACAAAGTGGAGGGAAAAGAGGTATGGCTCGTTGGCAGCGCGACCAGTCCTCGCAAAAGGGGGGTGGCCGGCCTTCTCAATCTTTCAAATATAACGCATTTTACCTTGAAAGGCCAACTACTTTCATCCGCTTGTCGTTAACGTGCCGAGCTTTGCTTGAGGTCCATTTTCATTGCCTGAATGAATGCTCCACCCCTACTTGCGTATAAGCAGGCAACCGAACTCCTTCAACCATGTCAGCCCACGCTGCTGCAGACCCTTGTGGGTCGACAGCGCATCCTCTTCTGTCAGCAGCCTGACCTCGAAGTTTGCCCCGAGAAGCTTTTCGACGCTTTTGAGCGGCACCGAAAAAGGCGGTCCGTGGGTTTCGGCCTGGTCGTATTCGTAGCTGATGAGCAGGACCCGGCTCCCAGCAGGCAGCAGGTTTGCAAGGTGGCTGACGTAGCGCTGGCGCATATCTGGCGGCAAGGCCACCAGCGCCCCTCGGTCGTAACAGGCCCGGGCGCCCTGAATTTGCGCCTGGTCAAGCTCGAAAAGGTCTCCGCAGAGCAGTTCAATGTCGCCACTGCGAAAGCGGGCGAAAGAATTCATCTCATCTTGTTGGGGCTGCAGATCGTTTTCGCTGAAAAAGGCCTCGACGGCAAGAGCGTTGAATTCAACGCCGGTGACCTTGGCTTTCTTGCTGGCCAGCCAGAGCATGTCGAGGCTTTTGCCGCACAGCGGGACAAAAACCCGCTGTCCCGGGGCGATGTTCAGTTGCTCGTAAAAACGGCGCAGTATTGAGTGGGGTTCGGCCATATGAAAGCCGATATCGTTGGTTGCCCAACGGTTGTTCCAGAACTTCTTTTTCACGGGGTGTTTGTCCTTTCTCCTTTTATGTTAATAAACCAAAGCAAAGGCGTGAATTGCCACCAAGGCACCAAGACACCAAGAAAGCCTAAGGCATCGTATTGAAAGACTCAACTCGTAAAAACTCTTCACCGAAGAGGGCGCTGAGAACGCAGAGGTAAGTCCAAAAATTGCGGTTTTTCTCCGCGATCTCTGCGCCCTCTGCGGTGAAAATGGGCTTTTGGGGACGTTGCCGATCCGATACCCAGGGGGACGCTGAGGTCATCATACCCGTTTCTCCACCTCAGGAACAGTTTCAACCTTATAAGCCACCAACAAGTGGTGTATCCTTTCTTTTTCTTTGCACCTTAGGGCGCCCCAACCTATAATGAAAAACATTTATTGATCTGCCTGATTGCTGCGGGGGGAGTTGATTTGCTGAGGAGGGAATCTTGACAGTTTTTCGAAAATTTCTCCTGCCTTCAGAAGTATTCAGGAATATTTCCAAGAGTTCCATTTTTATTGCCCTTTGGCTGTTTTGCTGTCCTTCTCCAACTTTTGCGCGGGGTCATTCAGAAAACGTCGGCCCTGGCCTGAGTCAGCTCATCTCCCCCCTGGTCGACCGTCATCCGGGCCAAAGCGCTGCCCAGGTGCTTGAAAAAGGCGAAGAATCCCTGTTGGCAAGAGCCTGGCTCACCGACCATGCAGAAGCCGCCATTGACGTGCAGTATTTCATCTGGAGTACCGACAATGTAGGCATCCTTGCTGCCGAAGCCCTGTTGGGGGCGGCAGAGCGCGGCGTCAAGGTGCGGGTGCTGGTCGATGACCTGCTCGTCGATGCCTCGGCAGAGAGCCTGCTGGCTTTGGCGTTACATCCGCGAATCGAAATCCGCATTTACAACCCCCTCCATTCGGTTGGAACCTCTAAGGCCGGCCAGATTGCCAACCTGGTCACTGATTTTCGGAGTGCCAATCAGCGCATGCACGACAAGACCTTCATGGTCGACGGCCGGGTCGCCATTACGGGGGGGCGCAACATGGCCGATGAATACTTTGATTTTGACCAGCGCTACAATTTTCGCGACCGGGACATTCTCCTTCTAGGCCCGGTGGTCGAAGATATGGAAAGGAGTTTCGAGCGTTTCTGGCAGAGCCCGCTGGCTGTTCCAGTTGCGGATCTGCTGCGCAAGGAGGTAGCTGGCATCCCCCCGTGGCGCATTGGTGAAATCTACGCCGAGCTGCATGCCTACGCGGGACAACCGGAGAACTTCGCCCCCGAAGTCCGCCAGGCGCTGACGGACCTGCCGAAAAAATTTCCTGCCCTGATTGAAACAATGGTCTGGGATGAGATGAAATTTCTCAGTGACCTGCCGGGAAAAAACGCCGGGGATAAAGGGTTGGGCGGCGGAGGGCGAACGACCAGCGCCCTTGTCTCGGCACTTCGTCAGGCCCAAAAAACCATCACCATCCAGACGCCCTACCTGGTGATGCCCGAAGGCGGATTGGAGCTGTTTCGTGGGTTGGTTGCGCGGGGAGTGAAGGTGCGGATTTCCACCAACTCCCTGGCTTCGACGGACAACCTGCAGGCCTTCAGCGGCTATCGAAAGCAACGCCGCGAACTTTTGCAGGCCGGCATAGAGATCCGTGAGTTCCGCCCCGATCCGGCCATTCGCACCGAACTTATCGAACGTTATCCGAAGCTGAAAAAACACGCCCCGATCTTTGCCCTTCACGCCAAGACCCTGGTCATCGACGGTGAGATCCTTTTTATCGGCACCTTCAATCTCGACCCGCGCTCGGCCAATCTGAATACCGAAGTCGGAGTGCTAGTCACCAACGCTGAGCTGGCAACTCAAGCCGAACGCGCTATCGAGCAGGACATGGCGCCAGCGAACAGCTGGAATGCCGCGACGGATAACCCCGATGCCGAGGCAGGCTTTATGAAACGGATGAAATTACGGTTCTGGAAGCTGCTGCCACTGGATCCGATCCTTTAGATAAGCTCCGAAATAGCTCATGAGAAGGCTTGGTCCTAAGATTTCGGCCGTTTGATGCTCTCGCAAAAAACTGGAATGCTATCGGCTGAATCCGCAAAAGCCAGCCGTGATGAAGGTTATGGCTCCGAGATTTGGGGCAAAGGTGAATGGCCCGGTATTGTTATTTTGAAGATCCGCCTGGGTGCCTTCGACCTGGAGGACATCAGCTCCCGTCCGAAAATTTTCCAGTCGAAACCCGACGCTACTGGTGTTGCCGGTCATCTGCAGGCACATGGAGGCTGCACCCGTGTTGCCTCCTGACTGAGCATCAATCCCAAAGACCGGATTAAGG
>CALZIZ010000326.1 GCA_945787465.1 uncultured Desulfuromonadales bacterium
AAGGCGGAAAAGGCTGGATAAGGGCAGGTCTTAATCCTGTAAATCCTGAAAATCTGCGTCCCATTGCCTTTGAGGTTGGCTTTGGGCTTTGCTTTGGAGCTTGCTGGTCGTCAAATTCTAGGGTATTTGGATTGGTGTCAAGTCGCGCCGCCCTTTTTTATGCCCATCGTCTTGATCCGCGCGCTTAAGGTCGTTGGCGGCAGGCCCAGTAAACGGGCTGCGCCCTGGGGACCGTAAATTCTGCCGGCACACTCTTTTAAGGCCGCTTCAATGTTGCGTTGCTCAAGGTTGCGCATTTGCGCTTCGGTGAGGATGCCGGCCCTGTCATCGCTGGCTGTACTCGCCTGAGAGGGCTGGAGTTCTCCGGTGGCAGATTCGATGTCCAGCCGCAGGCGCTTGTCTTTGCTGACGATGACCGCTCGTTCAATGACATTCTGCAACTCCCGCACGTTTCCGGGCCAGGCGTAACGCTCCAATTGCTGAAGGTCGGCCTGGGTCATGCGCATCGCCGGGCGGTTGAATCGGCGGGCGGCCCGCCTGAGAAACAGGGACGCCAGGGGCAGAAGGTCCTCCTTTCGCTGCCGTAGCGGCGCAACCTCGATCGGAAAGACATTGAGGCGGTAATGCCGTAGCGGCGCAACCTCGATCGGAAAGACATTGAGGCGGTAATAAAGGTCGCCACGAAACTGCCCTGCGCTGACCTCCTCTTTAAGGTCGCGGTTGGTGGCGGCAATGACACGGACATCGACCTGCCTGGTTCGCTCTTCTCCAACCCTCTCAAATTGCCCCTCCTGCAGGGCGCGCAGCAACTTGCCCTGCAGCTCCAGGGGGATCTCCCCGACCTCGTCCAGAAAAAGAGTGCCGCCGTCGGCGGCTTCGAAGCGTCCTCCCCGATCTTTAAGGGCGCCGGTAAAGGCGCCTTTGACGTGCCCGAAAAATTCGCTCTCGAACAACTCCCTCGGGATGGAGGCACAATTGACCTTGATCATCGGTCGTTCGCGTCGCTCGCTGCGTTTGTGAATTTCGCGGACCACCAACTCCTTGCCGGTCCCCGATTCGCCAAAGATCAGCACGTTGGCATCGGTCGGCGCTACAAGATCGATTTGCCGGACCACGTTCTGCAGGGCCGAGCTCTGGCCGACCAACTCGCCCATGCCACCGATTTCGACGATCTCCTGGCGCAAAAAGTCGCTTTCAAGCTGCAGCTGTCGATGCAGGCGATCGATTTCTCCGAAGGCGCGGGCATTGACGATGCTCATGGCGGCATGATCGGCGACCATGCGCAGCCACTGCACCTCATGCGCCTCTGGTCTCTGGCGGGTAAACAGGGCGAGAACGCCGAGGGTCTCTCCACGACAGACCAGCGGCTGGCCCAGGAAGGAGCGGATCATCTCCCTTTGCGCCCAGTCGGGGCGGGCAATCCAGGTGGCATCCCGCTCGATGTCGAGAACTTCGATCGGTTGACCCGAGGCGGCGATGGTCCCCACCTTGCGCACCCCGACCGGAAAGCGGCTGAATTCTCCGTCGAGGCGGGACCAGTCCTCTTCGGGGGAGGCGATGGGGTGCCCTGCGCTGGCCACCAGGTGCAGGCAGTTTTCTTCGCGGGGGCATTCGGAGCGTAGCGGACAGGCCGCGCAGATATCTGCAGGGTTTAACAGCCAGATGCGGACCAGGGCCGTTCCAGGCCGGTCGGCCAGGCGTTGGGTGATGAGGCTCAGAAGGCCGGTCAGGGAGCGCTCGAGGGGCATGTCGAGCAGCAGCGCCCTGTAGTCTGGAATGTCTTTTTCTTGAAGATATTCATTCACCATAGAGAAAAGGTAACCAAATATCGTTGTTGTGCAATGAGAAATCGTTGCTCAACCAAATATCGTGGTGCGTTCAGCGCTTCAGGCTGCTCTATAAATATCAATAAAAACAGCCGCCTGTCTGGAAGTTTCCCTGTTGGTACGATCGTTGATATTACAAGAAGTCAAGCAAGGCAAACCGCCTGATCCGAAATGCCAATAGAGAGGAGAAGCATCATGTTAACAAGTCGAGTCGAGGTAAAAAAACAGATGTCACCGATGACCTCATTGCTCGTTGGCCTGGCCGTGAGTCTGCTCTGTCTTTTCGCAAGCCATTCGGTCTCTGCGGCGGAGAACAGATCAGGTTCATCAGTGAGCCAAACCCTTCATAAAACCATCAATATCGACGGGGTGGAGATCTTCTACCGCGAAGCCGGGCCCGCCGATGCGCCAACCATCCTGTTATTGCATGGCTTTCCAACATCGTCGCATATGTTTCGCAACCTGATTCCTGCACTGTCCGACCAGTTTCACCTGGTGGCCCCGGATTATCCCGGATTCGGCAACAGTGCCCAGCCGCCCATGGACGCCTTTGACTACACCTTTGACAACCTGGCTGATGTCATGGAGCGTTTTGTCGCGGCCCTGGGGATAGAAAAATACAGCCTTTACCTGATGGATTACGGTGCGCCGGTCGGTTTTCGCCTGGCAGCCGGCAACCCCGGGCGGGTTGAGTCGCTGATCGTGCAGAATGGCAATGCCTACGTCGAAGGCCTGCGGGAGTTCTGGGACCCGATTCGAACCTACTGGAAAAACCGGACCTTGGAAAACGCCCAACCGCTCGCCAAGTTCATTTCTCCTGAGGGGGTAAAGTGGCAATACACCCACGGCGTGAGAAACCAACAGACCATCAGCCCCGACAACTGGAATGTGGACCTGCGTCACCTGAGCCGTGAAGGAAACCCGGCCATCCAGTTGGCGCTCTTCTACGACTACCAGAACAATGTGCCCCATTACCCGAAGTGGCAGGCCTATTTCCGCAAGCATCAGCCCCCGACCCTCATTGTCTGGGGCAAAAATGACTTCATCTTTCCGGCAGAAGGAGCCTACCCCTACAAGCGCGACCTCAAAAATCTAGAGTTTAACCTGCTGGACACCGGCCACTTTGCCCTGGAAGAAGACGGCGAGGTGATTGCCGCTAAAATCAGAAACTTCATGAGCAAGCAGGTTGCCAGCGCACGGTAGATGAATATCGGTGACGGCAGTCCAGAGCGCCTGGGGATAACTCCAGGCGCTCTGCTTGTTTTTACCTTAATTTCCCGGATCCACGTGCATAACCAAATAGTAATTTTCGGGTCATTCTCCGGTAAGGTCTGTTGATTATAGTGATCCTACGAGGACGAGAGGATTGCACTGACAGGTTGTTTGGTCCTCAGATCATGACCAGTCGGGTTAAAGATCGAATATTCAACGGAGCATGCGGCTTAATCAGGTTCGAAGCACAAGAGTCTTCTGGATGAAACGGCACGCATGTGTGGAATCCACATTGACCTGGGCCCTCCAAAAGGTGGAGAGCTACAACCGAGTCCAAAGGAGGAAGTTATGTTTACTGCAAAGATTCGGGAAAAATCGACAAGAATGACGAGCCAATGGCTAGTGTTGCGGTATTTTCTGTTCGCGTTGGTTGCTCTTTTCCTGGCGGCGGCTGCCCCGGAGAGTTGGGCCGACGATGACGAAGACGAACTGACTCTTGCAACGCTTAAATTCTTTATCGAGTTCAATGAAACCGATGAGGATATCGGCGTACAGGCCGTGCTCGGCGGTGAACCCTACAAGAAACTCAGCGCCTTCGGCCCGAACGGGCGCAAGATCCTCAATCTCAGGCCCCGGAGCAACCTGAAGATGCAGGGCTTGAGCGATTTTTTCTTCGAGAGCGCGGAGCCCTCGCTCGACGAGTTTTCGATGGATGAGTTTCTGGACCGTTTCCCGGAGGGAGAGTACGAGTTCGAGACCATTACGATTGAAGGGATGGAGCAGGACGGCGAGACGATTTTTACCCACATGATTCCGGCCGGACCTGTGATTGTCTCTCCGGAAGAAGGAGAGGTGGTTGACCTTCTCGACACCGTCGTAATGTGGGAGCCTGTGACCCAGACCACGGCATTTAATCCTCCGCAGCAACCGGTCACAATCGTCGGCTACCAAGTTATCGTCACCAGAGAAGACCCTCTGCGGGTCTTTAGCGTCGATGTTCCGGCTGAGGCCACGAGCGTCAGCGTGCCGCCGGGGTTTCTCGATCCGGGCACCGAGTATGAGCTAGAAATCCTGGCGGTCGAGGAGAGCGACAACCAGACGATCAGTCTGCTGTTCTTCGAGACTGAGGAGTAGCAAAGACGGAGGAGGAGATAAGACGGAGGAGGAGATAAGACGGAGGAGGAGATAAGACGGAGGAGGAGATAAGACGGAGGAGGAGAAAAGGGATGGGCTGCTGTTTTTTTCGAAAACAGCCCGTCCCTCTTTTTTTTACCTTTAATCCTGAAGATTCCGTTAAGGCTTTCTTCTCCAACAGATGAAATAACCGAAGAAAAAATGTAACTTTTAAGCAACTCAGCAAAAAGCTTTTAAAACCGTCGGGTCCCGGCCCGACAGCCGGGTTACTTTTCTTTGGGCGCAAAGAAAAGTAACCAAAAGAAACTTTGGCTGCGCCGCATGGGGTGCGCG
>CALZIZ010000327.1 GCA_945787465.1 uncultured Desulfuromonadales bacterium
TTTCGCCTCGTTAAGCTGGCGGGCGATCCCTTCGAGGATGCTCGCCTGGTGGCGGGGGAAGGCGCTGAAGTCGCCGGCGGACATGGCCTGCAGAAACTCGGCCAGGCGTTCGGGGGCAAGGGGCAGGTGGGCGGCCTTGAAGGGCAACTGCACCGGGCGCGGGTCGATGATCGCCGCTTTGGCTCCGGCGCGAACCGCCTGGCGTGCCGCCAGGGCCAGCATCGGCCCCTCGGCGTAAGGGTCGGCACCGATGAACAGGACGAAGTCGCTGTGGCGGATCTGCTCGGCGCTGTGGGCCCGCTCACCGAGCAGAGCGGCGAGGGCGCGGCCGGCGCGCTCACGCCCCTGGTGCGGGTCGTAGGCGATGCGATCGCTGCCCAGTTCTGCGGCCCAGGAGCGCAGCAAGGCGTTGGCTTCGAGGGAGGCGCGGGAAGAGCCAAGAAAGGCCACGGCCCGCGGGCCGTGCTTCTCGACGACCGCGGCAAGCCGGGCGCGGATTTCGCTGACGGCCTCGGCCCAGCCCGGTTGGCGTTCGCCGATGCGGGGCGTGCGGGGGCGATCCGGGTGGTTGACATGGCCGTAGCCGAAGCGGCCCCGGTCGCAGATGAAAAAGCCGTTGGTCTGCCGGTTGACGCCGCCGCGGGTGCGCTGCAGCTCGCGGTAGCGCCCCCCGGGGATGGTCGCGCAGCCGAGCGAGCAGTGGGGGCAGATCGAAGGGGCTTCCTCGATGTCCCAGTAGCGGGTCTTGAAGCGGAAGGTCTTGTCGGTGAAGACCCCGGTGGGGCAGATGTCCACGAGGTTGCCCGAGAAGGGGGATTCAGGTTTGCCGTCCTTGAAGCGACCGAAAAAGACCCGGTCCCGGGAGCCGAGGACGCCGAAATCGTCGCCGCCGCAGTAGTCCTGGTAGGTGCGCACGCAGCGATAGCACTGGATGCAGCGGTTCATCTCGTGCTCGATAAAGGGGCCAAGCTGCTGGTTGCTGTAGGTGCGCTTCAAGCCCCGGAAGCGCCGGATGCCGTGGCCGCCGGCGATGGTCATATCCTGCAGCTGGCATTCGCCCCCCTCGTCGCAGACCGGGCAGTCGTGGGGGTGGTTGACCATCAGCCACTCGATGACATGCTGGCGCAGCTCGACCGCCGCCGGGTCGACGGTGGAGATCACCATCTCGTCCCTGGCCTCGACCATGCACGCCATCTGGATGCCCTTGACCGGCCCGGCTGTAAAGCTCATGGCGCAAAGCCGGCAGGCCCCCACGGCACCCAGCGCCTCGTGGTAGCAGAAGTGGGGGATGACGATCCCCAGCAGCTTCGCCGCCTCGAGCACATTGGTCCCCTCGGGGACGGTGATGGTCTGGTTGTCGATGGTTAGTTTAGGCATGCAAAACCTTTAACACCTTGAAAGGCGTAATGAGTGATAAGTGATGTGTGAAAAGCAAAGACCCAATCGATGTTTTGCATATCACTTTATTACACGTTACTTATTACGCCCTTTGGCTTTTCGCCTTTCAGCCTTTAAGGGGGCAGCGCCCCTTCTTCACATGATCCACGAGTTCATCCATGAACAGCCGCAGCAGCGACTCGACCGGGCCCATGGCGCCTTCGGCCAGGGCGCAGAAGGAGCGGCCGGCGATGTTGCGGTGCTGGTCCTTGAGCATGGCGATGTCGTCCATGGTGCCCTCGCCCCGCTCGATTTTTTCGAGCAGCCAGTTGACCAGCGGCAGGCCGTCGCGGCAGGGGGTGCACCAGCCGCAGCTCTCCCGGGCGAAGAAGCGGTTGAGGTTGAGGGTGGCCGCCACCATGCAGGTGGTGTCGTCGAAGACCGTGACGCAGCCGGTGCCGAGGCGGCTGCCCACCGCGTCGAGGGTGTCGAAGTCCATCGGCACCGTCAGGTGCTCTGAGGTCAGGTAGGGGGTCGAGGCGCCGCCGGGCAGGCAGGCCTTGAACTTGCGGCCGCCGCGCACCCCGCCGCCGTATTCGCTGACCAGGTCGCCGAGGGTGATGCCGACGGGCAGTTCGTGACAGCCGGTCTTTTCGAGGTGCCCTGAGAGGCCGAAGAGCTTGGTGCCCGCCCCCTTCTCGGTGAAGGCCAGCTGCGAGAACCACTCGGCGCCGCCGGTGATGATGTGGGGCACGTTGGCGATGGTCTCGACGTTGTTGACCGTGGTCGGCTTGTCGAACAGCCCCTTCTGGGCCGGAAAGGGCGGCTTGGAGCGGGGATTGGGCCTGCGTCCCTCGAGGCCGTTGAGCAGCGCCGTCTCCTCGCCGAGGATGTAGCGCCCTGCGCTGCGGTGGACGTGCAGCTCGAAGCAGAAGCCGCTGCCGAGAATGTCCTTGCCGAGATAGCCGGCCTCGGTCGCTTCGGCGATGGCCCGCTCGAGGTTCTGCGAGCACTCCTCGTAGGCATAGCGGATAAAGATGTAGCCCACAGGCACCTGCAGGGCGTAGGCGCTGACGATCATCCCCTCGACCAGCTGGTGGGGGTCGGCCTTGAGCAGTTCGCGGTCCTTGTAGGTGCCCGGCTCCATTTCGTCGCCGTTGCACACCAGGTATTTTTCGCCCGGCGCGTCGCAGGGAAAGAACGACCACTTGAGCCCGGTGGAAAAGCCGGCGCCGCCCCGGCCGCGCAGCCCCGAGGCCTTGACGGTCTCGCGCACCTGCTCGGGGCTCATCTGCTGCAGGGCCTTTTTCAGCCCCTGATAGCCGCCACTCTTCTCATACTCCTTGAGAAAGGCCGTTTGCCCGGCAATGCGGTTTTTGAACAGCAGCTGCGGATGGTTCTTCATGCTCCGCCTCCCGCCCGTTCGGCCGCAAGGATGCGCTCGATCTTCTCCTCGGTCAGTTTGCCGTAGGTGGTCAGGCCGATCATCATCGCCGGGGCCTCGCCGCAGGCGCCGAGGCAGCAGGTCGGCAGCAGGGTGAAGGCCCCGTCGGCGGTGGTCTCCCCCGGCGCTACTCCCAGGCACTCCTGCAGGTAGGCGTAGATCCGTTCGGCCTCGCGGGTCCAGCAGCAGATGGAGTCGCAGACGTGGATCACCTTTTGGCCCACCTCCTGGCGGTAGATCTTGTCGTAAAAGGTCGCCACCTCCTCGACCTTGAGCGGCGAGGTGCCGAGGATCTCGGCCGCCAGCTCCACCCCCTCGTCGGGCACCCAGCGGTGGTGGTCCTGGATGGCACGCAGCACATCGATGATCATCTCCATCGGATGCTCGATGGAAGCGGCCCTGGCCTTGAAGGCGTCGATCTGGTTTTGGGGCAGAAGTTTAGTCATAAATTTTGTTAGTCACCACGAAGGCCACGAAGACCACGAAGGGAAAAACAAGGGAAAAACATTTAACTTCGTGTCCTTCGTGCTCTTCGTGGTGCAAATATCCATTCTTATCTGTCCAGATCCGCCAGCACAAAATCGATCGACCCCAAAATGGTGATCAGGTCGGCCACCAGCCAGCCTCTGCTCATCAGCGGCAGCGCCTGCATGTGGGCAAAGGACGGGGTGCGGATGCGCATCCGGTAGGGGACGTTGTTGCCGTCGCTGACCATGTAATAGCCGCATTCGCCCTTGCTCGACTCGATGGCCCGGTAGCATTCGCCCTTGGGCGGGGTCATGCCGCGGGTGGTGTTGACGAAATGGTGGATCAGGCTTTCGATGTCGTTAAGGCCGTCGCCGCGTTCGGGGTAGACGAAGCGGTAGTCCTCGCCGATCCAGCGCCCGCCGGGCATCTTGTCGGCGGCCTGTTTGACGATCTGCAGGCTCTGGCGCATCTCCTCGATGCGCACCAGGTAGCGGGCGAAGCTGTCGCCGCCTTTGGCGGTGGCGACCTCGAAGTCGAACTTTTCGTATCCCGAGTAGGGCATGGCCCGGCGCATGTCCCAGGCCAGGCCGGTGGCGCGCAGGTTGGGGCCGCTCAGCCCCCAGTCGATGGCCTCGTCGAGGCCCTCGGGCAGGTCCTGGGGGACCCCGCCGATGCGAAACCAGCTCGGGTGCATGCGCCCGCCGGTGACCATCTCGACAATGTCGAAGATCTTCTCCCGCGACTCGAAGGCGTAGAAGACCGGGGTCATGGCGCCGACGTCGTGGGCGAAGGTGCCGAGCCAGACCAGGTGGTTGGCGATGCGAAACAGCTCGCAGAGCATGACCCGGATATACTCGGCCCGTTCGGGCACTTCGACGCCGAGCATGGTCTCGAGTGGATGCAGGTAGGCGAGGTTGTTCTGCACCCCCGAGAGATAGTCGATGCGATCGGTATAGGGGATGAACTGGTTCCACTGCTGGCGCTCGCCGACCTTTTCGGCGGCCCGGTGGTGGTAGCCGATGTCGGCGTCGAGGTCCACCACCTCCTCGCCTTCGAGCTTGAGGATCAGCCGCAGCACCCCGTGGGTGCCGGGGTGGTGGGGGCCGAGGTTGAGGATCATGGTCTTTTCGGCCTCATCGAGGGGCTGGCCCTTGAAGAAGTCGCCGCCGTCCCGCGGAATCATGGTGGCGGCGGTCTCGGCGGTGTAGGGGGCCATTTCGGTGCCCCTGAAGGGGTGATCCTTGCGCAGCGGGTGCCCCTGCCAGGATTCGGGCATGAGAATGCGGCGCAGGTCGGGGTGGCCCGAAAAGCCGATGCCGTACATGTCGAAGACCTCTCGCTCGTACCAGTCGGCGTTGGGCCACAGATCGGTGATCGAGGGGGCCTCGGGCGCAGAGCCGCTCAGCGGCACCTTGACCCGCAGGTAGCCCGGGTCGTCGAAAGAAAGCAGGTGGTAGACGAGGGTGAAATCGTGCCCGGGGCGCTCGCTGCGGGCGCTCTCGTCGACGGCGGTGATATCCTCCAGGCGGCGAAAGCGTTTGGGGGCCTCGTGTTTTAAAAACCGCAGCAGCTCGGGGGCGTCCTCGGCCGAAGCGATCAGGGTCGGCATGTCGCCGGCCTGGCGCTCTTCGCTGACCCGCTCGCCGAAGCGCTGCGCAAGTTCATGGCGCAGGTCACCTGTCGAGGG
The DNA here is from genome assembly GCA_945787465.1 of uncultured Desulfuromonadales bacterium. Classification (GTDB taxonomy): domain Bacteria; phylum Desulfobacterota; class Desulfuromonadia; order Desulfuromonadales; family Trichloromonadaceae; genus CALZIZ01. Next base: position 4,977 of record CALZIZ010000327.1, read on the forward strand.
GGCAAATTCGATCTTCGGCTGGTCCGGGCGCCACATCTGCTGCGAGCGGCTCTGCCAGAATTTGGGGTGCTGCATGGAGGCGCCGCGGATCGGGCTGTTGCCGTAGCCGGGGCCCCGGGGGTCGCGGCTCTTGCTGACCCCGTCCACCAGCACCTCGGTGGTCGTCCCTTCCGAGCCGCCCCGCAGGCCGAGCACCTTGCGGGCCGGGCGCTCCTCTTTGGCGATCTTTTCCTGCAGCAGCATCAGCCCCTGCATAAAGGCCTCGGGGCGCGGCGGGCAGCCGGGGATGTAGACATCGACGGGGACGATCTGGTTAACCCCCTGGATGACGCTGTAGACATCGTACATGCCGCCCGAGTTGGAGCAGCTGCCCATGGAAATGACCCACTTGGGGTTGGCCATCTGCTCGTAGAGGCGCAGGATGGATGGGCCCATCTTCTTGAAGGGGGTGCCCGAGATGACCATCAGGTCGGCTTCGCGGGGGGTGCCGCGCAGCACCTCGGCGCCGAAGCGGGCCAGGTCGAAGCGCGGCGTCATGCTGGTCATCATCTCGACGAAGCAGCACGACAGGCCGAAGAACATCGGCCACAGGCTGTTCTTGCGGCCCCAGTTAATGGCGTCGTCGAGGCTGGTGAGAATTATGTTGTCGGGGATCTCTTCGCTCATTCGACCATGCGTCCTTCGCGTCCGCGGCGCTGGGCCCTGGGGCCCCAGTCAAGACCGCCCATTTTCCACAGGTAGACCAGCCCCAGAAAGAGCAGGATGATAAAGAAGGTGATCTGAAAAAAGCCCGCCCAGCTCAGCAGGTCGTAGGCGACAGCCCAGGAGACGATGAAAATCGCCTCGACATCGAAGACGATGAAGAATATGGCCACAAGGTAAAAGGGGACCGGCTCCTTGAGACGGGCGGCCCCGGTGGGCAGAACGCCCGATTCGTAAGGCTGGCCCTTGGTCTCGCTGCGGGTCTTGTTGCCGAGCCACCAGCAGAGGCCCATCAGCGCACCGATCAGGCCTACGGCGATGATGGTATAGAGGCCAAGGGAGATCAGCGACTCCAGGCTTGGCGGAGCCTCCCCGGCGACAGGGGCCGGCGGAATATGCAGCGGGACTTTGGCAGGCATAGGCGGTATAAAGTCATCCCGATGAAAAAATTACATGACATGGATCCGGACTCTGTCAAACGTCCGTTGGTGCAGGAATTTGCATTCGAGAAGGATAGCACAAACCGCTTAACTGTCCAGTATTACAAGTGGCAGAAATTAAAATCTGGCTCCGTGAGTTGGGGGCGGGAAAAGAGTGTAAGTGCCTGGCCTGAATAAGTGTTTCAAAACATCTGAGGCGTACCCATAGGTTCGTCGGTGATGTTTTGAACGCTTAGGCAGGTCAATGACTTGCGCTATTGCCCGGTCAGAACTTACGGATTCAGGTTCAAATCACCGCGAGCGGCCCTCGCTGATGGCGGCTCGCGCCAGCTCGTCGCAGCGCTCGTTTTCGGCGTGACCGGCGTGGCCGCGCACCCAGTGCCATTCAACCTCATGGCGCTTGGTGAGCTCGAGCAGTTTCTCCCACAGGTCACGATTGGCCACATCCTTTTTCTGGGAATTTTTCCAGCCCTTTTTAACCCAGCCATGGATCCACTGGGTAATGCCCTTTTTAACGTATTCCGAGTCGGTGGTCAGGCTCACCTTGCAGGGGCGTTTCAACGCCGCAAGTCCGGCAATTGCCCCCTCGAGTTCCATGCGGTTGTTGGTCGTTTCGGGCGCATAGCCGGAGAGCTCTTTTTCCTGGCCGTTGTAGCGCAGCAGGGTGCCCCAGCCTCCGGGGCCGGGGTTGCCTGAACAGGCGCCGTCGGAAAAAATTTCGACGAATTTTTCTTGTGAGGTCATAATTCCGAGTTGGACGCCAGGGAGACGCCGCTTTGGTTGGGGTTGCAGGAGCAGTTCGGGCGAGATTTTAGCACAGAGCTAGAGGTTTGGGTAGGCTGTAGAACGAAAACAGCCCCGCTACCGAAGTAACGGGGCTGTTCTCATTTGGCGTCCCCAGGGGGATTCGAACCCCCGTCGCCGCCGTGAAAGGGCGGTGTCCTGGGCCAGGCTAGACGATAGGGACTTAAACTTCAAGTCCCTGCTTAAGTGGTGTGCCGCGTAGGGATCGAACCTACGACCATCTGATTAAAAGTCAGATGCTCTACCAACTGAGCTAGCGGCACATGTCCAGGGCCGAGAAGGTAACAAAAAGGCCGGGGGGTGTCAAGGCTGTTTTGCGATTTTTTTTTCAAGGGCTCGGGGTCACGGAGGGATGTCCCTGGAATTTGCCGTTTCAGGGATCAGGCTTAGCCACCCCTGAAGAGGTAGGGTGCATCCCAGAGGGGCAAAGCAATACCCTTATTTCCAAGATCTCTACCCGGGAGGGGCTTCTTGAAACTTGGCTTGATACGACACTTTCGGACCCTTTTTAGTTTTTATGGTTTCTGGGTAATCGGGTGAACTGCGCCATTAGATCTGATGAAACCCTTTTCGGGGCACCTCTGTTTAACCGGTCCGTGTCCACCCTTTACTTAGACGTTTCCCCGGGGTTGTAAAATGCTATGGCATTTTCCCAAAAAACCCTTTTCGCCATTGTTTCACCCAGTGCTTCAACGACCATAAAAAGATCCTGGTCAGAGTATGGCTTTGGTGCTCTTGTCGACGGAAGATCCGTGCCGAAGACCAGAGCGCTGGGGTTTATGGAAACAATTTCTTTAAGTGCGCTTTTAACATCAAAATCAACTCGACCGAAGCCTGTCGCTTTGACTTGCACGCCCTTTTCTACAAGCGAGAGCAGGTTGGGCAAGCCCGCTTTGGAGAGGCCAAGGTGATCGATGCTGACCGAAGGGAGCGCGATGAGCGTTTTGTGCAGTTCTGGCAGGTCTTTTGAGTCCACATACAATTCGGTGTGCCACCCAACGGTGTCGTGAACGCGTTTGGCGAATCGCTCAAGATTTTCAACGCCCTCAGAACCGCCGCGCTTCAAGTTGAAGCGAACCGCCCTTATGCCTGTATCGTTCAGGCTGATCAGTTCGCTATCGGAGACCGTCGCTGGCAGTTGGGTGACGCCAACAAAGTTGGGGCCGAGTTGCTTTAATGCAGCGAGCAGGTAGCTTTGATCAAACGCCTGAAATGAGCCAGAGACAATGGCGCCGCCGGCAATGTCATAGCTTCGAGTTCTTTTCTGGTAGTCCTGTGCAGAAAAATTATCGGGTAAATATCCCTGGTTTGGGACGAGGGGAAACCGTTTGTCAATAATATGAAAATGACTGTCGAACACTTTGAACTGATTCAATTCGGTCATTTTACACCTATATTTCTTTGATTGCCGCCTATTTGTTGGGGTCATTTTGGGGGGGGCAGGCCGGACCCCGGCGTCCCGAGGTCGGAGCATTCAAGATGATGGTTACTTGTCCGCTACCGTGAAGGAGACCCGCTGTTCTTTACCGGAGCGAAAGATCAAGGTCATCTCTACCTTATGACCCTTGGCCAGATGCTGTCGCGGGCCCCTCAGCATCAGATGTGTGCCACCGGGCTCGAAGCGTGCCTGACCACCTGCCGGAACGAACATCTCTGGCAGTTCAGCCATCGTCATCAGGCCATCGACCATCGCCATTTCATGGAGTTCGATGTTCTCGAATGCCTCACTCTCGACTTTGACGAGCGTCACGTCTTCGGGGCCCACGTTGACCAGCGTCATGTACCCGGCAACCGTCTTTGCTTCGGGATGCGGTTCACGAATCCACGCGTTCATGATCGCAACGACGTCATCAGCCGGTTCAGCTTGACTCACAGTGAACGCTGCGGTCCTGGGCGTTTCGGAACCTTTGTGCGCTGATTTTTCCGGTGCTCCTTGACGGGACCCACGTATTCTTTGACTCTCCTCATCCATGTAGGCAATGAGATCCACCGCCTCTTGCTTGTTCAAATGCATGTTCGGCATGGCCAGATTGTTGTATTGCTCGTAGAGTGCCATCGCGGTGCCATCGCGGTGGGGTCTTTATCCTTTAACATTTGGTCCGGCGCCCTCAGCCAGTTGAGGAGCCAGTTCATTTCCCGCCGTTCGGTGATACCCAGCAGGTCCGGTCCCAAGGCCCCTGCCTGCTCATGACCTGTGAGGGTATGACAGCTGGCGCAGCGCGTGCGAAAGATCTGTTCTCCTCGGGGAATGTTGCGCAACTTTGGCGCACTGGCATAGTCGTCCCCCTGAGGCGGCGCCTTCCAGCCTGTGAGCCAGTTGCCGATCTGATCAGCCAACACATAGGGGTTTTCAAAGGGAGAGCGTTTCATCCACCGTCCCGTGGCCTGATTGCCGATCATCATGTTCACATTGTGATTATCAGAGCCGTCCTGGATCTCCTGGATATACAGCCCCAGCTTCTTGCGCAGCTGAATAATATCTGACTCCTTGCCCGTTAGAAAAGTCCAACGCGCTCCGAACCGCTCTTTGTAGTCCTTGAGGACGGACGGTGTGTCGTTTTCTGGATCAATGGTGATGGAGTAGAAGAAAACATCCTTGCCCATTCGATCTCCCAGGATCTGCTGCACTTTGATGAGTTGTGCCGTTTCCAGCGGACAGGTGTCGGGGCAAGCGGTGTAAATAAAGTTGATGACCACTATTTTGTCTTTGATCAGATCATCAAAAAAACGGACGGTTTCCCCATCCTGTGTAATTAAAGGAACATTGGGGAAGTAGGCCGCACCCCAGGGCGAACCCGCACCGAAGGCCGGGGCACTGACCGAAATAAACAAGGCGACGGCCGCCACCCAAAGATATTTGCGCATAGTTTTTCTCATCTGAAAGATTAGGTTCTTAAGGAAGATGCCCGCGGTGAACGCTAATCTCTTCACCGCGGACCTGCTCCTGACTTCTAAAGTCACTGTCAGTTGTTATGTCCCGCTGCTATTTGCTGAGCTGGCGCGCTTTATGGATCGCGCTGTCCAGGGTCATAGGTGTCGGACAGTTGACCACATGAGGCGGGTTCAGGTTTGTAAAATTATA
>CALZIZ010000328.1 GCA_945787465.1 uncultured Desulfuromonadales bacterium
GGTGGTGTAGGCGGCCGCAGCAGAACGTTCGAGGCCGTGGACATCCCGCAGAAAGGGCACGGCCCAGAGCCCGATAAAAGCGAGCATGCTGCCGACCAGACCCATGTTTACCCAGAAGGTCGGCCAGGCGCTGCGGGTGGTGATCACTCCCCTGAGATCGGCCAGCCAGTGTTGCTGGCGCGCCGGGAAACTGGGTTTGCCGTCCATCTCCCGGACCGAAGGAAAACCGAGGTCTTCAGGGCGATTGCGGACCAGCAGCGCCGAAAGCAGGGCGAAGAGAACGGCAAGAGTGCCCAGGCCGACGAAGACCGAGCGCCAGGTGACGATCTCGAGCAGGGCGGCCAGAGGGCCGGCCGCAGAGATGCGCCGATGTTGCCCAGCAGCAGGGTCAGTCCGCTGATCAGGCCGTAATTGCGTTCGCTGAACCAGAGGCTGTTGCTTTTCATCAGTCCCACGAAGATGACCGACACCCCCAGTCCGACCAGGGCCCGGCCCAGTGAGGCCGAGGCGAAACTGCCGGCGAGGCCGAAGATGATCGATCCGCATCCGGCCACCAGGTTGCCCACGGTGACCGAAGCCCGTGCGCCGACGGTATCGGCAATAATCCCTGCGGGGATCTGCATGGTGGTGTAGATATAAAAGTACATGGCCGCCAGCGAGCCGAGGGCCGCTCCGGTGGTGCCAAAAGCGCGCATCAGGTCGGAAGAAACCACCGCCGGGGCCATGCGGTGAAAAAAGACCAGCATGTAAGCCAGGATCAGTATCACGAAGATGGTCCCTCGAACAAGCACAAAGCGGGAGCGGTTGTAGGTGGGGATGGCAAGAGACAGCTCGGACATGGCGGGAGCCTTTCTTTGGTGGGTGGGCGGATGGCGGAGCAATTAATTGGTCAGTCCGTTTTGATTTGGGGATAAAGCAAAATCGTCGGGACTCGCCCCGACAGGCGACCTACTTTTTGCAAGCCGCCAAAAAATAGGCAAAAATCGGCTTCCCCTGCGGGGGGCATTTCTTTCGCCTGGTTTCGGTGCTCTTTTCCAAAGATGGAACCTATAGAGCAGGGTGGTGCTGCGTGGCAACGAAAACCAAACTGCCCCATGCTCACAGGTTCGCAATGGGCTAGACGGTGACGGCAGTGGTTTTTTGTTGAAAAAGGGGCCTAACTTACTAGCAGTTGGTTCGTTTTAATTACAGCCCGTCACATCCTTGAATGAGGCATACGGAGGACTGCCGGAACAATTTAACCCATTGCGAGCCTGCGAGCATGGGGCCTTTCGCTTTCAGGCCGGCCGAAGCACTGCCGGATTTCGCTGGAAGTTAAGGCCGGAAAGGATTCCGGAAGACCGCGAAAGAAATGCCCCCCGCAGGGGAAGCCACTTTTTGCTTCGTTTTTGGTGGCGTCCAAAAATGAAGGCGTCTGGCGGGACGCGACCCGCCGGTTTTTCTTTTGAAGTTTTTAGCCTTTCGTTTGGCCTTTTGCTTTTGGATGAATAGCTCCAGAAAAACAGGGCCCGGCGGGACATCTCCCGCCGAGCCCCTTTGGCGTCAGTCTTGTCAGTGACGTTGATCAATGGGCGAAAGCGCTGGCCCTTTCGTCGCCTTCCTCTTCGACCTGACCGGGAAGGTTGTGCAGCTTACGCATGATGTTGTCAGTCCTGCGCGCCGTCTCAAGGCTGATCTTCTCGGCAGTCAACCAGGAAACAAAGATGTTGATGAGAAAAACCAGCGGGCAGATTATGAGGGCCGAGGAGGTCGCCGGCCTGAAGAAAGGCACCTTGTAGATCCAGCCGACCATGGAGAGCAGGGTCATCAACAGGCCGAAAACCATCCCTGCTACCGCGCCGTACTTGTTGGACTTGGAGTACCAGATCCCCAGCACCAGGGCCGGGAAGATGGTGTTGCCGGAGATGGAGAAGGCCATCGCCACGATCTGGGCAATCAGGGCCATCGGGTTGAGGGCCAGGATGACAACCACAACGCAGAGCCCGGCGGTGAAGAGGCGGCCGACAAGCAGGACTTCCTTGTCGTTGGCTTCGGGCTTGTAGACAGTGGCGTACCAGTCCTGGGCGACGGCCGAAGCACCGGCGACGAGCAGACCGGCAACGGTGGAGAGGCCCGCGGCCAGGGCGCCCGATGCGAGGTAACCCATGAAGGCCATGCCGAGGCCCGCCTTTTCTGGGGCCGAGAGGATAATGACGTCGGCGACGGCCTTGCCGCCGGTGGGGTTCCAGAACATGCCCAGAGCCGAGTAAACCGGGGAGGACCAGTAGAGCAGGCCGATGAAGAAGAGGCCCCAGATGACGCTCTTGCGGGCGAAGGGATCGGCCAGACCCATCACTCTGGTGTACTTTATCTGCTTGTCCTTCAGGCCTTCCTCAAACATGGTCATGCAGTAGGGACAGCCCAGGTTCGCAGCGCCTGCTAGATCCGGTTCAGGTTGATCCAGCTACCGTCGTGTTCCTCCATCCACATGCGGCCGCCACCTGCACTACAGCAGAACGACTCTACAAGATTACGCTCCAGTTCCAGCGGTTGGTTGCCGGTGACTGGGCGCACCACATTCCGGGGCTGTTGATAGATGCCGTTGTGCCGCCCAAGATAGCAGGAATCATGTAGGGCAACCGTGCCTGTGGTACTGGCCCAGCATCCAGCGTGAGCCGCCCCTGGCTGATCGGTTGGTCGAGCAGCTCACTGTGGTGCAGCACTTCCAGTTCAGCCTCCTAGCGGTAGTCATTTTTTGGAGTGGTGAAGCAATGCGGGCAGGCAGTTTATTCCTTTGAAGATGCGATTTTCCCCTGCCGTAGAGCTCTGCCCCAAGGGCAAACTTTAATGCAGATGCCGCAAACCGGCTTGTTGACATTCTCTAAACGGCTAAACTCAGAAACTAACTTGTCGGCACATCTCTTGAAATCAAGGGCTTCTTCACGGGTGGAATAATGAAATTCGGTTGAAACGTTACGAATAGCCTTGGCGACGCATGCATCTGTGCAGCAGGTGCAAGAAGCACATTGATTTTTCAGGGGCTTGTCAGGCGTCAGCGGCAGGTCAGTCAGCACAGTAACCAGGCGAACCCGTGGGCCATATTGCGGTGTTATGACAAGGAGGCTCTTTCCCTGCCAACCGAGTCCGGCGGCGTTGGCCACCGCTTTGGCTGAAAGGTGCGAGCGAAATTCCGTCATGTCAAGAGGCTGTGATGCCGGAATCGGAAGTGCCCTGCATCCATGTTGTTCGATATATGAGCAAAGCCTCAGGGCAATTTGGTCCAGTAAGGCATTCGCATTCAGGTATACCTGCGCATAGAGCGGGGTTGGTCGATCTGACAATTGCTCGAAAACGGCATTAGGGAGTTTAACGGCAATGGATATTGCATACTTGTATGGGCCAAGCAGATCGGCAGGCTCGCATTCTACATTTTCGAGCAATACCAAATCAGCAATTCCGACCAGATCTGCGCCCAACGATCTCGCATGGTTTTTAAGATGCGAAGTAGCCATATCCACAGAAACGCTATTGTTCGACTTTGTAGGCTCAGGCATTGATAACATGGTCTCCTCCAAAAACAGTGCGTTTACCTGAATCCGTGAGGAGTGAGGCGTAAGGGGTAAGGAGAAAAAGCGAAAGGTCCTGTTTTTGAAGGGGGATTCACCCCTCACGCATTACTCCTGACCTGCTGACATCTGCAAAGTTGCAGAAAGTCGCAAATACACTATCAAACTCACGGATTCAGGGTTTAGAAACCCTGCCCTTCTTATCTTTCTGGTAAGCGCACCACCATAACCGGAATGTCACTTTGATGAACCATCTTCTGTGCCGTGCTGCCAATCAAAGCACTATACAAAAAACCGTGCCCATGGGTACCCATGACTATCAAATCATATTCACCCGCTTTGGCTTGATCGCTAATTTCCTCTACCGGGGTTCCGGAGGTTACGTAAATGTTTTCTATTAACTTTGTAAACAGACACTCCTCTATCTTTTCGTTTTTACAGTAAATGTCCAGGTGCGATTTTATCTTTTCCGTTAGTTTCTCTTTTGCAGTATCAAAACCATTCGATCGCATCTGAATGTTGACGTTGTTAGTCAGTTTTTCATATACATTGATAATGGATATTTTCGCATCATTACTAAAAGCGAGAGCTATGGCATAACCGAATGCGTGCGTGGCACTCTCAGAAAGATCCGTTGCATAAAGTACTTTTTTTATTTTTGGTATCATAGCAAAGCCCTGTCATCATAGTAAATTCTTGATTGTCATCCAACGAAAGAGGGAAGGAACGTCACGATAGACGGGAAGAAATACATGATGGTCATCCCCAGGACAAACAAGCCGACCATCGGCCAAGCACCGCCATAGACATCATCCATGGGCAAATCCGGTGATGCGCCTTTCAAGGCAAAGATGGTATAGCCGAACGGGGGAGTCATGCTCCCGAGAGTCATGTTGATCAGAAACAACGTCCAGAACCAGACAGGATCAAAGTTGTAGACTGCGAGCAACGGGTCATAGATCGGTATGGCAATGAGCATAACCGCAAAGAGATCGATGAACATGCAGAGGAAAAACGGTATCAACATCAAAACGAGAAATGTCCAACCACCCGACAAGCCCAGTTCTGACGCCATCTGGATTAAACCGGACGAAGCTCCCGTAAATGAAAGGAGTTGGCCGAAGAACATCGAACAGGCAATAATCACCAGAATCATGGTGCTGACCGCGGCCGTTCCGAGGATGGCCTGGTAAAACATCCTGAATGACAACTTCCGGAAGATGGCGGCCGCGATTAATGCCCCGACGACACCTGTGGCCGCTGATTCATTCGGAGTGGCAACCCCCAGGAGAATGAGGCCCATGACTGAAAAGATGACCACAAGAAACGGCAACGTTCTTGCGAATGCCACAAAGAATTCCCAGGCACGGCTCCGCGGGCCCCGGTCCTCGGCTACCTCGACAGCAAGGGCGGCTCCATCGACGGCGCCACTACCAACACAAACACCGAGGCCGGCGTCTGGCAGATCGAGCAGAGCAACGGCGCCTTCAGCTGGACCGACTGCCCCACCGACGCCGGGATCTGCAACAGTTGCCATTCGGGCGAGGGCATCCCTGGGCGGTTCAAGCTTTGGATTCCTGAGGATTCTGAAGTAGGTATAGGCCACCATCATGCTAGCCAGCATCACCCCGGGGAGAATGCCGGCGATGAGCAATTTGGCGATGGAGCTATCGACCATCGAGCCGATCATGATAACCAAAAGACTCGGCGGAATGATCGGTGCCAGGCTTGCCCCGCCGAGAATGGCACCGATGGAGAGTCTTCTGTCGTAGCCACGCTCTTCCATGATGGGCATGACCGAACGGCCCAGCATGGCGGCGACCGCCACGGCCGACCCGCTCAGAGCACCGAATACCGTCGAAAGGGCGGTGCACAGAACGTAATGGCGGCCGCGGACATTTCCCACCATCGTGTCGATAGAATCGATCAGGATCTCAACCGCATTCGACCGGAACAAGACCTCCCCCATCAGGATAAAGAGAGGGATGGCCATCAGGGAGTCTTGCGTCACCGTA
>CALZIZ010000329.1:0-2777 GCA_945787465.1 uncultured Desulfuromonadales bacterium
ACCACCTATGTCGGCTCCCGAACCCTTGGGCAGAAATCCCGGGTTAAGGCCTTTTCTCTTTCGGTGAGCTACGTGGTGGGGATGGCTGTCGTATATGCCTTGCTCGGGGTGGTCGCAGGGGTGACCGGCGGTTTTTTTGGCGCCATCGCCACCAGCGCCTGGGCCCTGCTGATCGTCGCCAACATCATCATCCTCTTTGCCCTGAATATCCTCGAGGTTATCCCGCTGCCTGCATGGCCTTCATTCAAGGCTTCGGAAACCAGGCTTCCAGGCCTTTTGGGGGCCCTGCTGATCGGCGCGGCCTCGGGGTTGATCGCTTCGCCCTGCACCTCGCCTGTGCTGGCGGTTCTTTTAACCTACGTTGTGACCACCGGCGACGGTCTCTTCGGCGGACTGCTCCTCTTTCTCTTTTCGCTGGGAATGGGGAGCCTGCTGATCGTCGTGGGCACCTTCTCGGGGGTTGCGGCCTCGTTGCCCAAGCCTGGCAAGTGGATGGTCTGGGCGAAACGGATTATGGGTTTGCTGATGCTCGCCCTTGGCGAATATTTTCTCGTCAAAGCCGGGCAGCAGTGGTTCTGATAGGCATTTTCTCCAGCTACGATAACAGCTGACCCGAACGGGGAGGAGGCTAAGAGTTATGTTCCGATATGCCCTGCGACTGATTTTGTTGCTGACCCTTGGGGTTTTCACCGCGGCTTCTGCGCTGGCGGTCAAGGTGGGAGAACCGGCCCCCGATTTCTCTATCGAGACCTTCGCCGGCGAAGAGATGAGCCTGGCCCGCAGCAAGGGTCAGAAGCCTCTGCTCGTTGTTTTCTGGACAACCTGGTGTCCCAACTGCCAGCGGGAGCTGCCCAAGCTGGCCGAAACCTTTCCCCAATTGCACAAGCAGGGGCTGAATGTTGTGGCGATCAATGCTGGTATCAACGACTCAAGGGATCGCGCCCGCTCGTTTCAGAAACGCTACGGGTTGAACTTTCCCCTGGCCTTTGATGAGGATTTTGAGATCTCCCGGGCCTTCGGGGTCTGGGGGGTGCCGACGGTCTTTCTTATCGATACCGATGGCATTGTCCGCTTCCGCAGGGCGTTGATCCCCAAGGACTTATCTGCACAGGTCGAGTCTCTTATCCGACAGCCGACCGGCGAATAGGGGCTGAGCATGGCAGTGGAGGAACAGCGCCGCAAGCAGTTGGCTATGGCTCACATCGCCAAAAATGAGTTGGGTCTGAGTGATGAGGAGTATCGGGATATTATCGGGGTGGTCGCCCCGGGCAAGGCATCCTGTTCCGATTTGAGCCAGAGGCAGCTGAGCATGTTGCTTTTCCGGTTTCGCGAACTGGGCTGGCGGCCGCAAAGACAGCAGCCTCAACCCCCCTTTCCGCCCCTGGTCTGGAAGGCCCGCTCCCTGTGGCTAGAGCTTTACAACCTCGGCGAGGTTCATCACCCGAGCTGGTCGGCTCTGGGGCACTTTGCCAAACGGGTCACCGGGGTGGCAAACCTGCGCCGGCTTGACAGCTACGAGGCCGCTGCGGTGGTCGAGGAGTTAAAAAGGTGGTTGCTACAGGCAAAGGGCAAAAGGCGTCATAAGTGATGTGTAATGTGCAATACCCGCGACCTTCAACCTTGAGGGCTTAACCCATCACAACTGACAACTGACACGCCTACTGGGTGTTTTTCATCAACTGGTAATAGAACCTGATCACCTGGCCGTAATTTGCCACTGAAATGCGTTCGTCGGTGCCGTGGATGCGTTTGAGGTCCTGTGCGTCGAGCCGGTTGAAGAGAAACCGGTAGACGTTCTCGGCAAGCTCGTTGAGGTAGCGAGAGTCTGTGCCCCCGGTCACCAGGTACGGGGCGACGAGAACCTGCTCTTCTCCTGCGACCTGGCGGATGGTCCGGGTGAGCAGGGCGTAACTTGTCGAGTCGACATCTGAAACAGAAGATGCTTCCGCCTGGGTCGGCAGGGGGTGAATCCCGACCCTGGGGTCGTCAATGATGCGCTCGACCTGTTCGGTGACGAACTGGATGGTCTCGCCGGGCATGATGCGAAAATTGACTGTCGCCGATGCCTCTTGGGGAAGAACGTTCTCCTTGACCCCGCCGCCGATAATGGTCGGAGCGATGCTGGTGCGGATCGCGGCATTCATTTCCCGGGATTGACGCATCCGTTGCTCCACCAGGGGCCTGAACAGCCAGAGATTGGCCAGAACCAGTCTGCGCAGGAAGGGCAATTCGGGGGCAAGGTAGCGAAACATACTCTCGACATGTTCCAGATGGGCGGGAAATGATGATTCTTCAAGGCGGGTGATGGCCCGGCTCAAGATGCCGATGGCGGTCTGCCTCGGCGGCATGGAGGAGTGTCCGCCCTCGGTTTCTACCCTCAGTTCGAGCGAAAGATAGCCCTTTTCGGCAATCCCCACCAGGGCCACCGGGCTTTGCACGTCAGGCAGTACCCCCTCCAGAATCGTGCCTCCCTCGTCAATTACAAACTCAAAACGTGTGTTGCGTCCCTTGAGGTGTTCGACAATCCTGGCGATCCCCTGCTGACCGCCGACCTCCTCGTCATGGCCAAAGGCCAGGTAGATGCTTCGCTGCGGGGCAAACCCTTCGCCCAGCAGGGCCTCCACCGCCTCAAGAATCCCCATTAACCCCGACTTGACGTCCAGGGCGCCGCGACCCCAGACAAAACCCTCGGCCACCTCGCCGGAAAAGGGCGGATACCGCCAGTTCTCTTCGGTGCCCGGGGCGACGGGCACCACGTCCTGATGCGCCATAAGCAG
>CALZIZ010000329.1:2813-12935 GCA_945787465.1 uncultured Desulfuromonadales bacterium
GTGGGCCAGAGGGAAGGATTGCTTGAGGAAATTGCGTAAGGAGCTAAAGGCTTCACGATTCATGGCGGCGCGGTCAGGGTACGAGACCGTTGCAAAGCGCAGCGAAGCAGCGAGGCGCCCGGCAGCCATTTCGGCATTGATGTCGACGGCCTGCATCGGTGTCCAATCCGGTTGGGGTTTGCTGAAGCGTGCGGTCCTGGTGATCAGCACAGCCACAACAGTGACCAGGCCGGCCAGGGCAATGAGCAGCAACGTTTTTAACATGGCGCTCCTCTTCTAAAAAATTGATGAATCATGAAAAGCATAACGCAAAGGATGGATTTTTCATGAGGAAAAAGGGAGGGGACTGGGCATGGCAGGGATCGGGCATTGCAGCTGGGCTGCCCGGTAAAACCTGAGGTAATGTTTGAGGAAAGTCCAGCTACTTCTTCAAAGTAATTGTCTTTTCTGATCCGTTCCCCTTGCGGAATATATCAGGTAGTTCGATCCCGAAATATTTCAGGCACATAAGCAGCAGCGCGACCGCCGCGGCCTCGTCAAGGTTGCCGATCAGCGGCATGTTGTCGGGGATGAATTCGAAAAAGCCCGCTCCGGGGTTTTCTGAGGGATATTATAACAGGAAGGGGCATTTTTGTTACCGTTGCTGCCGCACGTCCTTGAACTTCTTTAAGCGAAAATAGGCTTCGCGCTCCCGTTCCCCGATGTACTGGGCAATAGACTTGATCTGTCCTTGCAGGGTAGGCAGAACGCGCTCTTCCAGAACCCTGGTGCGCCTGGTGACCCGAAGGATTTCTTCGCCTAGGCGTTTGATCTTGCTTTCGAAGGTGGCGATTTCGAGCATCGCTTCGACGATCTTTTCGAAGAGGTAGATCGACTCTTCCAGGTGCGGGGTGGTGGCTGCGTAGTCGTAATTGCGCTCATCGGGGGTGCGGACGAAAGGGCCGTAGACCGTCAGTTCGCGATATTTGACCCCCATGGCGTTTCGCTGCTGAACATCCACCCCGACCTCCCGGGCGCTGATGGCCTCAAGGGACTCGAGCAGGTCGGTGCCTTCGTGGCCGTGAGCCAGATGCAGTTCGTCCAAGGCCTGGCTGTAGTGGGTCTTGATTTCGTCTCGCGAGCGCAAAAAGGGGGCAATGACGTCGAGGAACTCCCGGATCAGGGCCTGGCGGCGGGCCTTGAGAATCGCCACGCTGTTGGTGACGTGCCGGCGTTTTTCCTTGAGCAGCAGCAGGTTGGTCCGGGTCGGCTGGATCATGGCGTCTCCAGCGAAAATTCGTTTAGCAGCTCAACCCCTTTATCGAGGGTTTCGCCAATGTTGCGCCTCTTGGTACCCTGATGGACCAGCTGTTTTTCGAAGGTCTCGGCAAAGTCGAGGATGACCCGGTCGTCTTCGCTCATGCCTTCGCGGCCGACGATGGCTTCAAGGGCGCGCAAATCCCGGCCCTTGGCGTAGTACTTGTAAAGCAGGTTGGCAAGGTCCCGGTGGTCCTTGCGGGTATGCCCTTCGCCGATGCCCCTTTGCATGAGCCTCGAGAGGCTGGGCAGCACGTCTACCGGGGGAAAGACCCCCTTCTGGTGCAGCTGGCGGCTGAGCACGATCTGGCCTTCGGTGATGTAGCCGGTCAGGTCGGGGATGGGGTGGGTGATGTCGTCTTCGGGCATGGTCACCACCGGCAACTGGGTGACCGATCCGGAGAGTTCCTTGATGCGCCCGGCCCGCTCGTAGAGCGAGGCAAGGTCAGAATACATGTAGCCCGGGTAGCCCCGTCGCCCCGGGAGCTCCTCGCGGGCGGTGGAAACTTCGCGCAGAGCGTCGCAGTAGTTGGTCATATCGGTGGTGACCACCAGCACGTCCATCCCATGCTTGAATGCCAGGTATTCGGCCACCGTCAGGCCAAAGCGCGGGGCCAGCAGCCGTTCGACTACCGGGTCCTTGGCCAGATTGATGAAAGCCACGAAGTTGGTATGCATCCGCTCGAGGGTGCGGCGGTAATAGTCGTATTCGTGGTAAGTCAGGCCCAGGGCCACGAACACCACCACGAAGCCTTCGCCAAGTCCCGAACCGGTCTGCCCGGGCAGGCGGGCGTTTTGCAGAATGCCAGCGGCGATCTCCTTGGAGGGGAGGCCGGCGCTGGAAAAAATCGGCAGTTTCTGGCCCTTGACCAGGGTGTTGAGACCGTCGATGGTCGAAAAGCCGGTCTCGATGAATTGCTGGGGGCGGGCCCGGGCGACGGGATTCATCGGATAGCCCGTGACCGGCACCCACTCTTCGGGGACGAACATGGGCAGATCGTCAAGCGGTTCAAAGGAGCCGTTGAACACCCGGTCGAGCATATCGAGGCAGAGAGGCGCGCGCCGAACGGAATCGGTGAAGATGACCCGGGAGTTTTCCCGGTCGAGTCCCCGGCTTTCGCCAAAGATCTGGATCAGCACCGTCGTCCCCTCGATCTTCAGCACCTCGCCCTCGACCTGCCTGGCATCGGGAAAGACAATGGTCACCACCTCGCCCATGCGAACCTCGGGAACCTGCTCGACAAACAGCAATGGCCCCTGAATCGAAGCGATGGTCGCGAAAGTGTGTTCAGATAGTCTCATGGGAATCCTTCGGATTCAGGTATCAGGAGCCAGGAGCCAGGAGCCAGGAGCCAGGAGCCAGGAGCCAGGAGCCAGGAGCCAGGAGCCAGGAGCCAGGAGCCAGGAGCCAGGAGCCAGGAGCCTTGCTGATCTGCTCGAAAGTCTGTTTCGGCGGCGAGAAGGCGTCGTCGGTGTAGGCGTTCTGGGCGAGGAATTGCTGGCGGATCATTTCGGCGACTTTCATCAGCAGCCGGTCGCTGTCCTGCAGGCCTTCGGTGCCGACGATTTCAGCGACTTCGCGCAAACCCTCCTCCTGCTGCATCAGTTCCCGGCACTGCTGGTGCAACGGGCCCCATTGGTCGCTGATTGCTTTGTTGAAATGATCGCCGACATCCTCCTGGTAGAGGGAAAAACTCTGAAACCAGTTGATGGCTGGAAAGTGCCTTCGGTGGGCCAGTGAGGTGTCGAGCATGAAGAAGGCTCCGGTGGTGCGCATGCAGGCCTGGGTGACCGGCTCGGTGAAGTCGCCCCCGGGGGGGGAGACCGACAGGATCATGCTGAGTGAACCGATTTTTCCGCCGAGGGTTTCCACCACCCCGGCCCGGGAGAAAAAACTTGCCATGCGCGAGGCCAGGTAGGTGGGGTAACCTTCTTCGCCCGGCATCTCCTCAAGGGCCGAAGAAATCTCCCGCAGCGCCTCGGCCCAGCGCGAAAGGCTGTCGGCGAGCATCAGCACGTTGTAGCCCATGTCCCGGTAGTATTCGGCCATGGTCACGGCGGTGTATATCGAGGCCTCGCGGGCGGCCACCGGCATGTTCGAGGTGTTAACGACCACGATGGTGCGGGCCATGAGCGGTTCCCCCGACCAGGGGTCGTTCAGGGTGGTGAATTCTTCGAGCATCTCGGCCATTTCGTTGCCCCGCTCGCCGCAGCCGACATAGACCACGATATCGATGTCGGCGAACTTGGCGATCGACTGTTCGAGCACCGTCTTGCCGGTGCCGAAGCCGCCTGGAAAGATGGCCGTTCCTCCCCGGGCCAGGGGAAAGAGAAAGTCGATGCAGCGCTGGCCGGTCACCAGCGGTTCGGACTGGGGGCGTTTGCGCTTGTAGGGCCTGGGCTTGCGCACCGGCCAGTCGTGCCAGGCGAAGATCTCAAGGCCGTGGCTCAGGGTTGCCAGGGGGAGGTCGGGATCCAGTTCGCCCTCGGCAATTTTTTCAATGGTCCCCCGGGCGTCGAGAGGGTGTATGTAATGGTGAAACGGCCCCTCCTGCACGTATCCGAGGGGTTCGCCAAGCTGCAGTTCGTCGCCGGGGCCTTTGAGGGCAACAAACTGCAGTGGCTCGGCGGCCGACAGCGGCGGCGGTTCCCGGCCCGGTTCGATAAAGGGTCCGCTCTGGTTTTGCAGCCAGCTCAGGTCCCGCTGCAGGCCGTCGAACATGCGGTTCACCAGGCCCGGCCCGAGGCGGACGGTCAAGGGCATGCCGGTGCTCTCTACCGGCTCGCCCATGGCCAGGCCGCGGGTGTTTTCATACACCTGGATGATGGCCCGATCCTTTTCCAGGCGCACCACTTCGCCCATCAGCCGGGCCAGCCCAACGCTGACCCGGTCGTAGAGCCTGAGCCCGGCGAGATCGACGGCCACCGTCGGACCCGATATGCCTATAATCTTTCCTTTCACCGGTTTAACCTCACCTGGTAACCAATGGCCCGGCGCACCAGGCGCATGATGTAGTCTTCCTCAAGGGTTTCGGCTTTCTCCGGCGCCGGCAAAACTACCAGCAGTCCCGGCCAGCGGCGTTCGATGTCCTGCATGCGTTTGGCAGGGATCTGCTCGCGCAGCCGTTCATCGATCACCACCACCCCGGTTTCCGAATCCTCAAGCAACTCCCGCAACCGGGCTTCTGCCTCAGGTTTTTCCGCCGTCACCTGGACCACACCGGCCAGGCTGAATCCGTACCTGGCTTCGGGCGGGGTGAGAAATACGATCCGCTTCACGTTATCAACTCCTCTGCAAGGACGGTGCGCTCAAGGCCTTCGCCTTCGATCAGCAGGCGCAGGTTGCGGGCGGCAATGAAGTGACGCCAGAGATAATCCATCACCGGCCCCAGACCTTCGGACTGACGCCCGGCTCGGTGCAGCAGCGTGGTGATGCGTCGCAGAAGCTCAGTTTCGACGGTTTCAGCCTGGGTCGGTCGTTTGCCGATCAGGGCCGTTACCCCCCCCATATCCCCGGCCTTGCTCACTTTGCTCAGGCGTCTGTGGGCGATGGTGCCTCCGTCGAGCAAACGCTCCGGCTCCGAACCCATCTGCCAGCGCAGCTGTTTGTAAAGCAGCAGCAGGTTGCGCAGGTCAACCTGCAGGCAGAAAAACCGGGCGACCAGGGGCGGTTGGCGGCCGGCACAGGCCTTTTGCAGATACCGGTTGGTCAATTCGGTCTCGAAGGCCCTTAGCCCCTGTTCGGCGAAAATCTTTTCCAGGCCTTCAAAACACGGGTCCATGCTGGTCAGCACACCTGCAAGCCCGGAAACCGCCGAGGCGGTTTCCTGAAGTTCAAGCAGGGGCTTCTGCAGCCGATTCGACAACAGGCTGAATTCAAGCAGCTCTTTGATTCGGGAGCTTTCCCGGGGCTTAACATGGCGCAGGCAAAGCGCCAGGGTCCTGATCTCGAACCAACCGAAAAACGCAGCCAGCTCCCGACGCCGGCGCGGGTTCAACTGCCTGTAGACCCAGCTGAACTCCTGGAGCAGGTCGCGCCACAGGGTTCCCTCGGAAGTCGGGGGCCTGCCCGTCGTCAGCAGATGCTGCCAGTCAAAGAGCTTCAGGCTGCGTCGCCCGCACAGTCGGGCCAGCAGATAAGCGGGTGGATACCCGTCAAAGGTTTGCTGCTGCAGCAGGTTCACCCTTTGTCCCCCTCGTTCAGCAAGTCTTGCAGCAGTCCGGGGAAAATATCCGGCCAGCCTCTTATCAGGCGTTTTTCGAGGGTATTGTTGACCCGGATGCCCCCTTGAGCAGCGACCGCTTCCAGGCCGCCGACGATTTGCGGATCTTCAATGATTTCGGCCTGGGCAAAGTGCTTTTCGGCCAGGCTGCGGTCCTGTGGGTTGACCATGACCTGGTACCAGTCGATGGTCGGAAGCTCATCGACCAGGGTGGAAAAAACATCCGCAGTGCGCTCGTCGCGCAGTTCGGCGAGAGCCTCGAGTGCCGCCTCGAAAAGTTTTTCGACCAAAAGACGTTTGGCTTCAACCGCTATCTGGCGTGCCTTGCGTTCGGCGGCGAGCAGAATCGGCCTGCTCAGGTCCTGGCTCCACTGGCCCTGCGCGTTCTCAAGCTCGCGGTGTCTGGTCGCGAGCTGCTGATCTGCTTCGGCTTTTAACCTGGCGGCTTCTTGCTCCATGCGCTGCCAGATGTCATGAACTCTCTGGTCGCCTTTGCGGCGCAGGGATTCGAGAAGTTGCTCGCGGCTCATGATGTCAAACCATCAGCAGAATCATGGCGGCGATGACGAATCCCAGAATAACCATGGTTTCCGGGATGGCGAGCAGAATAATGATGGTTCCGGTCAGTTCCGGTTTCTCCGCCAGGGCCCCGGCGCCTGCTGCGCCGATTTTGGACTGGGCCCAGGCGGTGGCCAGGGCGCTCAAGCCGATGGCCAGCGCTGCGGCGAAGGCAAGCAGAACCTTTTCAATGCTGAGGGCAGTTTCCATGGGGCTTCTCCTTAGGTCATTTTTTCATCGGTTCGAATTTTCTTCCGCCATGCTCCAGGAATTTGCTGAAAAACTCCACGGGGCAAATACCCCGAGTACCAGATTGAAAGTGTGCAGAATAACCGCGACCAGAATCCCCATCAGAATGTCGCCGGTAGCCCCACCGAGCTGGTTGGCGACATAAGCCAGCAGCACCGAGGTCAAGCCAACCGCCATGATCCTGGCGTAGGAGATGATAT
Source organism: uncultured Desulfuromonadales bacterium (assembly GCA_945787465.1). GTDB lineage: Bacteria > Desulfobacterota > Desulfuromonadia > Desulfuromonadales > Trichloromonadaceae > CALZIZ01. The sequence continues at coordinate 9,340 of CALZIZ010000329.1, forward strand.
TGCCGAAGGTCTTGAGCAGTTCCAGGGGGGCAAGCAGCCCCCCGCTGAGGATCAGGACGGGCAAAATGATCCCCAGGGCGGTCAGCAGAGGTTGCCGGACCTCGAAAGTAAACGGCGCAAAAAAAGAAAGCAGTAGCACCAGCACGCACAGAATGACAAGACAACTAAGCAGCTTGAACCAGGCCTCTTTTTTTTGCCGTCTTTTAAGAGCCGTGACAAACCCCAGCAACAGTCCGAGCAGTACGTGAAAAACCCCCACCGACAGGGCAAAATAGAGCATTGGCAGAACCGCCGTACGGCGATCGAAGCAGATCGGTTCGAGGCCCAGGGCGTGGCTGCCCAACTCGCCGAAGCATTCGCCGTAGAACAAGCCGAAGATGATGGTGTAGAGGGCCGCTACCGAAAGAATCTTGGCGGCATCGCGCACCATGGCTTTCTTGCGCACCAACGTAATCAGGGCCAGCGCGATCGCCAGCAGAATCACCCCGTAGCCGAGATCCCCGAGGATCATGCCGAAAAAAAGCGGAAAAAACAGACCGAGAAAAGTGGTCGGGTCGAAGGATGTGTAACGCGGCAGGGGAAGCAGCCGCGAGAATAGCTCGAAGGGCTGGAAGTAGGCGGGGTTTTTCAAGGCCACCGGCACCGTCTCGAGGTCCTCTTCGAGCAGTTCTTTTTCTTCGAGCACCACCTGGTCTGAGAATTCCACGTTCAGGCTTTTTTTGACCTGCTCCAGGTCTCGAGTCGGGATCCAGCCGAAAATAAAAAAGCACATCCGGGTCTCAAACAGCGAGGCGGTTTTCTGCAGCAGGCCCAGCTGGTCGGCGAGCCAGTTGCGAACACTCTGGTAAATGGGCCGCCAGCGTTGGGCGAAGGTGCTTAACTGCTGCTGAAGCAGACCGGCTTCAAATAGCAGGTTGTTCTGCTCTTTGCGGATGGCCGGAAGCTTTTCGGCAAAGGGCAGGGCATCAAGCGGCCCGGGAAGCGCCATGTCGGGAAGCTTCTGGCTGCGCAGGGCCTGTTTGAGGGGTGCGCAAAGCCCTTTTTCGGTGGCAATCAGTACGATCAGGTCGCCTGTGGGGGCATCGCTGGTATGGATTTCGTAACTCCCCTTGGTCAGGCGGTGGACCAGCACGCTGAGGGGCTCAAGGGCTGAGGGGTCTTTTAATTCGAGACCGAGGAAATCCAGGCCGGAGTTCGGGCCGACCTCTCTGACCAGCGGTTCGATGGAGGTAAAAAAGCTTTCGAGCCTGCTCAGGTTTTCAAGTTCTTGTTGGGTGTCGGTTATCTTCAGAGCTAACTCGCGGCAGGTCTTGGTATGGCCCTCGACCAGCTTGGTCACCGCTTCGACGGCCGATGGGGGATTAAGAAATGTTTCGCGGCCTGCGGTCTTGGGCAGGCAATCTGCCAGCAGGTCGATTTTCAGCAGCAGGTCCTCGAAAAAGAGCCGCTTCGACAGGGTCTGTTTGTCCATCAGCAGAGATTTCAATTCAGGCTCCTGGCGCCTGTCTACAATTCGCTTGCTGTCTTCCTCGATATGCAGAACCCCCAGATTGCGCATAAGGGTGAGTGCCTGCAGCAGCAGGTCCCGGGGGCCGACAATTTCAATCTTGGACATTTTAACGATCATGCTCGGCTCTCGGGAGGATGCAGGATAAGCGCCGCCTTACCACCTGTTGCAGACGCTCCGGCGTGATACGACTGAGCTCTGCAGCCCGGGTCTGTGCCTTGCTTATAATCTCAGAGGCCTGCTCTTCGGCGTCCGCCCGGATCCGGGTTTTTATTTGCTCATTGGCCTCCAGAAGTTTTTCGAGCTGGCTCTTCAGGTCCTGTTGGATTTGGGGCTTCTTTTGCTCGAGCCACTGCTCAGCGCGGCGCTTTTCCGCCTCGACCCGGTCCTGAATCTCCTTCTCCGCCTCGATGACGGCTTTAAGGGTATTGTCTTCCATCAGAGTCCAGGCATCCTGAAAAAGTTTAGGGATTAGAGGGGGTTTATAGTTAATTATACAGATGTTAGCGTGCTTTTCCAGAAACGGGGTCAGGAAAGGGGGAGGGCACGAGGAATACTGGGATGCACCAAATAAACACCGGCAACCAATGGGGGACCCGGGGAAACACTCTTTAAAAAACAACATTGGGGTGAGGACAAGGAGGTTGGCCCCGGTGCTGCTTGAATGTTACAGAAAAAGGCTCCCCAATCTGCGAATTGGAGGAGCCTTTTCTTGTTGTTTTGGCCATATGGCAAAGACATGGTCAAAACACCAGAGCCCCCAGCCACCCGTAGGGACTTTCCCCCTTCACTCAACCTCGTGTGAAGTAACTGAAATCATAAAGGATAAGCCTCTTTCAAACGCAACCAGCGGGTGAAATGCGGCCAACCAATGAAGCAGGTACGGGACTTGCTAAATTCTATCCGTAAATATGGATTTTCCTGATTTTACGTTGGCTTGCGAATCCGGTTTTTGGATTTCGGAAAAGGGAGAGTGTTTAGAAAGGCAGGTGTCCCTATGAGAATGTCGCTGAAATTTCTTGTTTTTTTCTGGTTGTTGCCCCTTGCCCTGGCCTTGGTCGATACTCCCGTTGCCAACTCTGCTCCTCTAGCTGACCGGGTCGTTGTCAAAAAATCCATCCGGAAACTTTTTCTGTATAAAGGTGACCGGATTATTAAATCTTATGAAGTCTCTCTAGGGAAAAACCCCACAGGTCATAAGCAGCAAGAGGGAGACTCCAAAACCCCCGAGGGACGTTATTTTCTGGACTGGAGAAACCTAAACAGTCGCTATAATCTGGCCCTTCACATTTCTTACCCCAATTCGCAGGACGTACATCGAGCAAAAAGACTCGGCCTCTCTCCTGGAGGAGACATTATGCTCCATGGTCTGCCAAATAAATTCAGCGATGCAGAGGATTTTTTCAAGGGCCGCGACTGGACCGATGGCTGTATTGCCGTTACCAGCCGGGAAATACATGAAATCGGAAAGATGGTTGCCAACAATACCCCTATCGAAATATATCCCTGAATTTAACCTGGATCCGTGGGTTCGGGGCGGGACAAGAGTGTAAGTGCTTGGCCTGAATAAGTGTTTCAAAAAGTCTGAGGCGCACCCAAAGGTTCGTCGGTGATTTTTTGAACGCTTAGGCAGGTCAATGACTTGCGCTATTGCCCGTTCAGGACTCACGGATTCAGGTTTAAGGCTCTGTTCGCCATAGCTGTCGGTATCTCAAAAACATGACCTATTTTCGCAGGGTGGGTCAGGAGCGTAGCGACGGACCCACCATCCTTGCATCCCACCTTTCCCCATTCGGTGGATCCGCTTCTCTTGATCCACCTTACATGGGGTAATCACCGGGTAGCTGCGATAAGTGCCAAGCATTAAGTGTTCTATAAATCCATAGTTAAAGCAGGACTGCATTATGGAACAACATATAGGAAAGGCCCAACCCGGAAAACCAGGTCGGGCCTTTATGTGTATTAGATGTGGCGATTTATGGGAAAACTGCTCTTCTAGGAGGCTTCGGGAAATTGAAGCGAAGGGTCAATAGTCCTTGGAATGCGTGGACTTTGGCCTCAATTTGGCGAACTCCGACAGCCTGCTAGG
>CALZIZ010000330.1 GCA_945787465.1 uncultured Desulfuromonadales bacterium
CCATCGGCGTCCATGATAAAGACGTGGGGGTTGCCCAGGCGGTCGGAGACGAAGGCCAACCGGTCACCGTCGGGGCTCCAACTGGCATCGACGTCAATGGCCCACTGGTTGGTCAGCCGTTCGCGGATACGGCCGTCGGTGCCAAGCAGGTAGAGTTCGGAATTGCCGTCCTTGGACAGGGTCGCGACCAGCTGGCGCCCGTCGGGACTGAAGCGGCCGGCAATATTGAGCCCTTTGCGGTGGGAGATGCGCGCTTCCTTGCCGGTATAGATCTCTTTGCGGTAGAGGTCGGGGTTGCCGGCGCGGTAAGAGGTGAATATCAACTCCTTGCCCGAGGGGGAGAAGTCGGGGTTGAGGACGATGGAGTCGTGATCGGTGATACGGGTCGGGTTGTGACCGTCGACCTCCATCAGGTAGAGCTCCTTGCGCCCGGTGCGATTGGAGACGAAAGCGATGCGGGTGTTGAAGGGGCCGGCATCGCCGGTGAGGCCTTTGAGGATCTGGTCGGCGAAGCTGTGGGCCATGCGCCGCAGATCTTTGAGCTGGCCAACGTAGCGGCGACCGGTGAGCAGGCGCCGCCGGACCACGTCATAGAGGCGGGCTTCGAGCACCAGTTCGTCGCCTCGCACCGAATAGGCCCCCTTGATCAGGGCATCGGCACCGAGCATGCGCCACTGTTCGAAATCGACATCGATGCTGACCAGCCCCAGGCGGCCGGCATCGGAGAGAAAGGCGGCCGGATCGACCAAACTGAAGAGCCCCGAAAGATCGAGATCGGCGTTAAGCACCGCCTCGACTTCCGCAGCGATTTCAGGCTGCGCCTGGCGCTCCAGGGGTAGAAAAGGGGTGAGCGCCAGAGGGATGGTCTGCTGCCCAGGGGCGCGGATCTCGATCTGGGCGGAGGCGGTGACAACCGACGATGGTCTGCTGCCCAGGGGCGCGGATCTCGATCTGGGCGGTGGCGGTGACAACCGACAACAAGAGCAGCACAATGCTAAGCAGAGCACGACGAAACATGGGATTACTCCATGAGGTCCTTAAGGTTGAAAACAGCGTCGATTTCCAGCCGGTGGTCGGGCTGGAAGGGCAGGGTTTTCGATTTGACGATGGCCTTTTTGACCGACTCGTCAAAGGTGGCATCCCCCGATTCGCTCAAAAACCTGAAATCGAGCAGGTTGCCCTGGGCATCGTAGATCAGGTGCACTTCGGCCTCAAGGCTCGGGCGCAGCACCTGGTACTTGGAGAGACTCCAGTTGTTCTTGAGGAAGGTCTGAATCCAGGCCGCCTGGGAAGGGCCGGCCTCGGTCCCCCTGCCCTCGGGCATTCCCACCGGTGCATCGACGATGGGGGAGTCCTGCCGGGTGTCGCTCGCAGCCAGGGCAGCCAGCTTGGCCTTGAGATCCTCGATCTCTTTTTTGGCCTGCATCTTCTTCATGGCGGCCAGCGCGTCGTCATAGCTTCCCTGCTTGGCCTTGGGCTCGGGTTTCGGCTCAGGCTTGGGTTCGGCCTTTTTGACCGCCGCCTTGGTCGCGGGCTTTGGCTCAGGCTTGGGAGCTGGCTTTTTGACCGTCTCGGCCTTGGGTTTGGCCGGTTCGGGCTTTTTGACCACCTTGGGTTCGGCCTTTTTCGGCTCGACCTTTTTTACCGGCGCCGGTTCCGGCAGAGTTTTTTTCGGCTTTTCTGGCGTTTTGGGACGGGCATCGGGGCGACCGGCCTGGGGGTTTTTCACCGGCAGATGCACCAGGTCGACATAGTAGACCGGCTTGCGCTCTTTGGGAAAACGCGGTGCGATTACCCCGGAGAAAACCACCGCCACCGCAAGATGAACGACCAGCGACAGCAGCAGGGTGGGCCCCAGGCCTTTTTCCCTGCGAGCCTTGAGGCCCTGGCGCTGATTGGATTTGGGCGAAAAATCAGTCACGATCGGCTCAGCGTTCGGGCTCTTGAGCGACCATGCCCAGTTTCTGCACCCCGGCACCGCGGATGGCGGCCATCACCTCTACCACCTGACCGTAAGGGACATCACGGTCGGCTTCGAGAAAAACCTCCTTGTCCTTGCGCTCCTTGAGAACCTGGAGCAGCACGGGGGTGAGTTTGGCCACCTTGTCGATGCGGGTGCGGCCGATGGAGATGGCGCCGCTTTTTTCCACAGAGACGATGAGCGGTTCTTTGGCGGCGGCAAGATTGGGGGCGTTTTCCACCTCGGGGAGGTTGACATCGACGCCCTTTTCCATCATCGGAGCAGTGACCATGAATATAATCAGCAACACCAGCATGACGTCGACAAAAGGCGTGACGTTGATCTGGGACAGGGTGCTGCGCCCCCCGCCGTCGCGTCTCCCGACTTCCATATAAATCTACTCCGTTAGGTTATTCCGTTACAGCTTTGTTCGGGATATTTTTGCCACCCGTTCGCTTCGCTCTCTGGAGACGCAGAGACCCGGAGAAAGACCCTCCTCCGGTTATTGGTTGTAAATCTCTGTGTCTCAGAGCCTCAGTGGCAGATATTTTAGCCTTCAGGGCCGGCTTCTTCGCCCCGGTGCCATTTGTTATCTGCCCACTTACCCTCTACGGCTCATGCGTTCGACGATGTTGAGAAATTCCTGGCAGAAGTTATCCATCTCACCGGTGAGCACGTTGACCTTGTTGACAAAGTGGTTGTAGCCGACCACCGCCGGAATCGCCGCCACCAGACCGATGGCGGTCGCCACCAGGGCCTCGGAAATACCCGGTGCGACCACCGCCAGCGAGGCGCTGCCGGTCTGACCGATGCCGTGGAAAGAATCCATGATCCCCCAGACGGTGCCGAACAGCCCGATAAAGGGCGCCGTCGAACCGGTGGTGGCGAGAAAGGTGAGAAACTTCTCCAGGCGCTGGGTTTCCAGGGTGGTGGCCCGGCGCAGGGCCCGGGCGACGTTACCCGCCCCTCCCAATTCGGTGGTCCACTGGCCCTCCTCGTCCCCTTCGCGCTTGCGCTGGCCCTTGATCAGCTCCTGGTAGCCCTCGCGAAACAGTACGGTCAGCGGCGTGTGGCCATAATCCTTGAGGCCCTGGCCGATGACATCGAAGCGCTTCTTGGCCCAGAAAAAGTCGAGAAACCGCTCCGAGTCCTTGGTGGCGCGATGAATGACTTTGAATTTGTAGAAGATGATGGCCCAGGAGACCACCGAAAAATAAACCAGAACCAGCAGGACCAGCTTGACGACCGGTCCGGCATTGAGAATCAGATCCAAGATTGAGCCTCCCTGCAGTGGGTTTCGAAAACAGAAAGAGATTATCAGTCCTCACCCGCTCAAGTCAACGGAGGAGCGAAACTTTTCCTTGTGTCTCAGCGGTTTGGTACCTTGCCGAACCACCTTGGGATGGCAATTTGTCTATTCATGTCCCCCCCAACATTTGGATATCTAAAGTTTCAAAATATATTCTTTTGAAAACTAATATAAAAAACAGTCTCTTAGCCATCTATATGGTTGTTTATTCGGGGATTAAAATGCCCTACAGCACAAAAAACTGCCCGGCGACCGGGGACGGTGCCGGGCAATGACGGAGTGTAAGGCAGAGGCGCCGGCCATGGCCATCGCCGTTTCCGGATTGAAACTACTTAGCAGCGACCTGGTAGGTAAACTTGTCTTCGAGCACCTTTTCGGCGCTGGCGACCTGGGCGCTGATCTCATAGGCACCCGGAGCATCGAGGGCCACCTGTGCAGCGTAGCCTTCACCCTGCTGCTCAGCCAGAATCTGGTCCTGACGCTCGTCAGGGGCGACGACCGTAAAGAGCACCTTGGCACCATCGATAATATTGCCTTCGGCATCTTTAACGACCAGTTCCAGCACCTGGCCCTGCTCGCCTTCAACCAGGCGGAAGCTGAACTGGTTTTCTTCGACCTTGCAGTTGTGGATTTCACTGCCCTGGCCCTGGGGACTGGCCTCGGTCGAAGGTGCGGCATAGAGGGTTACGGCCAGCAGCGAACTGCAGACCAGCAGACTTAAGGTGGTTATCATGGTCTTTTTCATTTCTCTCTCCTCTAGCTGGGTAGAATGAAACTAACTGCAGGCCCGATCGGCAAAGACCCGGATGCCGGCCCGCTCTTGTTCAGATTAATAGCAAAGGCGGTGCCAACTTCAACTTTTCATTACCTTTCAATAACTTACTTGCCTTATAGGTCTAAGAAACCGGAATCTTTATGAAAATCGAAGCCAAACTGTCACTTTCCGCCGACGCGGGCAGCCGGTAAAAGCACGCAACTTCAGCTGTTCTGGATCTATTTGCCTTGTCTGGAAAATACGACAGCCTTGCCTCCATCGCCGGCTCTCTCAGAGAGGGCCACGCCAAGACCTTGGTAAATCAATGCTTTTGGTCAGAACACCAAGAATTTTAGATTTTTCAAAACGTTGCCGATCAGCAACGATCGGTTTAATCTCGCCCATTGCCGGTCTTGTCAAGATCCTGGGCATGGTTATGCTTTTATTAAACCTGAATCCGTGAATTCTGACCGGGCCATGTTCCCCGCCACGACCTCACGCATCCAGCAGCCCTCTTCCCATCCCACCCGATCCGGAGGTCTCCATGCTCGACCTGCAGGCTATCTACGAAGCGGCGAACAACCTCAAGGGGCGTTTCCGGCGCACCGAGATGATCGATTCCCACTACTATTCCGAACGCCTGGGCTTTCCGCTTCATTTCAAATGCGAGAACCTGCAGCGCACCGGGTCGTTCAA
>CALZIZ010000331.1 GCA_945787465.1 uncultured Desulfuromonadales bacterium
AACAGGTGCCGCAGGCCGGGTCTGGCAGGCCGGATATCATGATCATGCCCTGCGCTCCGATGACGACACTCGCGCCCTGGCGCGCTACCTGGTCGCCAATCCGGTAAGGGCCGGGTTAGTTAGTCGCGTTGGGACTATCCCCATTGGGATGCCATTTGGGTCGGTTCGTAATCTCCTGACAGATGTAGGAGCGGTTTCAACCGTGAAGGTTTTTTGCCCTAAAATTCTTCGCGAATAAATTCGCTCCCACAAAACCAGCCCCGAGCCGCACAGCGCTGTAGGAGCGGTTTCAACCGCGAAGCTTTTGCCCCAAAGGCTTCGCGAATAAATTCGCTCCTACAGAACCAGCCCCGAACCGCACGCCCCTGTAAGAACGGTTTCAACCGCGAGGCCTTTGCCCTAAAAAGCTTCCCAGATAAACTCGCTCCTGCAAAACCAGGCTCGGGTTGTAAAAACCCCCAATTAGGTTAACCTAATTACATTCTATGATTCCATGCATCTCTCCCCCAACAAAGCCACTCCAAGGAGAATTCAAATGCTCAACATGCCCAAATTGCACCCGATCCCCATCGAAACCAAAAACCAGCCATTCTATATCCGTTTATGGCGTTGGATCACGACCATCAGAAAATGGGAACTCCTCGAGGACTGGCAATACACCCTGCGTGATGGCACCAGCATCCTCATCCCCCAGGGGTTCAAATTCGACGGGGCATCGATCCCGCGGCCCCTGTGGGGGTTGCTCTCGCCCGTCGGGCTGTTGCTGATCCCCGGGCTGATTCACGATTACGCTTACAAGTTCGACGAGTTGATCGCCGTTACCGGGCAGGGCGACAGGGTCCCCTACAAGCCGCAGGCTGGGCGCAACTTCTGGGATCGCCTTTTTCTCGACGTCGCCATCGACGTGAACGGGTTTGCGCTGATAGACACCCTCGCCTGGGCGGCCATATCCCTGTTCGGCTGGATCCCCTGGAAAAAACGCCGCGAACAGGAACTCAAACCCGCCCACGGGGCTTGATTTATTAAAGGTCTGCTATGAGACAGCACCACCGAATTCTAGCCATTTTTTTGCTGGCTATGGTTGCGCTCGGTTTTTCGCCGGCGCACGGTGCGACCTCTCCTGATTCGGAACCCCTGGTTCTTTATTATTTCTGGGGCCAGGGGTGCCCCCACTGCGAAGAGGCCAAACCCTTTTTGGCCGAGCTTGAACAACGCCATCCCCAGCTTCAGGTTCACTCCATCGACATCATGGCCAGCAGAGAAAACCTTCAGCTGTGGACCGAGACGGCCAAACGGTTCGGCAGCAGGCCCAGCGGGGTGCCGGCCTTTTACTGCTGCGGCCAGGCCTTCGAGGGCTACACCCCCGAGATCGCCCGGCAGATCGAGCAGGCCCTCGAGGGGCAGATCGCAACGGATGTGCCGAAAATCAGCCTGCCCCTGTTCGGCCCCATTGATCCGTCCCAACTCTCCCTTCCGGTGTTCACGGCCATCATCGCCGGTCTTGACAGCTTCAACCCCTGCGCCTTCTTCGTGCTGCTGTTTTTATTAAGCCTGCTGATCCATGCCCATTCGCGCAAGCGGATGCTGCTGATCGGCGGCACCTTCGTGCTGTGTTCGGGGCTGATCTACTTTCTCTTCATGGCCGCCTGGCTCAACCTTTTTCTGGTGATCGGGCACATGGGCATCATCACCCTGGTGGCCGGAGTCATCGCCCTCGGTATTGGATTGATCAACACCAAGGATTTTTTCTATTTCAAGCAGGGGGTTTCACTCACCCTCTCCGAAGAGGCCAAGCCCAAACTTTTTGCCCGGATGCGCGGCCTGCTCAATGCCGATTCGATAGCCACCATGCTGGTCGGCACCCTGATGCTAGCTGTGGCGGCAAACAGCTACGAACTGCTTTGTACTGCCGGATTTCCCATGGTCTATACCCGGCTTTTAACCCTGCAGGACCTACCCCCTGGGGTCTATTATCTTTATCTCGGTTTGTATAATCTGATTTATGTCATCCCCCTGGCGATTATCGTCGGCATTTTTACCGTGACCTTGGGGAGCAGAAAGCTTACCGAATGGCAGGGGAGGGTGTTGAAGCTGATTTCAGGGGTGATGATGATGCTGTTGGGATCTGTCCTGATGTTGAAACCGAGCCTGCTTAATAATCCCGTTATTTCAACAGCGCTGCTTTTGCTGGCACTGGGCGTTGCTGGCACTACGGCCCTTGTGGTTCGCAGATTTCGGCAGGCTTAAGGGGAAATCAGTCCAGAGGGGATTTGACGGCTATGCCCGGGCGATTGAGGACGTGGGTGTATATCATGGTCGTTGAAACATCGGAATGCCCCAGCAGTTCCTGAACGGTACGGATATCATAACCGGCCTCAAGCAGATGGGTGGCAAAAGAGTGGCGCAGGGTGTGACAGGACACCAGTTTGTTCAGGCCAGCCTGGGCTGCAGCAGTTTTGACGGCTTTTTGCAACGTGTTCTCATTGATGTGGTGCCTGCGCACATTGCCGCCTCGCGGATCAACCGAGAGTTGACGCGAAGGAAAGACGTATTGCCAATGCCATTCTCTTCCCGCTTTGGGATATTTGCGGGCAAGAGCCGGGGGAAGATAAACCTCCCCCAATCCTTCGTTAAGATCTTTTGTATGGAGTTGCCGAACGTCTTCCAGGTGCTGTTGCAAGGGGGCAATGAAACGCTCAGGAAGCATAGTAATGCGATCCTTTTTCCCTTTACCCTCGCGAACGACGATTTGGCCCTGGGCAAAATCGATGTCCTTTACTCTTAAACGCACACATTCCATTAAACGAAGCCCGCTGCCATAAAGCAAACCCGCCATAAGGCCTGGCGTCTCATAAATGCCATCCAGCAATTGAGTGACCTCAGGGCGGGTTAGGACCACAGGCAACCTCTTGGGGCGCTTTGCTCTGGCAAACTCGCCAATCTCACCGAAAGGCATTTTCAAAGTCTGCTCAAAAAGAAAGACCAATGCGCTAAGGGCCTGACGTTGGGTGCTGGCAGAGACATTTCGGCGCTCGACGAGATAGGACAGAAAGCTTTTAACGTCATTTGGGCCAAGCTCGTCAAACGAGCGGAACTTGAAAAAAGCCGAAAACCTTTGAACCCAACTAAGATAGGCCTTCTCGGTCCGTAGGGAGTATTGTCGTAAACGGGCCTCTGTTGTGACTTTGTCCAGGGCGTTTTGAACATGATCGGGAAGTTTTTCTCTGGGAGGTGCGCATTGAAAAGGGGTCTGGCTTGGCTCCGAACCGGAAACAGGCGGTCCGTTAGAGTCTTGGTCCTTTTTAAATAGGTCTTGAGCAATCGGCCAAGGATCAGCCCACGCCAGTTTGAAAAAAGATTGATAAAGAACCCGCAAGGCATCTGAGGCCTGAGAGATTTGCCAATCCTGAATGTTTGGTTTTTGCTTAAGGTTGTGAAGAAAGGCCTCAACGTGGGCAGGGGAATGCTTGCCCAAAGGAACTCCCTTTAAAGACTTTGAATATTTCTCAGCCCATGTGACATACCATTCCGCCTGGTTATCAGGGGTGCCAAGTTTCAGGACAACATTTCGGTAAGTACTCCAAAATTCAACGTTACTAACGGTTTTTGCCTTGACATCAGATGAGATATTTTTCACAATTAGACCCTGTGGAAATTTGATTAAAGTTAGATGTTATTTGGTTATATGGATTCCAGGATATTAAATATTTTCTAATTCCGCAATATCAAATATTCCAAAATCTGTCTAATTCAAGTTGAACTAAACCGCTTCGCGGTAGCCTTAAAAGGCAGCATTTTTGCTGCCTTTTTCTTTTGATTGCCCTGCCGAAGTTTTGCTGGCTGATTTCCCTGT
>CALZIZ010000332.1 GCA_945787465.1 uncultured Desulfuromonadales bacterium
TTCGGGTCGTTGGCGTCAAACCATTCTTTGGTTTGGTCGCTCAAAGGCTTGCCGTCGACGCTGACTTCTTTGATGATGTCGATGCAGGCGCAGGAGCACTTGACCCAGGCCGGGTCTTCGTCGCTAACCTGGGCGCCGCTCGTGTTTAGGCCCGTAACCATGGCGATATTCTTTATGACCTGTGGGCTGGAAGAATTCTCTGAAGTCGAGGCGGGGGGCGAGGGGGGGCTTTGACAAAGGCCCGGCTGGCGAAGGTTGCCAAATCCAGATTCCTCGTCAGTGTCCAGATGAGTGAAGGTAAAGGTTTCTCCAATCTCCAGGGGACCGATGTTGACATTGATTCCGAGAGTCTCGTCGGTGATCATCACATCCGTGAGCGGCGAGTCACCACAGTTTTCAACCGTCAATCGGTAAAGTACCTCGTTGAGTACCTCGCTGCAGGAACTTGGGGCCTCTTCAGCTGAATCTGCGTCGACCCAGGTGATTCCACCGTCGACACTGACCTCCTTCTCGATGTTGATTCCTCCGCAGGCAATAGCCTGTCCACTACTTGAAATCAAGAAAAACGCCCCTAAAGCTAACCATAAAGTAGATTTCAAATTCATCATTTCCTCTCCCTGATTAATCATTTGTCCTTAACTTCATTAAGGATGGTCTTCCCAAGAAAAAATGAGTTCGCGGATATACGGCCTCATTATTTCTCCTCCTTCGGGAAATTCAAGTCATCTCTTCATGCTGAATCGGCCCCTTTCGTTATTTTTTTTCCGGTTTTATAAAACAAGCAACAGAAAAGGGTGGAGTAAAAATGTGGCGACGGACTCAACACCCATATAACGAAGTCGAATGAGTTGGATTCGTCCCTCATAAATTCACCCTACAAATTTCTTTCCCCGTGGTTTTTGAAGGCCTTTGTTTTGGGTGTCGTCTCGATTTTGTGTACTTTAAATACGGTTATTCCCAAGATTGGACAGCTTCGACGATTTGCTTGTGTTCTTTAAAGAAGCTGTTATGGGATATTGCTGTTTGGCAAAGGGCGGAGGATACCTCCGAGGTGGTTGGTTCTGGCAAATGTAAATTAATTTAAATTAGTCTGTGGTTTTGTCAAGTCCAGAAATCCAATTATTGGCCAGGAATCCGAGATTTTTTCAATGGATTGTTGGAACTGGTGTGAATTCTGGGGGAAGGGCTAACCTTCCAGAAGCTTAGGGATTTGGACGCGGATGTCTTCGAAGAGGGGCTTTTTTCAAGGAGGGCGAGGTTTTATTGACAGGGATACGAAAAAAATGGGCCTGCACAGCAGGCCCGAATGGAATGGGGGTTGGGGATGGTCGAAATTTACGCAGGGAATATTTATTTGCAGATAAATCCGGCCCAGCCCATGCGGCGGCGCTCACGGGAGGAGAATTTCAAGTCGCAGGGCCTTGCCGCTGGTTTGAGTCGCTTGGCCATGGGGGCAATCGTCTCTTCATTTGAGTTGGCCTCGCGCTTGAGCGCGGTTGTCAGTGTTCTGGCAGATTGATACAGTTTGAACTCCATAAGTTGATTCAGCCTCCTGGCATTGGGACGTTACACAGGCGATGGTAAGACCATTGTCCTCTTCTGTCAATGGGATGAAGTTTGTAAAATACCGTTTTTGCATAGATTTTTTTGGTAAGTTGGCGAAATGGCAATCAATTGGCATGGCCACTCGTTGTAAATAAAATGATAAAAAATACTTCATTTTGTAAGAAGAACATTGTCTCGTGGCCCAAAACAAGAAGCAGAGGTGTTGGTTGTTTTTTTACCAGGGCGGGTTACCCTGAATAACGAAGGAGGATGCCATGCAAGAGACTCGAGTGGAGATCGTTCAGGAAGACATTACCCGCCTGCAGGTCGATGCTATTGTCAACGCGGCCAATACCACGTTGCTCGGAGGCGGAGGGGTCGATGGCGCGATCCATCGGGCCGCGGGGCCGCAGCTGCTTGCGGAATGTAAAAAACTCGGTGGCTGTGCGACGGGGCAGGCAAAAATCACCCGGGGCTACAAGCTGCCGGCACGCTTTGTTATTCACACCGCAGGGCCGGTCTGGCATGGTGGACAGAGTGATGAAGACAGCTTGCTGGCTGGCTGTTATCGCAACAGCTTGCGCCTGGCTGCCGAGCATGAGCTGGAGACTGTTGCCTTTCCATCGATCAGTACCGGTGTCTACCGGTTTCCCATCGAGCGTGCTTCGGCTATCGCAGTGCGCGAGGTAAGTGCCTTTCTGGAGCAGCACCCCGGACTGCGCAAGGTCTACTTCGTCTGCTTTTCCGACCGGGACCTGGAGGTTTACAGGCAGGCGCTGAAGATGTCGTGAGTAGATTCGCGAATTTTGTCTGCCATCCGGAAACGAATTAATGTGACGCCTCGACTTTCAATTCTCCCAGTTTACGCTAAGCTGCTAATAAACAAACAAATGGAGATTGGATATGAAAAACCTGACCGAAATCGAAGGTGTAGGTGAGGCTTATCAGCACAAACTCAATGATGCCGGCATCAAGTCCTGCGAGCAACTGCTCGATAGCTGTTCATCGCCTAAGGCTCGCAAGCAGATTGCCCAGAAAACCGGCATCAACGAAGCAATGCTTTTAAAATGGCTGAACAACGCCGATTTGTTCCGGGTCAAGGGGATTGGCCAGGAATACGCCGATCTGCTCGAATCTGCCGGCGTGGACACGGTTCCCGAACTTGCCCAGCGCAATTCCGCGAATCTCTTCAAGGCCCTCGGTGAGATCAATGCCGAGAAAAAGCTGGTGCGCAAGATGCCGACCCAGAAGCAGCTCCAGGACTGGATTTCCCAGGCAAAAGAGCTGCCGAGGATGATCAATTACTAAAGTAACAGGTTTGCCCGGCGGCAGTTTGACCGTTGGGGACTGTCGATGGGACTGAATTTTTCAGCACAGCCGTAAATAGGGCGGTCAAAGATTGATTCTGCCCACCGGCTGTGCACCGGCTGCACAGATATTTAGCAGCCAGAAGGGTTTGAGTCTGAAGGGGCGATTCCCTGAAACGATGAAACTATTTGTGGTTTCAGGCGGTTGAAGAAAGTTTTTAGGTTTTGGCACGCCCCCTGCTTATAGTCTGGTCGTAACGCAGGGCAGATCACGACGTTGTGATCTGGCACCTTTAAGGCAATGAAGCCCGTGGGAAGAACTTTTCCCCACGGGCTTTTTATTTTTCAAGCTTTATCACCAAGACAGCACTTGCGGCGCCAGGGTGGAGCCGCACGGGCAATGATGCCCCAGTCGGATGGTCCGGCTGGGGTATTTTATTTCAAAATTGGCAGTTACTTTGGCAGCTCCCGGACACATCAACGGGGATGCCGCCCCGGGGAAAGCCAAAGCGGCTGCCGGAGCAAAACCCAAACGAAAGAGAGGAAGAAGTCATGGCAGAGAAAAAACTTCGTCAGATTGCAATCTACGGTAAAGGCGGCATCGGTAAATCCACTACGACTCAGAACACCGTGGCAGGCCTCGCCTCCCTCGGCAAAAAGGTACTGATCATCGGTTGCGACCCCAAGGCCGACTCCACCCGCCTGATCCTCCACGCCAAGGCCCAGACGACGGTTATGGACAAGGTCCGTGAGCTCGGTACTGTCGAGGACCTGGAGCTTGAGGACGTTCTTAAAAAGGGCTACGGCGATGTCATGTGCGTCGAGTCCGGCGGTCCCGAGCCGGGCGTCGGCTGCGCCGGCCGCGGCGTTATCACCGCCATCAACTTTCTCGAAGAAGAAGGCGCCTACACCCCGGACCTCGACTATGTTTTCTATGACGTTCTCGGTGACGTTGTCTGCGGTGGCTTCGCCATGCCGATCCGCGAGAACAAG
>CALZIZ010000333.1 GCA_945787465.1 uncultured Desulfuromonadales bacterium
TTTTTAACTTTCTCGGGTTGAGGGGGCTCGCCTGACTCCATCATTTTTGTAGGCCGACTAGTTTTGATACTCCAAATTTGACCAGTTTAGGGGCCCGCTTGCAATTTCGCCGAAAACCCTGGCGAACTTCCCGGGGAGTGTTTTGCTGCTGGAGAGGTTGGTTTCATTGCCATTTCGCTTGTAGGAGCGGGGGCAAGAGCAAAGTTCCAGGTTCTGGGTTCGACGTTCGAGGTTCACAGCTAACGGATTAAAGTCGTGGATCGCGGATGCGCAGGCTGTACTGACTGATGCTGTCGTCAGCTGTCATGAGGATAAGTCCTTCGGCTTGGGCCTGGGCAATGAGCATGCGGTCAAAGGGGTCGCGATGCAGGGCGGGCAGTTTACCTGCAAGCTGCCCATGGTAAAGGGTAATGGGGAGTTTGTCGAAGCCCTCGTCTTCGACGATGGTGTCCATGTCTTCGGGGGCTGACAGCTTGCCAAGGGCAGTTTTTATTGAGATTTCCCACGTTGTCGCGGCGCTGACAAAGACCTGGTTACGGCTGTCACCAATCAGCTCTTTGCAGCGGGAACCGAGCTGAGCATCATCAGCGAGCCACCATAGCAGGACATGGGTATCAAGGAGAAATCGCTGCATCAGCTTTTTCCTTCAAAAGCGTCAATCAATTGATCAGGGGTCTGGTCGAAATCCTCAGAAATCCGAATTTGGCCCTTGAAACGGCCAGGCTGGCGTTGAATGCGCTCTTCTTTGTGAGGAAGTATGTCGAGGTAAGGTTTGCCCGCTTTGGCAATGACCACTTTTTCTCCCCGCCATACTCTTTCTCCCAGGGCGGAGAGTTTGCTTTTGGCTTCGTGCATGTTTACCTGCATGGGCGACTCCTTGAGAAAATGAGTTTAGCTAAGCTTAGTCACGCTTCGGGAGTGTGTCAAGTCCTAGGAGTTTGTCGGACTTGACCGAGTTGGGGTCAGGTCTTCACTCTTGACAAAATGAGCTACCCTGTTAGATTGAGAAGATCCTTTTCATCTTTCAACAGGTGAGCATTATGGCCAGGCCTTTACGCATTCAGTATCCCGGGGCTTTTTACCACGTGACATCACGAGGCAATGAGCGCAAAGATATCTTCAGAAGCATGGAAGATCGGGAGAAGTTCCTTGGCTATCTTGAATCGGCCACTTTTCGATATGGCGCATCCATTCACGTCTACTGCCTGATGTCCAACCATTATCACCTGCTGCTTGAAACCCCAATGGGGAATCTGTCCGAAATCATGCGCCACATCAATGGAGCTTATACCGCCTACTTCAATGCCAAGCGAAGGCGGGCCGGGCACCTTTTCCAGGGGCGTTACAAGGCCATCCTGGTCGAGGCTGATTCCTATGCGGCCGAGTTGTCCCGGTATATTCATCTCAATCCCGTGCGCGCCCGGATGGTGAAGTCTCCGGGGGATTACCGCTGGTCCAGTTACTCTGCCTATGTCGGGATCGCCGACCCTGCCCCCTGGTTGAAAACCGACTTCGTACTCAACCTTCTGACCCGGGATCCGCAGGTCGCTCAAAAAAGGTACCGTGAATTCGTTGAGGCCCTGCTCAATGCGCCCGGTGAAAGTCCTCTGAAAGCGGTGGTTGCTTCCACTATCCTTGGTGGCGAACAGTTTGTGCGGGAGGTTGTGGAGAAGTATGCTGAGGAGGCCGGCGGGGAGGCACAGAACGCGGCGAATAAGGAGCTTTTTCCGCGGCCGTCGATTGATGAGGTTGTTGCTGAGGTTGAGGCCGGATGGGCAGGGCCGGAGAAGCTTGCCAGGAAGATTGCTATTTACCTTTGTCATCGTTTTACGGGAGGGACTTTGAGGCAGATTGGCGTCCGTTTCGATTTGAAGGAATCTGCGGTCGCTCAAGCCAGTCGCCGATTTGCCGGGACGCTGGCCGAGAATCAAGATCTTGCGGCTCAGGTCGCCACCCTGGAGAAATCGCTGGCTGAAAGGTCGGGACGACTTGGACGTGGTGACTTGAGTCTGAATAGCGAGAGCGCCAGAGGCGGCGACGCGGCCGGGAAAACTAAGGACATCGTTCAAAACATTGAACGTATTCTCGATGACTTTCCCGATGTCCGTTTTTGCACTCTGTTCGGATCGGCGGGGAAGGGGCGTATGACGGCGCAGAGCGATGTGGACATTGCCTTGGCCGGTGAGCAGAAAATGCCGGTTGAGGCCAGGGCACGACTGACTCTCGCTCTCTCTTCCGCCTTGGGGCGGGAGGTTGATCTTGTTGACCTGCAGGATGTCTCTGGGTTGATTCTGGAACAGGCTCTATGCAAGGGCAGGGTGGTGAAGAATGCGGACCATTCCCTTTATGCCCGTCTGCTTAAGCGTCTCTGGTACAACCAGGCGGACATGATGCCCTATATCAGGAGGATACTGGAGCAAAGGAGCAGCCATTGGCTTCGATGATTCTGCTGACCAAGTTGGACTCTCTTCAGCGCTGCCTGGCACGTGTCGCCTCTAAGACGCCTCCCAGTGTCGAGGTTCTGAAACAGGATCTGGACATCCAGGATATCATTACCCTTAACCTTGAGCGGTCGGTTCAGGTTTGTGTGGACATCGCTGCGCATGTGGTGGCGGAGTTTAACACCCCTGCCCCGGCCACCATGGCCGAGAGTTTTGATCGGTTGCGTGACTTGGGCGTGATTTCTGGGGAGACGGCATTACGGATGAAAAACGCCGTCGGGTTCCGTAACGTTTCTATTCATGAATATCAGAAAATTGACTGGCTGATCGTCTACCGGATCATTACTGAACACCTTGGTGATTTTAAAGATTTCGCCAGGCAGGTGCTGTCCTGGTCGAATGGTGTGCATGAGGAGTGATCGAGCGGGAGGTTAAAGACCCGGCGAAGGCGAACGTTCTTGATTATTTAACTATTTTCGGAGGTCTGGGGACTAAGCGGGACCTTTACAGGTTGTACCGCGGTTAAAGGACTTTGACTTTATGGCATGGGGGTTTATTGGTTTAGTGAGGAGGGCTTCCCCTTTCTCAGTGAGGCAATTTATTCTTTAATCTTTAATATGACCCTGTTTCGGCGGTGAGGCAATTAATAATTTTTCTATCATACCTTTCATCTCAGGGATTGATATCTGAACTGTGTCCCAAACAATATCAAGGTTGATTTCAAAGTACCCGTGAGCCATTCGGTTTCGCATGCCTCGTATTTGTTTCCATGGGACTTCTGGATGTTTTGTTGCAAATTCCGGGTATTCGTTCACGATTTGCGTGGCCGCTTCGCCAACGACTATAAGATTTAGTATCACAGCCTGCTGGGTTTTTTTGTCATTTCGGAACGTTTCTTTGTCTATATCTTCAATGTAGTCGCAGGCAAGTTCGCACGCCTCAATGATGTGCTCGAGATAGTCGAATAGTCTTAAATTTCGTTGTGTGGCAGTCATATTGGTTTTGCCTCTTGAAGAACAAGATCCCGAAATTTTAGAGGTAGATCTCCGGGGGTGAGAATGTCGACCGGGATCCCTAACCTCTCCTCTAACTCAATTTGGAGGCCACCGAGATCAAGAAGCGTCGTTCCGGGGAGCGGGTCGACCAAAATGTCAAGGTCGCTGCCTTCGGTATCCGCGCCGTGGAGGGCCGAGCCAAATACCCGTGCGTTGCGGAGTCGATATTGCGCAACAAGCAGCCTGATTTCGTTTCGATGTGTCCTGATAGCCTCTGAAGGTTTCACTAGGTTCTCCAAAATCCATGAAATTTACTGATCTAATTATACTTAACTAGAGAGCAAAACCAACTTTAAAACTCAGGGCAGGGGCCGAGAAGGGGCGAGGGCAACTTTAAAACTCAGGGCAGGGGCCGAGAAGGGGCGAGGGGACATTCTGAAATTGACTGACGGATGAAGGGGGTCAGGTCATCACTCTTGACAAGGTTGCATGTGTTGCTAACTTGAAGAAGTATATTCATTTTTTAAACTGACGGGTGCTATTTTTTTGATACGGATTTGACCTGCGGTATTCAGAGGTGTAAAAATGAGTGAACCGTCAATTGCAGCGAATTAGCGAGGAAAAGGCGCTCGATGATGCCAACCACCCAAGAGTTGGTTCAGGAAATCGAAAAACTTTCTCCTGCCGAACGGGTCAAAATAATCGATATCGTGATTCGAGATATCATTAAGCCTGATGCAGAGATCGAAATGGTCTGGGTCAGAGAGGCGGCTGCAAGCTGGAATGCTTTTGAACGCGGAGAGGTTGAGGCTGTACCTTACGAATCTGTCATGGCCAAATATCGTGAGAAACGATGAATATCTCTTTCCTGCCGGCGGCGCAGGCTGAGCTTGACGATGTATTTTCTTGATATGAGGAGCAGGCGGTCGGGCTCGGGTATGAGTTTCTCGACGAGATTGATCAAACGCTCCGTCTAATTGCAACCTTCTCCAAATTCCAACCCCTTGTTGATAAGAAGATCAGGCGCTGCTTGGTTAACCGATATCCCTACGGTATTTTTTACGATACCGACTGTAACAACATCATCGTGGTTGCCGTTGCACACTTGAAGCGAAAACCTGCATACTGGACTCACCGCAGAGAGGTTGATTTTTCAAGTCGTTCGGCGATCTAGATCTTGATTACTGCCTGGCGCGGAACGCCTAGCCGCCGCGCCTCCCGATCTAGGGATTGCAGCATCCAGAGAGGAAAGTCGACGTTCACCCGTTTCTGTACTTGCTCCGGGCGCCGGGCTTTCTCTTTGATTTGTCGATAAGTTTCTGGTTTCGGCCTAAACAAAACCGGCGGTTCGCGTACCGCCAGACGCCTTACTTTTTGTCCAAGCGGCAACAAAAAGTAAGCCAAAAATGCCTTCGCCTGGCGGCGGGCACTTCTGTTACGGGTGATCTGCGTTCTTATCCGACGGCGCAGACTGGAAAACATTGTCGGTACTCCGTGGCCAAGGGGACCCGGGCCCTATTCCATTTCGGGCCCCTGCTGTGAGGAGAGGACGTCCTTGACTTTTTGACTATTGTTGAAAAAGGGCAAGGGGGAAGTTTAGATTCGAGAAGCTCGGAACGTGGGGTCTGACTAGTTGACATAGGTGGCAGGCTGTTCTTTGGCCCTTTAGGCAGCCAAGTTGCTCCTTGCTGTTCATTCCTATTTGCCATTTAGGGTGTGGGGCTGAATGGCTTAAGATTGTCTTGGTATGTCGGAAGCACTACTCGTTTACAGCCCGCCGAAATTATGTAAAAATAGCAAATATCGACAAGTTGCACTCAATGATTTTGCCACGCAGGGAGTTGAAAATGGCGGCGATGGATAGGGACGAGATACTTGCTTTTCTTAGGGAGCATAAAGAAGAGGTGGGGCAACGTTTCGGCGTGACCAGACTGGGGTTGGTCGGCAGTTATGCTAGAGGTGATGCCACTGCTGATAGTGATATAGATATCGTAGTGCAGTTGCAGAGCGAAAACACTTTTCGGAGTTTTTTTGGACTATTGCATTTTCTTCAAGATTCCCTTCCTGCCCGGATTGATTTAGCGACTGAGTCGAGTCTTAAACCCCTGGTCAAAGATGCCATCCTGAAGGATATCAGGTATGTTTAAGCGGGATGTCGGTTTGTACCTTTCCGACATCGATGAATCAATTGCTGCCATTGAAGAGTTCACTTCTGGTCTCGATTTCGAAACCTTTGCTAATGATCGCAAGACCTATTCGGCTACGCTTCGGGAGTTTATCGTCATCGGCGAGGCCATTGCAAATATTGGGTCTTAGCCCGGGGTCGGACCAAGCCAACGTGCCGATAACTAAAGAAAAAGGTTCTATTTTGCCACCGAAAATTGGTTTGTAAGCCCATTTTTATGGGCAAAATGCGACCTTTAAGCAGTTAGTAAAGCAAGACCGGCGGTTCGCGTACCGCCAGACGCCTTGCTTTTTGCAAGCTGCCAAAAAGTAAGCAAAAATCAGCTTCCCCTGCCGGGGGAGACTTCTGTTGCGGGGATTGCGTGCCCTTGTGCCAGAGGGAGTTCAGGACAATGACGGTTCTTCGTTGGTAGGAAACATCGTTAACCGCTTGCCAGGTTCGCTGAGGAGCTTGGCGAACCTACGCGGGTTCTCTGGCGACCGGGGGAGGTGGGGTGGTGGTCAGGTAAGCTGACGCCCTTAGGTAAGGGTAGGGGGCATTAATAAATTCCTGGATCCGTGAGATCGGGGCGGGAAAAGAGTGTAAGTGCTTGGCCTTAATAAGTGTTTCAAAAAATCTGAGGCGCACCAATAGGTTCGTCGGCGATTTTTTGAATGCTTAGGTAGGTCAATGACTTACGCTATTGCCCGGTCAGATCTCACGGATTCAGGAAATTAACTAGTTTTCATCCGGAAACGGTCCTTTTCCGCAATCTCGGCGTCAATCTGCGGCCTCGCTTGTGCGACGTACGGTGTACGTCTCCGCGCAAGGTCTTGATTTCCTTGACCTTGCGAAAAATTGCTCGTTTAAAGGAACGTTCAAGGGGGGGGAAGTTCCTTTTGCCTGGCAAGTTGGTGAACTGATGTGGGCACTGCTGTACCTGTGGGAATTATCTCGTTAACCGAAACAGCATTCGTGTCAGGCCGATTTTTCAAGTCGTTCGGCGATCCAGAACTTGATTACCGCCTGGCGCGGAACGCCGAGCCGTCGCGCCTCCCGGTCGAGTGATTGCAGCATCCAAAGCGGGAAGTCGACGTTCACCCGTTTCTGCACTTGCTCCGGGCGCCGGGCTTTGCTGATATCGAGATGGTCGGAAACGTCTTCGCCGGAATCGAATTTCTTGTCAAATTCAGATGCTTTCGTTTTCATACAATGAAACCTCTTCTGCGCGGGACCGCCGAACGGAAATAATCCGAATGCTATTTTGGCGGTAGGTGATGACTCCTGACCCTTATAAGCCCATTTTTATGGGCAAAATGCGGCCTTTAAGCAGTTAGTAAAGCAAGACTGGCGGTTCGCGTACCGCCAGTCTTGCTTTTTGCAAGCTGCCAAAAAAGTAAGCAAAAATCAGCTTCCCCTGCCGGGGAGACTTCTGTTGCCTGGTTTCCGTTTTTTTGATTGCTGCGTGGTGCTCAGAACGATGTCGGTGCTTCGTTGGCAGGAAAAACCGTATCCCGCTTGCCAAGTCCGCCGAAATTCGTGGCGAACTTCCGCGGAGTGTTTTGCGACCGGGGGAGGTGGGGCAATTGCCATTTCACCTGCGGACGACAGGGGTAGATAACTGCCAACTGCTTACCAATCACCGCCCCATCTGTTTTACGAGCCGGTAATCAGAAAGTCGATAGCGGCAATGATGTCGGAGCGCATATTCGCAAGGTTGCCGACTTTTTCCTTTAGGATCTGGACAGGCACCCCGGCCAACTCCGGGACTGATAAGATAACGTCGATGTTTTCAATTCTGGCCCTGACGTTGAGTCTGGAAAGGATGCGACCTGCTTCGGATGACCTCACCAGCGGGACGACGAGATGGGTGGATAGCGGCTCGAGAAGATCTGCCTGAACGTCCAGCAGATAGGGGATGGTTTCGCTGGTTTCGGGATTTGTGTTTTTGTAAACGTCGAATTGGGCCATCAAAATCTTCTCAGGCCGTCGCTGAAGGTTCCGTTATGGGTGATCCGCTTATTGTAGTCCTCAATGGCTTCGCGGTTTTCTTCCAGCCAGCGGCGCCGGTTTTCATTCTTGATGAGTTCGGCGAGAGTCTCTTCGAGTGTTTGCGACAGGTTAATTTTAAGAGACTTTGCTTCCTGGAGTATGTCTTCGTCCAAGGTAATGTTTACCGCCTTTTTGCGGGATTTGCTCTTAGTTGTTAGCATGGGGGTCTCCGCCCTTTGTTGTTGGTGCGCATAGTTTATCATGGCAAGCCGTGGGCGTCAAAAAACAGTTTGACGTTTCTAGCCGAGGGGACATCCTTGTTAGTCCCGGGTCGGACCAAGCCAACGTGCCGATAACTAGTTTTCATCCGATGAGATGGTCTCCCCCCTTTTTGCAAGCTGCCAAAAACGAAGAAAAAAACGGCTGCCCCCGTCGGGGGAGAATTTCTCTTGAAAGGATAGTTAATTTCGGGCCGGATGAAGCGGGACCTCAAGGTGCTCGAAGTGGCGATCCAGGGTCAACACACCGTAACCGTGGCGCTTGGCGACAATGGCGATGAGCGTGTCAGTAAGGGGAACGGTGATTCCTTTCCGTCGCAGGTTGCGAAGAAGATCGCCGGTTTTTTCCCAGTCACTGCGGGTGACTTCAGCAAAGGGGATAATGCTGAGCAGTTCGTTGAGAGTTTTGGCTTCCTGCGGGGTCTTGAGCCCCTGCATCAACTCAGTGAGAACCGGGCCCGTAATGATTGCTAGGTCTTGTTCGATCAAAGCTGCGACAGTATCGCCGATTCGTCCCGCTTTGTTGTGAAAGAAATCGATCCAGGCCGAGGTGTCGATGACAATCTTAGTCATGGGGCAGTTCCTGTAATTCCTGCTGTCGCAGTTCTTGCCAGTTATCGGTAATGTTTAACTTGCCGCGCATAGCGAGCAATTGTTTTTTTCGTTTCAGGTCGATGTATTCGGAAAGCGCCGTTTGAATGGCCTTGGATCTTGAAGAGGCAGAAGTGAGCTGCATCAATTCTTTGCATATTTTGTCGTCAATATTTATTGTTGTTCGCATCAAAACCTCCTTTGTTGTGCTGCGTTTTTTTGTGCCTATTTAGCATAAGTTTAGGGGGCGCAGATGTCAAGGCGTCAGGAGGGTAACATTCGAGGGGACATCCATTAACTTCCGCTTTTTGGCGTTCATGCAGGCTTTTCCTCTTGAAGGACATGGCGCCGAAATTTTAGAGGCAGGTCTTCACTCTTGACAAAATAGGCGACCTTGCTAGTCTGACGGAGCATTTTTTGTCTTTCACAAGGTGAGTTTGCGGCCAGGCCTTTAGGCATCCGGTATCCTGGCGTATTTTCTCAGATGACCTTTCGGGGTCATGATCGCAAGAATACACTTAGAAGTTGGGCCGAGCGGTAAAATCCTCCCTTTGTTGCAAGTTTCTATTATTGTTGATATTTTTGGTGGTGTAAAAGGAGAACATATCTTGAAGATCTTGAACATTGTCGGTGCCCGCCCAAATTTCATGAAAATGGCCCCGATCATAGAGGCCTTGAACAAATATCCCAAGGAGTTCGATCACCTTCTCGTTCATACCGGCCAACACTATGACGAAAAGATGAGCAAGGCTTTCTTTGACGATCTGGGCATGCCTAAGCCGGATATCAACCTTGAGGTCGGTTCTGGTTCGCACGCAGAGCAGACCGCCCGGATCATGGTCGAATTTGAAAAGGTCTGCCTGAAGGAAAAACCTGACCTGGTGATAGTGGTGGGAGATGTCAATTCAACCATGGCCTGCACCATCACCGCCAAGAAATTCGGGATCAGGGTTGCCCATGTCGAAGCGGGACTGCGCTCCCGGGATATGTCGATGCCCGAGGAGATCAACCGACTCTGTACCGACGTGCTGTGCGATTATCTATTCACTACCGACCACTTCGCCGATGA
>CALZIZ010000334.1 GCA_945787465.1 uncultured Desulfuromonadales bacterium
TGCCAACGTCAGCGAAATGCGTCGGCTCAAGGCCGGCCAATGGAAGCGGACGCTAAAAGGCTCCAAGGGCGCACCGCACACCTACACCATCCTCAACAACGCCGACGAGGTCATCGGCGCCGACAACATCCGCTACGTCTCCCGGATCAAGGGCGTGCCCGTCGAGCCCGCCACCTCCTGGGCCGATCTGAAAAAGATTCATCATTCCAGGTTCGATGCCGCCGGGGTGGCGAAAGTCAGGGGCAAGGTCCTCACCATCCCCAGGACCTCCAAGCTCGCTCAGAAACTTCACCAGATGCAGTTGGATCTGGGCAAGAGCGTCAATCTCAGCGCCGGAGCGCTCGATTTTGCCCGCTATGGGTTGCCACCGGTGGTGATGTTGTTTGAGGTTTGGAATTTGATGTCAATGGTGGAGGAGTATTATTGGGGAGAAAAAGAGTCCAAGAACAGACGCCGTGCAGATTTTATCAGTTCCCTTGCCGATCTCTCTTTCGCGACTCTTCAGGGAGCCGCCAAGACTCTCTCAAATGAAAATGTCATCGGCAAGGCCATCGAAAATGCAAATTTCACTCTGGGCAAGTGGCGGATTCCCATGCTCCCGGCCCTGGGCGCCGGAGCCGCCTTCGGCAGTGCGGCCCTGTCGTTCATGGATATGCTCGACAACTCTCAGGAGGGTGATTACAACGCGGCTTTTGGCCACGGCCTCGCCGCTGCAGGGTTTACCGGTTTCGGGCTGACCCTGCTCGGTGGCATGAAGATTTTGGCAAACACCCGATTCCTCTGGCTGTTCCGCCTGAGCGCCTTCGTGCCTTACGGCTGGGCAGCCCTCGGTCTGGTGCTACTCGGCGTGGTCATCGCCAATGCCTTGGACGACACGGAACTGGAGGAGTGGGCCAAGAACGGCCCCTTTGCCAAAGAAGGCGGCTCGGAGGATTTCCGCTACTTGCGCGAAGGGTTGGGGGCCGAGAAGACCTCCTACGCCATGCTGGCCAGCGCCCTGTTCAGCCCCAAGATCAGCATGCGCCGACTCAAATTTCCGGATCGTGGTGAATCCCAAGCCGGCGACATCGTGGTGCGGGTCAACCTGCCACGGTTCACCATCGGCCAGGACACCCTCGACGTGCGCGCCGCCGTGAGGCGGCAGCAATACGGCGTTCTGGACTGCCACGGACAACGGCTTGGCTCCCAGGAGACGCTTTTCCCCTACCAGGTTAAGCAGTCCACCGACGAAAACGGTTCGTTAACCGCCATGGAATATTTCTACCGAGATTCTTCCGGCCTTCACAGCGCTGCCCAATGGTTGGCCAAGGCAAGGGTCATCACCGCCGAGCAGGTGGGGCTGCCCGATCCCAAGCGGCGGAGCGGCAAGGGACAGGTGATCGATCCTGAAGGCAAGACAGTCAAGGTCCCTGAACGAAGGCGGGAAGAGACCGACGAAGAATACCAGGAGCGGTTGATGAATGACAAGGATTACCAGCAGGCCCTGCAGAGCATCGACAAAGAAGCTCCCGGCTGGGTGTATGAGGAGCTTAATTCATGACCAGCGACAGCTACCACACCGAAACAACCTACGATTCACGGAAAAAAAAGGATGTTCCCCAAGCCGATCCGGCCGTGTGGAAAGACGCCGGAGAGCGTGCTTTGCGCCGCCACCCGCTGCCAAACGGGAGTCATTGCGGCGACCTGCGGTTCTTTGTCGACAAGACGATGGCCCAGTGGCTGAAAGAGGGGAGAAAACAAAGCCTGACTACTCATGAGCAGATGCAAATAGGAAATTTAAGAAACCCTGTGTTCGCTTTTGCGACATTGCGAAGCGTTGCTTTTGTTTTTTCAATTATTGGTTTAATTGCATCTTTTTTGGTGGAAGATCGCTCCGAGTTATTTGAAATAGAGAATTACACCTTTTTTATCATTCCTTTTGTAATTTTTCTTATTGGTTGGCTTGGAGTTCGGTTCGCTCCCAACAAGAATAACATCGTCTTAAATCGCCGAACCGGCATGGTCACAATTCCCCAACTTGGTCGCAAACCTGATATTTTGCTCCCTTTCAGCGAATGCGATGGATTTTATTACGGCGTTCAGATGACGGCTGGCGTGTTTTACAATCTCTACCTAGGCCATCGTTTTTCACCAAGAGGGACAGTAATATCCGAAACCCGAAGTGATAAATACATGGCCTATATCGAGTGGGAGTACCTGCAGCAGTACATGGACATCAGCAAGCCACTGCCTGACATCCCCGAGCTTGAGCCTTATCGGCATCTCGACCCCACCACCGCCGAACACGATCGAAAAACGGGGCGGCCGCCGCACTACTGGCGCGACATGGATCTGGATCAAGTGGCCTGGGAGCAGAAGAAAGGGATCGAAGTTGCGAAGAATTTCCACTGGGGCATGAGCAGACCCCTTCTCCCCTATCACACCAAGCATTTCACTGACGAAAACGGCCCGTTAACCGCCAAGGAATATTTCGACCGAGACTCTTCCGGCCTTCACGGCGCTGCCCAATGCCTGGCCAAGGCAAGGATCATCACCGCCGAGCAGATGGTGCTGCCCGATCCCAGGCGGCGCCGGGGCTTCGGTCAGGTGATTGATCCTGAGGGCACGATGGTGAAGTCCCCGGCCCGACGGCGAGAAGAGACTGAAGAAGAATATCAGGAGCGCCTGCAGAACGACCCCGATTACCAGCAGGCCCTGCAGAGCATAGACAAAGACGCCCCCGGCTGGGTGTATGCGGAGTTCAGTGCATGACCAAGGACGCGTGCTACGCCGACACGGCTTACGATTCAAGGAAAAAGAAGAATGTTTCCCCGCCTGACCCGGCATTGCGGAAGGACCGGGTGGAGCGTTGGTTTCGCAGTCACCCGCTGCCACTCGGCGTAAACTGCAGCGATTTACGTTTTTTTGCTGACACGACGATGGCCCCGGCAGGAGGGGACGTCCTTGATTTATTGACTTTCTTCAAAAATCAAACAGACACTCTTGTAATTTCCGGTCATCGCGAAGCAGCTCACCTCCCCTTCTCGCGGCCCGAGTAACCCCTGAAGGACTCAGAGATGTCTTCCTGGCAACCTCGGTGCCTGGCATCCAGAAATCCGTCGGGCCAGGTCTTTCCCCCGAGCTGGTGGTCAACAGCAAGTTTTCGACAAAACCGCCTCCACCAAGAATCCGTTCGTCGAAGACATCATCCTCCGATAAAATGGGGTTTAGGGCCAGACTGTTCCGTTTGCCTCCGCTGGAAAGCTTGACCAAGCTGCTCGCTGTCAGCCCATCAGCTATGAAGGTTTGGTATTTTTCCTTCGCCGTTTGACGCCGCCGGGAAAAATGGGCGAGGACCTGGTCAACAGATGTGAGAGGATTGGCAGCTTTGCCCAAAATTTCTGCGTGGCCGCTCCAGGCAAAGTCTTCCAGCTCGGAAAGGGAGGAGATCAACCCGGCTCGCACCGGGTTCAGGTGAATGTACCTCACCAGTTCGAGGAGATAGGGATCTTCATCGCAAACAATAGATTTGTAGCGATTTTGAAAGAGATGGCCCGCGCGCTTGTGGCGCAAGTTGAACTCAACCGCGTATCCGGTGAGCAGGCGACGCATCACCTCTGCCAACTTTACCTTCTTGGGCCGAAGAAGCAGGTGAAAATGATTGTCCAGCAAGGTCCAGGCAAGGCAGGTTGTTTCGGTCTCTTGCAAAATTTGCAACAGGCGCGACCAAAAAGCGCGTTTGTCCTGATCATCGAGAAAAACAGGCCGTCTTTCAATGCCTCGGGCAATAACATGCTGCAACAGGCCGGGGATATCGATACGAGCATTTCTTGGCATGGGAAAATGATAGCGAAGAAACTCAAAATATCAAGGACGTCCCCTTTGCAAAGGACGTCCCCGTTTGCCTTCGCTGGAAAGCTTGACCTGCCTGCTTGCTGCCAGCCCATTTGCTATGATCGTTCGGTATTTTTCCTCCGCCCTTTGACGCCGTCGGGAAAAAAGTGCAAGAACCTCGTCAACAAATATCAGAGGATTGGCAGCCTTGCCCAGAATTTCTGCATGGCCACACCAGGCAAAGTCTCCCAGCTCAGCAAGGGAGGGGAGCAACCCGGTTCGCAGCGGGCGTTCTGGCCTATGTTTTCACGGCCACCGACTTGGAAAAATGGGTCAGGAACGGTCCTTTCAGTGGGGTCAGGGCGCAGGTTTTCGTTCAAATGCATCCGCTGGCCCATTTGACATAAACAATCTTTAAACAAACTTTAAACCTTTTTTCTTGCTTTTATTTAAAATTCGCACTACCTTCTGTCCCAGATAACGCAACTTGTTTTCTTACAGCAACGATAAAAAAGGACGAGAGAAATGGAAACAACTAATTTTTGCAGTAATATCATGGGCTTTTACAAAAACACGGTCAAGACGAGCTTCGATGCACTGAGCGCTTTCACCGACCAATCCGCATCTTTCACCGAAAGCCTTTTGGGCACCGTTCCCTCCTTTCCCGAAGAAGGGAAGAAAGCCGTTAGCATTTATTTCGGGGTCAGCCAAAAGAGCCTGGCTACTCTAAGGAAGTCCGTGGAAAGCAACCTGGATCTCGACTTGACGGCCAAGGATGCCCCGTTGAAGACCCTTGAGGCGATGGAAGCTTTCAGCAAGGATGTTTTTAAGGAAGCCGCCCAGATTCAGAAAGAGATGATGCCTTTGGTCGAAAAAGCGACTGAGCAACTCCCCAAGGAAGCGAAAGAACTTGTTGAGATGTCGAACAAGGCGGTCAACAGCGGTTCTGAACACCTCCAAGAAAGCGTGACCAAGGGTTTTGAAACGGCAAAAAAGACCATTAATGACTTTTCGGCGACTGGAAAAAAAGCCGCCTAATAAATTTTCGGCTGTCATTTCTATTAGGTGGATTTTTTAATACTGCCCCTTGCCTCCTGGTTCCAAAATTGATCAACACGGTCAATTTTGAGCGACAAAGGTAAGGGGCATTTTTATGTAGTGTCCTTCTGGCATCAAAATTGAAAAGCCAAGGACAACTTCATCCCCAGATCATTTCTGCATTGCCCCTAGCCTTCAAGGCCAAATTGGGACATAGTCGAAGTTATCGGCTTAACGAGAACCTTCTTTCTACCAGGAGAAAACCAAATGAACCAAGTTTATATTATTGACGCATTACGTACCCCCTTCGGTAGTTTTGGCGGCACCCTGGCTGATGTCCCGGCCCCGCAACTGGCAGCGACCGTGGTTCGTCAGCTGCTCGAACGCCACCGGCTTGATCCGGCGACCCTCGACCAGTTCATCGCCGGGCAGGTGATCTCAACCGGCTGCGGCCAGGCACCGGCCCGTCAGGCGATGCTCGGGGCCGGCATTCCGGAGACGGTTCCGGCCATGACCATCAACAAGGTGTGCGGCAGCGGCCTGAAAGCGATCATGCTGGCCGCCGATGCGATTCGCCTGGGCGACGACCAGCTGGCAATCGCCGGCGGCATGGAAAACATGTCGCGGTTCCCCTACGCCCTGCTGGAAGCCCGCTTCGGCATGCGTATGGGCAACGGCCAGGCGGTTGACCTGCTGCTCCACGACGCCCTTCTCGACCCCTACAGCGGACGGCATATGGGCGAAATCACCGAAGCCGCGATTGCCGAGCATGGGATCAGTCGCGAAGCCCAGGACGAATACGCCATCAGTTCCTATAACCGCGCCCAGGCTTCTGCCAAGCGCGGTTTTCACGCCAAAGAGATCGTCCCGGTGGTGAAATCGACCCGTAAAGGGGACGTCACCGTCGACAGCGATGAAGAGCCCTCCCGGGTCAATTTCGACAAATTCACCAAATTGCCTCCAGCATTCAAAAAAGACGGCACCCTGACTGCCGGAAACGCATCGACGATCAACGATGGAGCCGCCTTCGCGCTGCTCGCCAGTAGCACCGCTTGTGAAAAATACGGTCTGAAGCCGAGGGCCAAACTGATTGCCTATGCCACCAACAGCCTGCATCCGGATCAGTTCCCGGTCGCCCCGGTCGGCGCCATCGAGCGGGCCTGCGCCAAAGCCGGCCTGTCGCTTGAGCAGATCGACCTTTTCGAAATCAATACAGCCTTTTCTGCAGTCGCACTGATGTCGATCAACCGGCTGAAGATCGATCGCGACAAGGTCAACATCAACGGCGGAGCAATCTCTATCGGTCACCCGATCGGCGCCAGCGGCGGCCGCCTGGTCGCCACGCTGCTCAACGGCCTGGAAGAAACCGGCGGGCGTTACGGGTTGGCGACCCTGTGCATCGGTGGCGGCGAGGCGGTGGCGGCGATTTTTGAAATGATTTGACATTCACCAAGACACGATGACACAGAGGATAAACTCAACAAGTACCCTCCCCCTTGACGGGGGAGGGTCAGTGTGGGCGTGAATGGTCAACATCCCCCTCCCCAGACTTGCCCCCTCCCCTCTCAGGCATGGACCCTGGCGGCGCATTGATGTTAAGGTGATGTCTGAAACCTTAACTCCATCCCAGGCAGGACATGACAAGCATTATGACCGAAACCCAACACCCTTTTCAGACCCTGACCCCCAGCTTTATCATGGATGCCGTGGAAAGCCAGGGGTTTGTCTGCGATTGCCGCACCCTGACCCTGAACAGTTATGAAAACCGGGTCTACCAGGTGGGGATCGAGGACGGCGAGCCGCTGATTGCCAAATTTTACCGGCCGGCCCGCTGGAG
>CALZIZ010000335.1 GCA_945787465.1 uncultured Desulfuromonadales bacterium
CAAAGAATCATCCTCGGCATCGGCGGCGCCATGCTGGGGCTGGTTATTCTGACCCGCATCATTATCGGGGCACGGGCCGCAGTGGGGCTGGCGGTCTGCCTCCTTGCCGCGCTGGCCTCGACCGTCTCCACCCTGTGGTGGCTGACCAGGCAGAACGACATGGCCATCGCCATCTACTCGGGGCTCGGTTCAGGCGCCCTGGTCGGGGTCATCGGCCTGCTGGTCGGCAATATGCTGCGGGTCGCCCAGGCCGGGCTGCGCACCCTCAAGCCTGTCTCTGAAAAGAAAAAGGCCCACGCCGAGATTCTTCAGCTCTGCGCCAAGCACCAGGTGCTCGAGCGTTACCGCTCGCGGGCCGGGCTTGCCGGTCGCCCTTTGCTGCGGGGTGAAATTACCGCGATGAAGGCCTGGTCCAAGAAAGCCGGCCGTCTTATCCCGGTTCCCGTTCCGGAACCCGAGCCCCGGCATGTCCCCGAGGAACCCCAGGCCGCGGCGGAGCAACCTGAGCCCGTGGAATCTGTGGAGTTTGTGGAGCCGGTTGAAACCGGCGAAACCGTAGAGACCGTAGAGAACGTAGAGACCGTAGAGGCGACGGTGGTGGAACCCGAGGAGGTTTCGAGCGAAACCGAAGTCAAAGAAGCCGAAGTCAAAGAAACCGAGGTGGTCGAAGAGGCCGAAGAGGCCGAAGAGGTTGAGGTGGCTGAAGAGAAGACCGGGGAAAAAGACACCAAACGGCCCGAGGAGGGGTAGGGTCGGAGGATCAGCCGCGGAAAGCAGATTTTAACGGAAGAGGGACATTTATGGTGTCCCTCTTTTTTTTTGGGGCGACCCTCAGTCGGTTGGTTTGGTAGGGTGGGGCCTGCCCCACCAATGGCAAATGCAGAATGGCCACACCAAACCGGTGGGGCAGGCCCCACCCTACGCCTTCTTAATCATCACCTTCGTATTTTTCGTTCCCTTCGATGGCCGTCATCACCTCGGCCGGGCTCTGGGCAAATCCGATCTCCGCTATTTTTAATCCCCGCAACCGGACAAGCGTGACCTGGCCCTCCCGGCGAGGCAGCCGTGCGCTGTCCCCGGCTGTTCGGGCCAGGAGCAGGGAATAGGGATACTTGCGCATCCTGGGCAGGGCGAAAAAGCGGGTCACCAGTGAGGGCATGCCGCTGATGTCGGCAACACATGTGGTGTGGTGACGCTCAAGGTAGCCATGGGAGGTCTTTTCCAGGGCACTGTGAAGGATTTTGCTGGCGTCGCGGTCGGGGATGAAGATGAGCAGCCTGGTCTGGTCATCGACAGTCGACTGTTCGCCGTGCTGGTCTGTGAGTTTTATGGCCTCCAGGGCATCTCCGGCGTGGTATGCCCGAGGTTCGGCCATGGCGCCGGGGCAAACAAGGGTAAATGCCATCAGGATGACGGGGATGATAATCCTCATACCGGTCGGCCTCCTTGGGTTTGACTGTTTCCTGCTTTTGGGAGTCTTAGATCCAGCACTTGTCGAGCAGTTCGGCCGTCGCCTCTCCGCCTGTCTCCTGCCAGACGTGGCGGATGACCTCTGTTGCGGCCCTGAGCTTTTTTTCCGAATTCTGTTTTTCGCGCCATGCCAGACTCAGCGGCAGGGTCATCCACCCCTGCTCCCAGATCCGCGCCCGGCCACTTTCGACCAGGGGACGCGCCTCATCCTCGCGCATCACCGCCACCCCCTGGAGCAGCGCCGTGTAAAAGGGGCAGTCATTGCCCACCCAGATCCAGGGCAATGCCGCCACCTCGGGCCAGTCAAGGGGCAGCCCCGCAGCTGCCAGGGCCGTGGGGATTACCACGCAAAGACGCACCCGGCTGATGAGGCTGTGGCGGATGTCGGCATCGCTGGCGTCGCCGTAGAAAAAGCCCAGGTCGATCTGGCCCTGACGCAGCATCTGGGCGGTATTGACGGTCTGGCTGGTGAGAAAGATCACGTTCAGGTCGGCATGCAGCAGCGACAGGCGGCGGTTGATGGCGCCGATCCGCAAAAAGGCCGGGTCGGCGTTGAGGCCGATGGTGAGCGATTCGCCGGCGCCCCGGTTGAGGGCCATGGCCTTTTCGCGCATCTGCTTGGCGGCCTCGAGCACCTGCTGGGCGTGAGGCAGCAGCGCGCGGCCCCGGTCGGTCAGGGTCATCCCCCTGGTGGTGCGTTTGAACAGCCCCACCCCAAGCTCGCCTTCAAGCTGCTTGAGCTGGCTGGAGAGGGCCGACTGGCTGAGGTGCAGGGCCTCGGCGGCCCGGGTCAGGTTCTGCTCGCGGGCAATGACCACGAATGACTTCAGCTGGTAGATTTCCACAACCTATCTTTCCAGCGTTCGATTTTTTCGAACGCGGCCTTCCAAAAGTTCGATTGGATGGATTGGGTAATTTCAGGTAGAAACAGGTCTTGCTGTTGCTTCTGGCTATATTAGCAGAAAGCTGCGGATTCGGAAATTCTTATTGCCCAAGGAGTTGAACATGTTTGGACTTGAAGGGACGGCGGTACCGGTCGGCTTCGCCCTGACCATTCTGAGCGCGCTGTTGTGCGTGTGGTACGGGCTCAGGAACTGGAACCGGGGATACCTTACCGAGGAGGAGGCGACCCAGAAGGAAGTCTGGGAACAAGAAGACAAAAAGGTCGAAGAGACCCTGTAATGGTCCCAGATCCGCGGGACCTGGTCGGCAAATAGCCCAAGCCATTGACCTGTCTAAGGGATCAAAAAAATCACCGATTAACCTGCGGGTGAACCTCAGATTTTTTGAAACCCTTATTCAGGCCAAGCACTTACACTCTTTATCCACCCAGGTCCCGCGGATCTGGGATTGTCGGAGGTACACCGTGAGTATCCCGCTTTTGACCAGCGTCGTGCTGATCTATCTTTCAGTCGTCGGGTTTCTGACCCTCAAGGCCTACCGCACCACCAAAGACGCCTCGGACTACATGCTGGCCGGCCGCCAGATCCATCCCTTCGTCATGGCCATGTCCTACGGCGCCACCTTTGTCAGCACCTCGGCCATCATCGGCTTCGGCGGAGCTGCCGCGGTTTTCGGCATGAGCCTGTTGTGGCTGACCTTTTTGACCATTTTCATCGGCATCTTTGTCGCCTTCGTCTTTTTCGGTCGCCGCACCCGGATCATGGGGCTGAACATGAACGCCCACACCTTTCCCGAGTTTCTCGGGATGCGTTTTCAGTCGCGGGGGCTGCAGGGCGCTTCGGGGGCGCTGATCTTTGCGGCCATGCCGCTCTATGCCAGCGTTGTGCTGATGGGCGGGGCCAAGTTCATCGCCCAGATCCTGGCCATCGACTACAACGTGGCCCTTTTCTTTTTGACCGTGGTCATTGCCGTCTACGTGATCATGGGCGGCCTCAAGGCGGTGATGTACACCGACGCCTTTCAGGGCAGCATCATGTTCGCCGGGATGGTCACCCTGCTGGTGGCGACATATTACAGGCTCGGCGGGGTCACGGCGGCCCATGAGCGGCTCACCGGGATGAAGGAGATCGCCGTCAAGATCTTCGGCGCCAAGGGCCACACCGGCTGGACCTCCTTTCCTGCACTGGGCTCCGAATACTGGATGATCGTGGTGACCACCATCATCCTCGGGGTCGGCATCGGGGTGCTGGCCCAGCCCCAGCTCATCGTGCGGTTCATGACCGTCAGGAGCAATCGCGAGCTGAACCGGGCGGTGCTCATCGGCGGGATCTTTATCATGGTCGCCGTCGGCGTCTCGTTTATTATCGGGCCGCTGTCCAACGTCTTTTTCTTCTACGAAAACCCGGCGACCCGGGGCCAGATCGCCCTGCTTGCGGCGGGCAAGAACGTCGCCGAGATCATTCCGCTCTACATCAGCCAGGCGATGCCCCAGTGGTTCACCGCCATCTTCATGATTACCCTGCTCAGCGCCGCCATGAGCACCCTCAGCTCCCAGTTTCACGCCATGGGCACCTCGCTGGGGCGGGACATCTACGAAAAGGCGCTCGGCAAAAGCGGCAACTCGGTGCTGATCACCAAGGTCGGCATCCTCTTGGCCATCCTGCTCAGCTATTTTCTCGCCTGGGGCCTGCCGGCTTTCTTCGAGGGCGGCACGGCGATCATCGCCCGGGGAACCGCGATCTTCTTCGGCATCTGCGCCGCAGCCTTTCTGCCCATGTATTTCGGGGCCATTTACTTCAAACGCATGACCAAAGCCGGGGCCTACGCCGGATTTTTGACTGGAACCCTGGTGAGTTTTTTCTGGCTCTTTTTCGTCCACTTCAAAGAGTCGAAGCCGCTGTTGCTGTGCAAGGCGTTGTTTGGGGTCGATTCCCTGGCCGCGGGAACCCTGTGGGCGGTGGTCGACCCGCTGGTGATCGCCCTGCCTGCCTCGATCGTCGCGACCCTGCTGGTCAACGCCCTGGGCCGCAGGGTCGAGGATAAGCACGTCGAGATGTGCTTTCACAACATCAGCTGATACCGGTTTCGACCAAAAGAGGGTAGGTTGGGTCAAGGAGCACAGCGACGGACCCAACAAGTATTGATCCAGAATCACCTGTTGGGTTTTCGTCCCTCAACCCAACCTACCAACCACAAACCATCTTGAGCCTTGAACCTTGCACCTTGAACCTTGAACCTTGAACCTTGAACGATGGTATTATCTCTGCATAGACCCTCCTGGTTGCCAAACGATTAACCAACGATAAAGGATGGAGTCATGCGCGTAGAAACCGATTTGAAGCTGGGGTTCAAGGATGTGCTGATCAGGCCCAAGCGCTCGACCCTCAAGAGCCGGGCCCAGGTCGTTCTGGAGCGAACCTGTACCTTTTTGCACAGCGGCAGAGAGTGGACCGGCGTGCCGGTGATCGCCGCCAACATGGATACCGTCGGCACCTTCGAGGTCGCCGAGGTGCTTGCCCGATACGGCATGCTGACGGCGATCCACAAGCACTACAGCCTCGAGCAGTGGGGCGGATTTCTGGCGCGTCAGAACGATTCGATCTACCCGCGGATCATGGTCAGCACCGGCACCTCTGACGAGGATTTTGACAAGCTCAGCCAGATCATGGCCAATCACCCCAAGCTCGAATTCATCTGCATCGACGTGGCCAACGGCTACGCCGAGGCTTTTGTGGAGTTTGTGGGCCGGGTTCGCGAGGCCTTTGCCGACAAGACCATCGTGGCCGGCAACGTGGTCACCGGCGAGATGGTCGAAGAGCTGCTGCTCACCGGGGCCGATCTGGTCAAGGTCGGCATCGGCCCCGGCTCGGTCTGCACCACCCGGGTCAAGACCGGTGTCGGCTACCCGCAGCTTTCGGCGGTGATCGAGTGCGCCGATGCCGCCCACGGCCTGGGCGGACGGAT
>CALZIZ010000336.1 GCA_945787465.1 uncultured Desulfuromonadales bacterium
CGGCCGAGCCCGGCCGGAGGGCGACCGGTGAGGCCCGGTCGGATGAAAGCGGGGGCAGGTTCAACATGTGTGGAACAGGTCAGGCGAGAATGTTCAAATGTCAGAACCGCCCCCGGCATTCCTGAGTTCCTGGCGATGCTGAAATAAAAATGAGGAGGAAGGATTTTGTTCGAGAACCGGGGGGGAATTATATCGTTCAAGGGGCAACAGGTGAACACGGATTTGGTTAAAGGTCCGATCTTACTCTCGAAAATCGCCCTTCAAAGGGTAAAAAGCACCTTAAACCATGCCTTTTTTTTCGGATAGTTGGCTTGGTCAGACCCCAAAACACCTCTCCCACCGTTAACCGTCTGCAGCCGGGCAGCTGCCTGACGGAGGGTTGTCATGCTTCTCCGTCGCTGCCGTTACAGGGCTGCTCGAGTCCCAGGCATGGTCATTCTGGGCATGGTTGATGGCGCGGTCGCTGGCCAGTAACTGTTCCTGCAGCTGGATCTGTTCTTTGGCATTGGAGATATAATGGCTTTCATCGTGGCGATGGGGCGCAAGATGGTGCATTGCGGCCTCGTCATATTTCATGAAATCCTGGCCAGCCCGGGTTGCGCTGAACCGCCGGAATCCCAGGCTTGACAGGACATCCACCCCCGCCCGTACCGACGTATGGAGAAAATCGCGGTAAATATGGTCGACTCCCAGATCGAGGAGTTCGTGGGCATCGAGGTTGTTGCCGGCCCGCGCCATGATTTGAAGGTCAGGAAAATGTTTTTTGGCCGTGGTCACGAGGGTGTTGACCGTTGAGGGGTTGTCGATGGCGATGAACAGGATGCGGGCGCTGTCAGCGCCTGCCGAATGAAGGATATCGAGCCGGGTTGCGTCACCATAGAAGACGTTGAAACCCATCCTGCGGAGCAGGTCTACCTGATCTGAGTCGCTGTCCAGGATGGTCGCTTCGACGCCGTTGGCACGCAGAAAACGCCCCAGGGTGCTGCCGAAGGAGCTGAAGCCGGCAATGATGATCGGATGTGAACCAGCCGTTCGTTGATCAGGAGCAGCACCGGGGTCAGGGTCATGCTGATGGCGGTGACGGCCATCAGCGTATCGGTCCAGTTGCTGCCGAGGATCTCCAGCCGGTTGATGAAGGCGAGCAGGACAAAAGCAAACTCCCCCACCTGAGACAGGCCGATGGCGAAAATGCTGTTCTGGTCGAAGGAGAGCCGGAACAGCCTCCCGGCAATAATCAATACCGCCGCCTTGATGACGATGACGCCCACCACCAGAGAAACGATAATTCCGGGGCTTTCGGACAGCAGCTTGAAATTGATTGATGCGCCGACCGCAATAAAGAAGAGGCCGAGCAGCAACCCCTTGAAGGGCTCGATATCGCTTTCCAGCTCATGGCGAAACTCGCTGTTGGCCAGTAGCACGCCAGCCAGAAACGCGCCAAGCGCAGGGCTCAGCCCCACCAGTTGCATGATGAACGCGATGGCAACGATGATTAGCAGCGCTGCGGCAACGGAAAGCTCGCGGACGCTCGCCTTGGTGATGATGCGCAGAAAGGGGACCACTATATAGCGTCCCATAATGAACACCGCGACCACGGCCAGTAGGACCGAGCCGGCCTTCAGCCAGACCGGCAGGCCGTCCAGCAGTGTCGGGCCATGGCCATGTTCCGCGCCTGCGCCGGTCTGCAGGGCAAGAAACGGGAGCAGAGCCAGGATCGGGATGACGGCCATATCCTGGAACAGCAGCACGGCAAAGGAGCTCCTTCCAGCCTGGGAACTCCCCAGCCCCTTTTCCTTGAGAGACTGCATCACAATGGCCGTTGATGAAAGGGCCAGGGCCAGTCCCCCGGCAACGGCCCCCCGCCAGTCGAGTCCCAGCAGCATCAGGCCGCCGAACAGGACGAGGAAGGTCAGGCTCAATTGCAGCGACCCCAGCCCCAGGATCCTGGAGCGCATTTTCATGAAATGGGCGGGTTCCAGCTCGAGGCCGATCAGAAAGAGCATCATCACCACGCCGAATTCGGCGAAGTGCATGATGTCCTCCCCCTCATGTCCGACGAAGCCGAGGCAGAAGGGGCCGATGAGAATGCCCGCCAGCAGATAACCGAGCACCGATCCCATCCCAAGACGCTTGGCTACAGGTACGCAGATCAATGCCGCGGCAAGGTACACCATGGCCTGCCCCAGCAGGGTGTCGGTCATAAGGGCTCCTTTCGGCTCGGCTCCGCAATCCAGTCATTGAGAAACGCGTACTTCCTGATCGCCTCAAGGGGAGGGGATTGTGCCAGTTTCAGCAGCACCTGCCGGTATTGGTTGGCATAGTCCGCCAGCATGCTGTCGGTCAAAAGGTAGGTTCCCTGAACCGAGAAAGGTGGCAGCCAGGTCATCCTGCAGAGGTTGGACACCTGCTCCAGCGGGCGCAGCAGTTCCGGGATGGTATACCGGTTGAATCCGCCGTGGGAATAGCTTGTCCGCGTGCCGCCGGAGGTAATCGTACTGAAAATCTGCTTGTTTTCGAGGTTGTTGGCCCCTTCACCGTGCGCCCAGCCATGTTCCAGAACAAGGTCCACCCACTGCTTGATCATGGCCGGTGCACCATACAGATAAAACGGGTTATGCCAGACAATGATCTGATGGGCCAGCAACAGGGCCTGTTCACGGGCAACGTCGATGTTGAAGTCGGGGTAGTTTTCGTAGAGATCATGAACGGTAATGGATGGTTGATCGCGAAGACCGCCCAGCAAAGCCCTGTTGGCTCGAGACTTTTCGTAGCGCGGATGTGCGAAGAGAATCAGTATCTTTTTCATGCTGCAAGGTATAGTCAAATATAAGATTGAAGTCAAGAAATGTTGTGAAATGGAATAGTTGACTTGGTCCGACCCAGAAAACACGAAGACTGTTTCGATTGAGCCCTATTGGTTACTCGCAAAAGCGCCGTGGGGTCATGCCTCCAAGTTGTCAAGTCTTGCCAGTTGAGATTTCAAGCCCTCCAATCGCAATGAGACCTCAGCGCCGTCGGCTAACTGATTCGAAAGGCGCCGTACCGCCGAACTGAGACTTCCTGGGGCGCGATTGACTCGCCTGCCGACTTCCACCAGGGTGGCCGAACCCAACTCCCGCGCAAGCCAGCCGATCACCGCCCTGGCCTCGGTGACTTTCCGCTGCTGAATGGGGCTCCTCAACTCGGTTTCATCTATACTGAAACGCGGCACACCGCGGTCACGATGTCCTCAAGCTCAACACGGACAGGAGGTTTCCATTCTGGAGCCAGGCACCTTTCCATGAAACGGTCATCGCCCAATATTCGAGAGTCTTCTGCTCCACGATGGAATTCGGGGCGATGCTCTTCGGCCAAACCATCCCGCAGAAACTGTGAGTAGAGCTCTCTCGCTTTGTCAACTCTCTCAGAGTATTGAGCCAGTATCCAGTCAGTTGTGAGCCAGGGGAGAGACTCTTTACCCAAGTAAGCCAAGTGCCCACTCCATGGGTAATCGTCAGGGGAGACCACAATCCCAGAGCGAACCGGATTAAGGTGGATATAACGAACCAGCTCCAGCAGGTATGCAAAGCCATCGACCAGAAGCGCTTTATAGCGACCTTGAAAAAGGTGCCCGGTCCTTTTCTTCTTATGGTTAATCCAACGGGTATATCGAAAGGAAAGGTTCTGCATGCCGCGAGAAAGAGGTATGTCACCAGCCTGCAAAGCCATATGGATATTGGTTGTCCATAAGGCAAAAGGCATGAACCCGGTACCCAAACCGGCAGGTTCCCTCATTCAACAAAAGGTAAAAGCGATATCGATCCTCATCAGTGAAAAAGATCGGATCACCCCCATTGCCGCGGAGA
Source organism: uncultured Desulfuromonadales bacterium (assembly GCA_945787465.1). Taxonomy (GTDB): domain Bacteria; phylum Desulfobacterota; class Desulfuromonadia; order Desulfuromonadales; family Trichloromonadaceae; genus CALZIZ01. Next base: position 3,846 of record CALZIZ010000336.1, read on the forward strand.
ATGACGTGGTAGAGACCACCGGGTATATGGATACGTGTTTTACGTGCCATGGCTTGAGTCTAACCCAAAATAAAAACTTAACAACTTGGAGGCCTGACCCCATCCCTAACAACTTGGAGGCCTGACCCCATCCCTGACCCCATCCCCCCATCCCCTTTTGGCTTAAAAGCACTATATTTCAGACGCCCATTTGACCACTTTGCCAGGTACGGCAAGTTGAAGAGAATTTCAGGGCCATTTGATGGCAAGATCAGGGTGGCCCTTTTCTTAGATTGCAGGGGTTATCGGTCGAGCCACTCTGTCCAGAGTCGATTTTTGAATATTTGCGCAGCTTGCGCGGGAAAGTCAGATTTACGCTGCGTCAGAAGCATGCCATCCGCTAGCATCGTGTACAACCGAAACAGTTCGATGGGTATGTGGCTGATTGAGCGAAATTTGCTCCATTTCTTCCATGTAGTTGCTGATCCTCTGATTCATAGCCACCAAAGTCCGGAGCAAAAGGTCATTTGCCTCGCTCATCTGTACAGGATTTCTCTCGCTTTCCCACCGACTCACTTGACTTGGTTTAACATGAAGCTTTCGAGCAAAATCAGCCTTGGACCAGCCAAGTGATTTCCGAAGGAATGTAATTTCAAATGGCTCAAGACGACCAGACTTTTTAACCAGAACAAGCGCAAGAAGACGATGCAGTTCGGACATCTTTGGAATGGTCACCAGAATATTTGCGCACTCTGGGCAACGCATCGTTTCAATGTTTTGTAGCACGACGTACGGCAAGCCCGATTCTTCATAGCGGATATTTTCACGTGCAATAACCAAGTCAGC
>CALZIZ010000337.1 GCA_945787465.1 uncultured Desulfuromonadales bacterium
CTGCTGCTCGCCCCGCTGTGGTCGCTCAACAAGTGGGAGGTGCTCAATGCCATTGACGATGAACTGAAGCGTCGTGGTAGTTGCCAGGGCAGTCGTTACCAGGCGGGTCGGTAAAAAACTGAATGGGTGAGGTGTGAGGTGAAAAAGCGAAAAGAGTACCAGACCCTGGCGTTAGAGTGTTACGCAGGCAGGTAAAAAATGATCTGGTGGTCGCTTTGGCTCAGGCGGCGCCGCCCCAGGAGAGCAGGATCAGCGAGGCCCAGGCGAGGCCGAAAAGAAGTACGATAATCTTAGACATGGCGCGTACAATACAAAAAGCCCCGGGAAAAAGCAAGAGGGCAAATCTGCCAGTGCCGGTGGCCATTCCATGACCTTTTATCCCTTCCCCCCCGTTCCCCCAGAGCCTGTCGAAAGGCCGGTACCACTTGCAGCCAACCTGGAAACTTCCATCCAGTCACCACGCATCATCGCCTCTTTCTTACCACGACTCCATCCTTTAATCTGCTGCTCCGCGGATAATGCTTCTTCGCGCATCGCGAAGGATTGATTGAATATCAACTCCACCGGTCGGCGACGGAAGGTGTAGCAGCTTGATGCTGCACCCGTGTTGTGTTCTTCAAGGCGCTTTTCAAGGTTTTCGGTGTGGCCGGTATAATAGCTGCCATCGGAGCACCTGAGAATGTAGACATAGAACGCCATGACGGATTCCTTATGTTGATTGGCGATTAATGGATGAAGAAAAAAGGCCCCGTATCAAGCCCGTTCGGGCTGAGCCTGTCGAAGGCCCTGAGCATTTCCGCTCCAACAAGCCGATGCTTCGACAGGCTCAGCATGAACGGTGGTTTGCCCACGGTTTCGGACTCTGAAGCGTCCGGGGTGGCCGAACCGGTGGGGAGTTTTCCCCGATACCGAGCCCGTTCGGCCTGAGCCTGTCGAAGGCCCTGAGCATTTCCGCTCCAACAAGCCGATGCTTCGACAGGCTCAGCATGAACGTTTGTTCCAAGCTTCGAAATGTGAAATTAGCAGAATCTAAACTTCCCAAAAAGAAAAAATCAGCCGTTTGAACCGTACCCTTCAGGGAGGTTCCCCCGATTGATGGGATTTTGATGGTCTTCCCCCATTTGTGCCGTCCGCAAATCAATCCATCTTTGCGCCTTGTTCCTTTCATTCGCCCTGTGGTATTTTTAAAAGTCTGCAAGCGTATCCGGCCGGTTTGTCGCAACGGTCGGGTTTTTTGTTTTCCTGAACCTGGTTGAACATAAGTCGATATGAACCTTTCATCACTGAACAGCGAACAGCAGGCGGCGGTGCGCCAGACAGAAGGACCGCTGCTCCTGCTGGCCGGTGCCGGCTCGGGCAAGACCCGGGTGATCACCAGCCGCATTGCCTACCTGCTGCTTGAAAAAGGGGTGTCCTCCGAGCAGATTCTGGCGGTCACCTTTACCAACAAGGCCGCCCGCGAGATGAAAGAGCGGGTGATTGAGCAGGTGGGCAAGCGCCGTACCCGGGGCATGGTCATCTCGACCTTTCACTCGCTTTGCGTGCGCATTCTCAAGGAAGAGATCGAGCGGCTGGGGTACAAGAAGAACTTTTCCATTTATGCCGCCTCCGACCAGACCCGGCTGGTGCGTGACCTGATCCAGGGCAGCGCCTGTGGCGACAAGAAATACGACGCCGAGCGGGTGATGTGGATGATCTCCGACGCCAAGAACCGGTTGGTTGCCCCCGAAGCCTACACCATAAACTCCCAGGACGAGTACCAGTATCTGACCGCCGAGGTCTACCCCCGCTACCAGCGCGCCCTAAAGGCCTACAACGCTGTCGATTTCGACGACATCATCATGCTCGCGGTGCGCCTGCTCAGCGAATACCCCGAGGTTCGCACAAAGTACCAGGTGCGCTTTCGCTACCTGATGGTCGACGAGTACCAGGATACCAACGCCGCCCAGTACAAGCTGCTGCGCCACCTCGCCGGCGAGCGGCGCAACCTCTGCGTGGTCGGTGACGATGACCAGTCGATCTACGGCTGGCGCGGTGCCGACGTGGGTAATATCCTCGATTTCGAGAAGGATTTTTCTGGCGCGCGGGTCATCAAACTGGAGCAGAACTACCGCTCTTCGGGCAACATTCTGGCAGCGGCCAACGCGGTGATCAAAAACAACACCAAGCGCAAGATCAAGGCCCTGTGGACGGCGGGAGCGGCCGGTAGCAAAATCGAGTACCTGCGCTGCGAAGACGAAGAAGACGAGGCTCGTCTGGTGATGGAGCGCATCCACGCCGAGCGCTATAAAAATAGCCTCAATTACAGCGACTTCGCCATCCTTTACCGGACCAACGTGCAGTCCCGGGCCTTCGAGGAACAGCTGCGTTACGAGAATATCCCCTACGTGCTGATCGGCGGTCAGCAGTTTTTCGACCGCAAGGAGGTCAAGGACGCAGTGGCCTACCTGCGGGTGCTGGTCAACCCCCTCGACGAGGTCAATTTGCTGCGGATCCTCAATTATCCCAAGCGCGGCATCGGTGAAACCAGCGCCGATCGCCTGATTCAGGCTTCGGCCACCCGTCAGTGTTCTTTGTACGAGGTGCTGCGCGATCCTTCCGGGGTCGAGGACCTGGGCGAGAAAGCAATCGAAGGGGTGGCGAGGTTCGTCGATCTGCTCGAGCGCTACCGGCGCAAGTTCGCCCGCTCCCGGGCCCTTGCCGATACGGTGGCGGAACTCTATGCGGAGATCAAGCTCGAGGACGAGATCTACCGGCTCAGCGACGACCCGGTCAAGGCCCGTCGCAGGGCGGAAAACCTCGAGGAGGTCGTCAATGCCATGGCATCCTACCAGGAGCGGGAGGAAAAACCGAACCTGCCAGGTTTTCTCGAAAAGGTTTCCCTGCTCGATGACGACCGTCCCGGGCGCAACGACAAGGAAAAAAAACTTGCCAAAGATGCCGTGATCCTGATGAGCCTGCATTCGAGCAAGGGCCTTGAATTTCCCGTGGTGTTTCTGGTCGGAATGGAGGAGGAATACCTGCCGCATAAAAACTCCATGAGCGACATTGATGAGGAGCGCCGGCTGTGCTACGTCGGCATTACCCGGGCCCAGCATCACCTGGTGCTGCTCAACGCATTGAAACGCAAGAAGTTCGGCAAGCTCCAGCCCCGGGAACCGAGTCGTTTTCTGCCGGAGATCCCAGCCGATCTTCTCGAAACCCGGACCATCGAAGCTCGCCCGGCCGCCCCTGAGGAGAAACAGGCCGAGATGGCGAGCAATTTTTTCTCAGGTATCCAGGATCTGCTTGGAGAATGAGAGCCGGTTGCTGCGCCGCCTTTCTTTTGCATCCCTTCTTTTATCTCGTTCTCCCTCCTCCCCCCCCGTTCATGCTGAGCCTGTCGAAGCATCTGCTCGTTGAACCGGCGCTGCCCGGGGCCTTCGACAGGCTCAGACCGAACGGTATGCTGCCTGCCTTTTTGCCGTGTTCTGGCTTCCGATAAATCCTGCCGTCGTTATCGAACCATAAAATGATCCTTTCCTTATTCCCCCCCCACTGACCATCTTCAAAGAAATGTCTTCTTTTCTGGCACAATAGTTGAATGTTCCGATTGACCGGGGCCCGGAAAACCGCGTTCCCATACCGGGTGATAACGACCTTATGGTGGTTGCGGCCGGACTGGCCCCCTGCTGTGAGGTTGCAGGATTTAGCTCTTGCCAAGAAGAACGTCATGAACTTTCGGTTTCGAAAATCTGCCAGGCCGGCTGGCCTGACCGGCGTCTGCGAGGGGCCTGAAGGGGTCGCCCTGGCCCATGT
>CALZIZ010000338.1 GCA_945787465.1 uncultured Desulfuromonadales bacterium
ACCTCGCATCCACTTTGATACCATCATCTTTTGGCTGTGCAGTAATGAGAGACAAAATCCTTTGCCCATTTTACGGAAAAAACGATGACGACTGTGATGTCGGATGCGGCTACATTTCGTCCCACGATGTCAAGATGATCATCAAGCACTGCTCTTCAAACCATGAACAGTGCCTTAAATACCGTCAACTGGCAGAGCGTTATACTGAGCCCGCAACCGCAACCACCAACACGTCACCCCTGGCAACTGAGGTCCCCACCGCGACACCATCAATGTCGCCCAGACCGGGCTCCATATGGCCCCTGCGGCGCTTAACACGCCGTAAACGACTCAAGGAGGCTTCCCCCATGGCCAACACCACCGATAACGCCCATAACAGACCCGAGAGCCATGCTTCAGATACAACAGGAAATCCTGCCCCTTTGGGACTGCTGGGCTTCGGCATGACCACCGTGTTGTTGAACCTGCACAACGTCGGCCTTTTTCCGCTCGACTCCATGGTCCTTGCCATGGGGATTTTTTACGGCGGCATCGGCCAGATCATGGTCGGCATCATGGAATGGAAAAAGAACAACACCTTCGGCGCCACCGCCTTTACCTCTTACGGCCTGTTCTGGCTGTCTCTGGTGGCCATGATCATTATGCCCAAAACCGGCTGGGGGCAGGCTCCCCAGGCCTCAGCGATGACCGCTTACCTGACCATGTGGGGCCTGTTCACCGCGGTGCTTTTTCTCGGCACCTTCAGGCTGAGCCGCGCCCTACAGTTCGTCTTCGGCTCGCTGATGGTGCTGTTCTTTCTGCTCGCCATGGGCTATGCGACAGCGAACCCCACCCTCAAGCTGATTGCCGGCTACGAAGGCATCGTCTGCGGCCTGGCAGCGACCTACACAGGGCTGGCCCAGGTCCTTAACGAGGTTTACGGCCGCACCATGGCCCCGTTGGGGGAATTCAAAAAGGTCTGAACAATCTTTTCACAGCAACCGGTAAAAGGGCCGTCCGTTGAGTAAGCGGACGGCCCTTTGCAGTTTCAAATTCTTAGAACAGCTGCCCTCCCAATGCCCTCCCCCAGGCGAAAACCAGGTTCAATGGACCCCGACGCCTACTTTTGAGGCACACTACCCTGGAAACACCTCTATTACTTGAATAAAGCCTAATATTTCTAGCCATCAGACCTCAAGATGTGCTACAAAAACAGGCAAAACATAAACCTTCTCTCATGCATGCATTGTCCTTTATCGTGCCTTGATATACAGGCGCTGCCATCCCAAGGAGAGTCATCGATGAATCCTGCCGCGAGAGTATCGACCGGTTATGCCGGTCTGGATGAAATGCTGGACGGACTGCGTATCGGCGACAACGTGGTGTTGAAAGTCGAGTCCATTGCTGATTACCGCTACTTCGTCGGTCCGCTCGTTGCCGGAAAAAAGATCATCTACCTGCGTTTCGGCGATCATGTTCCCCTGCTGGGAGAATCCCCGCAGATCACGATCCACAAGCTGGACCCGCGACTCGGGTTTGAGTCCTTCGCCTCGCGCATCCACTCTATCATTACCAAAGAGGGGCCGGGGGCCTTCTACGTATTCGACTGCCTCTCCGAGCTTGTCTCGGCCTGGGCCACCGACTACATGGTGGGCAACTTCTTTCGCGTGACCTGCCCTTACCTCTTTGAACTCGACACCGTAGCCTACTTTGGAATCATTCGCGACCGGCACTCTTTTCAGACCATCGAACGCATCCGCGACACCACCCAGGTGCTGCTCGACGTTTTCACCCACGAGGGGCAGTTTCACATCCAGCCTCTCAAGGTCTGGCAGCGTCGCTCACCGACCATGTTCCTGCCCCACCGCAAGAAGGGCGATCAGTTCATTCCTCTGGCCAACAGCTTCGAGGCCACCAGGCTGCTCAGTACCCTTGCCATGCGCAACAAGGACAGCGCCCGCCGCCAACTCGACCACTGGCACCGCCTGTTTCTGCAGGCCGAGGACCTTGCCGCCGACCCCACCGCCCGCGAGGAACAGGCCCGAATGGTTGAGCACATCTGCAGGCACATGGTCGGCCGCGAAGCGAGAATCCTCGAGCTTGCCCGAAACTGCTTCTCCCTCCCGGATCTGCTCAGCATCAAATCACGGGTCATCGGAACGGGCTTTATCGGTGGCAAAGCGGTCGGCATGCTGTTGGCCCACAACATCCTTGAGCAGGATCCGAGCTTTGACTGGAGCGAGCACCTAGAAACCCACGACTCCTTTTACGTCGGCTCCAATGTCTATTACTCGTACCTCGTAGACAACTGCTGGTGGAAGCTCTTCATGAAGCAGAAGAGCAAAGAGGGTTATTTCAGTGCAGCAGCCGAACTTCGCAAAAAAATGCTCTTCGGCAAATTCCCCGAGCCGATCCGCAAGGGGTTCCAGAAAATGCTCGAATACTATGGCCAGTACCCGCTAATCATCCGTTCCAGCTCCCTGCTTGAAGACGGGTTCGGCAATGCCTTTGCCGGCAAGTACGACAGTTTCTTCTGCGTCAACCAGGGCACGCCCGAACAACGACTCGAACAGCTCGAGGAGGCGGTGCGAAAGGTTTTCGCCAGCGCCATGAGCGAAGACGCCCTCGCCTACCGACTGCAACGCGGGCTCGACCAGCAGGACGAACAGATGGCCCTGCTCATTCAGCGGGTTTCGGGCGCCTACCGCAAGCAGTACTACTTTCCCGAACTGGCCGGGGTCGGCGTCTCTTACAATACCTTTGTCTGGGACAAGGACATGAACCCCGAAGCGGGCATGCTGCGCCTGGTGTTAGGCCTCGGAACCAGGGCCGTCGACCGGGTGATGAGCGACTACCCGCGCATTGTCGCCCTCGACGCCCCGTTGAAGAAACCCCACAAGGGGCTCGAAGATACCCGCAAGTTTTCGCAGCGCGATGTCGACGTGCTCAATGTGAACGACAACTGCCTGCAAACCGTCCCCCTGCAGGCCTTGATTCGCGAGCAGATCGATATCCCCTGGCACCAGTACGGGGTCAGGGACCATGAAACCATCCGTCGCCTCGAAGAACGGGGGCGCAAGGGTCAGGACCTCTGGCTGCTGACCTTCGACAACCTGCTCACCAAGACCGCCTTCACCGGCCTCATGCAACGCATGCTTAAAACCCTCGAAAAAGCCTACCAATACCCGGTGGACGTTGAGTTCACGGTGAACTTCACCTCCGATGGCAGCCCCAGAATCGATGTGGTTCAATGCCGCCCCCTGCAGACCAAGGGACAGCAGGTGAGAATCGAGCTTCCGCAGACGATCGCCGAAGAGAGGACCTTCTTTAATTGCCAGGGCAATTTCATGGGCGGCAATATCTCCCAGGCCATCAACTGGCTGATCTGGGTCGAGCCGGCCGAGTATACAACTCTACCCATGACCGAGAAGTACGAAGTAGCCCGGCTGATCGGGCGTCTCAACAAACGCCTCGCCGACCGCACCGAAAACCGCACCATGCTGCTGGGACCGGGCCGCTGGGGGACGACGACGCCCTCTCTCGGAGTACCGATTTCCTTTGCCGAGATCAACAACATCAGCGCCTTGGCAGAAGTCGCCTTCACCAGCGGCGATCTGATGCCCGAGCTCTCCTATGGCTCCCACTTCTTTCAGGACCTGGTCGAAGCGGACATCTTCTACCTGGCCCTCTTTCCCGAGAGCCGAAACTGTTTCGTCAATGAGCCCTGGCTGAGAACCTTGCCCAATGCGCTCGAAGGGCTGATGCCGGCCAGCAGCCGCTACAAGAACGTGGTCAAGGTCTTCCGAGCCCCCGAAGAAGGCCTTCAGCTCATGGCAGATGTGGTTTCGCAGAAGCTTCTTTGCTTTCAGAATTGATCACAATTGATCAGAATTGATACAATCGCAGGAATCCCCAGGTGGTTTCGCTTCGCTGACAGCAAACCCCGACCATTTAGTGCGTTAAAAGGAGGCATGGATGTCGAACCAGAACATGAATATCGGAGAAAGAGTCAAGGGTTTGAGGCTCAAAAATGGGATATCAATCGAAGAACTTGCCCAAAAATCCGGATTATCCGAATCTATCATCTCTGGGATTGAGGCCCAAACACTCTCTCCACCATTGGGAAATATCGTTATTCTGGCCAACGTGTTTCAGGTTACGGTTGGTGAGATTTTTGGCGACAGCGCGGATTCGCCTTTTTGCATTGTCAGAAAGGATGACCAAAAAACTGTATCCCGTTTCGGTTCAGCCAATGGCAAATCCAGCAGCTACAGTTATAAGTCCCTGGGCCACCAGAAGGCGAACAGGCAAATGGAGCCATTTCTTGTGACCCTGAATCCTGCTACCAATCCCAGCTATGAACCCAACCAGCATGTCGGAGAAGAAATTATCTACGTTCTGGAAGGGCAGGTTGAGGTAAGGCTTGCAGACCACACAGACATCCTGAATCCTGGCGATTCAATCTATTATGATTCAAACCTGCCCCATGTGGTCTCTTGCCATGGAGGTTCTGCGGCAACCATCCTGGCGGTGATTTATGCCAAAAAGGAACTGGAAATATTTTGAGATCCCCATAAGAAAAAGTTTCCAACCAGCAACATTCGTTTACGTAAAAAGGCCCGGTAGAACCGGGCCTTTTTACGTGGTTTATCGAACGACTGCAGCTAGATCAGCCCCATGGCCACCATGGCATTGGCCACCTTGATGAATCCGGCAATGTTGGCCCCGTTGACGTAGTTGCCCGGAGTGCCGTACTCCTCGGCGGTCTCGTAACAGAGCTGGTGGATGTTTTTCATGATCAGCCGCAGGCGCTGTTCGGTGTATTCGTGGTTCCAGGAGTCGCGGCTGGCATTCTGTTGCATTTCCAGGGCACTGGTGGCCACCCCGCCGGCGTTGGCCGCCTTGCCGGGTCCGTAGGCGATACCGGCCTCAAGGAAGACCTTGACCCCTTCGGGCGTGGTCGGCATGTTGGCCCCCTCGCCGATGGCGATGCAGCCGTTTTCGACCAGCTTGACGGCGTCTTTGCCGTTGATCTCGTTCTGGGTGGCCGAAGGCATGGCGACCTGGCAGGGCACCTCCCAGATGTTGCCCCCCGCGACGTACTTGGCGTCTTGAGATAGTCCTGAATCCGCCGGCGTTCAATTTCTTTGATCTGCTTGAGCAGTTCGAGATCGATCCCGCTCTCATCGTAAACATAGCCGTTGGAATCGGAACAGGCCACCACCTTGCCGCCGAGTTCGTGGATTTTTTCGATGGTATAGATGGCCACGTTGCCCGAACCGGAGACGGTGCAAAGCTTTCCGTCGAAGGAATCCTTGCGAGCCTTGAGCATCTCATCGACGAAGAAAGTGGCCCCGTAGCCTGTCGCCTCCGGGCGCACCAGAGAACCGCCCCAATCAAGCCCCTTGCCGGTCAGCACGCCGGCTTCCCAGCGGTTGGTGATCCGCTTGTACTGGCCGAACATGTAGCCGATTTCACGGCCCCCTACGCCAATGTCACCTGCCGGCACATCGGTGTGCTCGCCGATATGGCGATAGAGTTCGGTCATAAAACTCTGGCAGAAACGCATGATCTCATCATCCGACCTGCCCTTGGGGTCAAAATCAGAGCCCCCCTTGCCCCCACCAATGGGCAACCCGGTCAAGGCATTCTTGAAAATCTGCTCAAAGCCGAGAAACTTGACGATCCCCAGGTAGACCGAAGGATGGAAGCGCAGGCCCCCCTTGTAGGGCCCCAGAGAGCTGTTGAACTCGACCCTGAAGCCTCGGTTGATCTGCACGTTGCCGTTATCGTCCTGCCAGGGCACCCGGAAGATGATCTGCCTCTCAGGTTCACAGATGCGTTCGATAATCTTATGGTGCCCGAACTCCGGATTCTTGACCAGTACCGGCCCCAGGGACTCGAGGACCTCCCGAACAGCCTGGTGAAACTCTGTCTCCCCCGGATTACGGGCCAGAACTTCCTGGAAAATCGGCTCAACTTTTTCGTCAATTTGCGGCGTCATACTTATTCTCCCCTGATACATAACACAGCCCTCTCTGATTACTTTTTAATCA
>CALZIZ010000339.1 GCA_945787465.1 uncultured Desulfuromonadales bacterium
TGGGTCTGGTTGCGCAGATAACGAGGACAGATCGCTGCCTCGACCCGCCCTTCATAAAGGGCCTGGGCCATGCCCCGGCACGTCTCGTAACCACAGCCGCCACAGTCCAGCTCGTCCTCCGCCTGCTCGATCCCCATCCGTTGCAAGACGCCCCGAAGCTGATCCTCTTCGTAAAGCGGCACGGCAATGGCGTCCTGCCGGTGAACTGTCGAAATGTCCACCAGTTCTGCTGCCTGAAGGGGCCGGGCAGAAACCGTGACACGATTCAAAACTTCAAGCCGATTGAGCAGTCCCGGGTGCTTTACACTTGCGCTCGGGCCGTTGACGCAACCGCCCTGGCAAGCCTGAATTTCCAGGAAAACCGGCGAGTTCAGCTGCTCGACCCTGAGGCCGGAAAGGGAGCGCTCGATATTGCGAATGCCAGAAAGTGCCAAAAAGCGCACCTCGTCCACACCGCCGTACATGCGAAGGGTGTCGTTCATGCCGCCCTCTACGGCGTAAAGTGCGCCTTCGCAGGCCGGCTCGGGAATGAATCGCTCCTGCGGCTCGGGGACAGGTTGTAATGGCTCGAACTCCATCTCCTGCAGCCAGCGCTGCAGTTCCTGAAACGTCAAAGCAATGTCGAGCAGTTCAGGGTTTCGGTCCGCCTCGAGCTTATGCGCGACGCAGGGACCGATGAAGACAATGCCGACAGCCTCGCCCAGGGCCTGTCGCAGCATCCGGCAGTGGGCCAGAACGGGGGAAAGAAAAGGCGTCACCCCTTTGGCCTGAGCCGGCAGGTACTTGTGCATAAAGCCCACCGCGGCGGGACACGCCGAAGACAGGCTCAGGTTCGGGCGATCTTTTTTCAAGCGATCGACAACCTGCGCCGAAACCTGCTGGGCACCGAGGGCGGTTTCACTGACCCCGGCAAAGCCGAGGGATTTGAGGCCCGCGATCAGTTTCGCAGGTTCCACTCCGGCAAATTCACTGACATAGCCAGGCCCCAGCGACACATAGACGCGCTCCTTGCGCTGCAGCAGGTTTTTGGCCCGCCCCAGGTCGTCGCGAACCCGCTGGGCCTGAGCGGGGCAAACGGCCACGCACTGGCCGCAGGCGATGCAGCGCTCAGCAACAACGCAAGCCCGCCCCTGGCCGAACCGGATCGCCTTGACCGGGCAATGGCGAATGCACTTGCGGCAATCCTGGCACTCTGTCTCGACCGTGTAGACCGGATACTGATGTTCCATGTTCGCCTTCCTTCAGATCTTCAAGCTCCTGATTCAGCAGGTCGATCAGCATCCCTCGATCCACCCCGCAGAACATCCGGTCATTGATCCGGATGGCCGGCCCTTTGGTGCACAGCCCTTCGCAGCGACACCCCACCAGATTCACCCGGGCATCGATTCCGTGCATCGGCAGATAGGCCTTGATCAACTCAAGATTTTCACGGTTGCCGCGGCTGAAACAGGAACTGCCCATACAAATGGTTATATTTGTTTTCAAAACGAACCTCCTAACCGACCGCTACGGATCGACAATGCTGTCGATAGACTTCAGCGGCGGCCGAAAATGGACCGAGGGCTCTCGGGAATATGCCCAGGGAATAAGCGATGGTCAGGCCATAGTTGCTGATCGGCACCCCGGCCTTCTGGCAGCGGAAAATGCGCGAGAGCATCTCCCGGCGATTCCACATGCAGGCGCCGCATTGGACGACAAGTTGGTAAGGGCTCAGATCCTCGGGGAAGTCGTGCCCCTGAACGTGGGTAAACTCCAGCTGGCCGCCGACATACTGGCGCAGCCAGCGGGGGATTTTCACCCGGCCGATATCCTCTCCCATCGGGTGATGGGAACAGGACTCGCAAACCAGCACATGGTCCCCGGCCCGGAGGTTTTCAATCGCCATCGTTCCGCGGACAAGCTCGCTCAGATCGCCCTTGTTGCGGGCAAAGAGGATGGAAAACGAAGTCAGCGGGACCTCGTCCGGAGTATCGGCGGCGACCTTCAGAAAGGCCTGTGAATCGGTCACCACCAACGCCGGCGGGCGCTTGAGGCGATCGAGGGCATCGCGCAGCTCTCGCTCTTTGACCACCATGCAATAGGCGTCGTTATCGAGAATGTCGCGGATCGACTGAACCTGGGGCAGGATGAGCCGTCCCTTGGGTGCCTCCAGGTCGATGGGAACCACCAGCACCACAAGTTCGCCGGCCGGAACCAGGTCGCCGATAATGGCAGGAGCATTGATGAAATCCTCGGGAACCGTCCGGATCAGCGCCTCACGCAAATGGTTGAGACCTTTGCCCTGTTTGGCCGAGGTGTGCACCCAGGGAATCTTCATTTTCTCGAAGCGAGCAGGCAGGGTTCCGTCATTGCCGGCAAGATCGACCTTGTTGAAAACCACGACCACCGGGATTTGGCGTCCGCGAAACTCCTCCAGAACAGATTCCTCGAAAGCCCCCCACTCGCCGGCTACCGCAACAATAACCGCAACGTCGGTGCGGTCAAAAACCAGCCGGGTGCGCTGGATACGCATCTCGCCCAAGGCACCGATATCGTCGACGCCGGCGGTATCGATAAACACGACCGGTCCGATCGGCTGCAGCTCCATGGGCTTTTCGACAGGATCGGTGGTGGTGCCGGCAACATCTGACACCAGGGAGACGGTCTGCCGGGTCAGGGCATTGAGCAGCGATGACTTGCCGACGTTGCGGCGACCGAACAGGCCGATATTCAGGCGTAACCCTTTGGGTGTGTTTTTCACTGTTGCGTCCTCTTCAGTCCTGGTTCTTTCTTGAATACGTAATTGGTGAGGGGTAACACGTGGCTCGCGTTTGCACCCTCACTCCTAGTGGCACATCTGAGTTTCAACGGCGCCCCGAGGCGGGTCACCCTGTCGGGCGATATCAGCTCGTCGAACTCTTCGACCGTGACCAGTCCTCGCTCCAGGGCCAGTTGGCGCAGGCTTTTTCCTGCTTCGGCGGCGGCCCGGGCCAGCTCTGTCGCAGCCGCGTAGCCAATCAGCTCCACCAGGGCAGTGACGCTTGCGGTGGAGTTTTCGACGCTCTGCCGGCAACGCGCCTCGTCGGCCTTGAGGCCTTCGATGCAGTGCCGACGAAAAATCGAGCAGGCGTTGGTCAAAAGGTCAAGGCTGCCGAGCAGCGCATCGGCGACCAGGGGCAAAAAGGGGTTGAGCTCGAGATGCCCCATAAAGCAGGCCTGGGTGATGGCCTGGTCGTTGGCCATAACCGACATCGCCGCCTGGGAAACGGCCTCGGGAATAACCGGGTTGACCTTGCCGGGCATGATTGAGGATCCGGCCTGGCGGTCCGGAAGCTGAATCTCCCCGATCCCGGCATCAGGGCCGGAGGAAAGAAACCGCAGATCCCCTGCGACTTTGAGCAGATTGGCGGCATGGGCCTTGAGGATGCCGCTGACTTCGACAAAGACATCGGCATTCTGGGTGGCGTCGATAAGGTTCTCAGCCCGCGCAAGCCCCAGGCCGGTGACCTCGCGCAAATGCTCCACCACCCGAAAGATGTACTGACGCGGAGCGGTCAGGCCGGTACCGATGGCGGTGCCTCCGAGGTTGACCACACGCAACCGCTCCTCACACTTGTATATGCGCCAGCGGTCGCGAGAAAAAGCCTCGCTGTAGGCCGACATCTCCCGGCCCAGGGTGGTCAGGGCGGCATCCTGGGTCTGGGTGCGGCCGACCTTGACCACGTGGGCGGTGGCCTTTTCCTGGCGCTGGAAGGCCTCCTGCAGGGCCACGACTTCTGCCTCGAGGGCCCGCAGCTTGGATATTGCGCTCGAGGGCCCGCAGCTTGAATATTGCGGCCACCTTCAAGGCGGTGGGGAAGGTGTCGTTGGTGGACTGATGCAGGTTGATGTCTCCCAGGGGACTGACCCTCGCATAGTCGCCGGGCAGGAGCCCCAACAACTGCAGGGCCCGGTTGGCCAGCACCTCATTGACGTTCATGTTGGTCGAGGTTCCGGCCCCCCCCTGCAGGGCATCGACGCAAATATGGCTGTCGAGCCGTCCCTCCATCATCTCCTGGCAGGCCGCTTCAATCGCCTCGGCCTTTGTCTCATCCCACTTGCCAAGCTCTCGATTGGTCCGGGCGCAGGCCAGCTTGACCGCCCCGAAGGCATGGACCAGGGCCGCAGAGACGGGGCGCTGAGCCAGCGGAAAGTTTTCCAGCGCCCGAAGGGTGTGGATGCCGTAGAGCGCCCCGGCGGGGACGTCCAGTTCGCCCAAAAGATCTTTTTCTTTGCGATATGAAATCATGAAATCATCTTAGAAACAACTCGTTCGCTGTGTCCACTAGAGACAGGGAGATACAGAAAAAGGCAAAACATACCCCAAATAAAAGTTGGGATGGCCACCAAGACACGAAGACACCAAGAAGACCGAAAACGAGAGATTAAGCCGGGACCTTGAAATATCTTAAGTACAGACCAAAGGGGGCCTGTAAAATCTTTCGTGTCTTGGTGCCTTGTATGGCGTTTCAAGTGTTGGGGCAGGCCCCACCCAACTTCAGTCCGTTCGGCCTGAGCCTGTCGAAGGCCTTGGAGGCGTCTGATAAACCGATGCTTCGACAGGCTCAGCATGAACGGGAGGAATAAAGTTTTTCGCTCTTTTTCTTGGTGCCTTGGTGCCTTGGTGGCTTATTTATGGGTGCCTTTGTTTTGTCTTTCTCAGTATCTCTATGGTTCATTAATTTAAAAATAGATATCCCGGCTGTTTTTCACCTGGATCTCTGCCAGTTGCTCACGAAGCTGCCGCTTAACCTTCCCCTCTTCAAGCTGGCCCATTTCTTCGGCGATAAGTTTCTCGCCAATTTTGCGCGTTTCTGGCGAGGCATAATCCTCAAGGTATTCCTGCAATGTCAGCAGGCCATTTGGAGTACAGAATTCCTTGATGAATCCTGGAACGCTGAATTCCATAAAATGCTCCCCGGTGCGACCGCTGCGGTAACAGGAGGTGCAAAAGCTGGGCAGGTATCCGTCTGTCATCAGTTCTCCCATCACTTCATCGAGGGACCGAACATCCCCCAGTGAGAACTGCTCCCGTTCCATGACCTGGGCATCGCCGGCCTCGGTGTAACCACCCAGCTCGATCCGGCTTCCGGCATCGATCTGCGATACGCCGAAGGCCATCAGCTCGCGACGCACCTCCGGGTTTTCCCTGGCGGTCAGGATCAGCCCGGTATAGGGAACGGCCAGGCGCAGGATGGCGACAATCCTTTTGAAATCGTCGTCACCGACCAGGTGCCGCGGGTTGACGTTGACTCCGTGGGCCGGGCGCAGCCGGGGAAAGCTGATGGTGTGCGGCCCGACATTGTAATGGTGCTGCAGGTAAAGAGCGTGGCTGACCAGCCCCAGCACCTCGAAACGCCAGTCATAGAGCCCGAAAAGCACGCCGAGCCCGACATCATCGAGGCCGGCCTCGAAGGCCCGGCTCAGCCCCTGCAGGCGGTAGAGGTAATCTCCCTTGCGCGTATTGCGGGGGTGAACCCGGCTGTAGGTTCGGTGATGGTAGGTTTCCTGGAATATCTGGTAGGTGCCGATTCCCGCCTCTTTGATGGTGGCATATCCCTCGTGGTCGAGGGGCGCGGCGTTGATATTGACCCGCCGGATCTCGCCATGCCCGGCTTTGGTGGCATAGACCTTGCGCACGCTCTCGGCGATAAACTCAGGGGAATAACTTGTTCGCGGACCTCTTGCCCGGTCAGGGTGCGGCGAACCGCCTCTTTGTTGGAGCGCTTGAACGAACAGTAGGAGCAGTCGTTGATACAGTTATTGCCGATGTACAGCGGCGCGAAAAGAACGATCCGGTTGCCGTAAACCTGCTCCTTGAGTTGGCGGGCGGCTGCGAAGATTTCCTCGATCAGCTCGGGTTGATCGGCCATGATCAGGGCTGCGGTTTCCTGAACGCTCAAGGCCTCTTTGGCCAGGCTCTTGGCGATGATATCCCGAATCAGTCCGGCGTCGGGACGATTGCCCTTGAGCAGCCCCGACAGATAGGCGTCATCGATAAAATCAGCCTTGGCGGGTATTTTAGTTGCTGGCATTCCACACATGATTACACCTCGTTAACCTGAAAACTTATTTAGCCGCGAATTACACGAATAAAATCAAAGAATTGCCTTTTAAAATCGAACGTTCGCCAGGGGGCTCCCCGTCGATCAACAACTTCATGTTTTTACGGGTGTTCATTCGTGACATTCGTGGCTAATTATTTGCCTATTAAACGGCCCTCGCCCGATTCGGCGCATCTCCCCGTCCGCTGCCGACGACCCGGCCGATGGAGTGAATCCGCCCGGCCATGCAGGAACGGCATTGGTCCGCGGTTTCGTCGATGCAGGCTTTGGCCGGGTAGATCTCATACATGGCCCGGTATTTCTGCGGGGTCAGATTGGGCATGACGATGTTCCCCCCGCGCATCAGTCCCAGTTCGCGCCCCTTTTCCAGATTCATGGTCGCCAGGGCGGTGGTGCTTGGGATGTTCGCCTGCGGGCAGACCAGTCGTGCCAGGGCCATGACCTTGTAGGTCATCGCCTCGGTATTGGGAACCTGCTCTCCCGGCGAAGCGTAAAAAGCCTTGGCAAACCGGCCGAGGGTTGTATCAGGGTGAAGAATGTAGGGACCGACACCGATCATGTCGAGATCGAGGCTGCGGAACATTTCAATGTCAGAAGCCAGATCTTCATAACTCTGCCCGGGTATGCCGATCATCACGCCGCTGCCGATTTCAAACCCCAGTTCCTTTAAGTGTCGCAGCTGGCCAATCCGGTCCGATCGCTGGCCGGACAAAGGAGGGTGGATTCGGTCGTAGAGAGTTCGGTTCGAGGTCTCAAACCGCAGCAGGTACCGATCGGCCCCGGCCTCACGCCAGGCGGCAAGATCCTTTAAGTCACGCTCGCCCAGACTCAGGGTCACGGCCAGAGGGGTTTCTTGCTTAATGCGCCGAATCAGACCGGCCATCCAGCCGCCTTTGATCCCCAAGTCCTCACCGGACTGCATGACAACCGTCCCGTAACCGAAGGCGACCGCCTGATGAACGCAGGCCATGATCTCCTCCTGGTTCATCCTGTAACGCTCTACGGCGAAGTTGTCTTCCCTGAGCCCGCAGTACCAGCACTTGCGCCTGCAGAGGTTGGAGATTTCCAGCAGACCGCGCAGGTGGACCTCTTCGCCGACGTTTTGACGACGCGCCTCATCGGCCGCCTGCCATAATTCTTCGAGGCGGTTTTCGTCTTCGGTTTTCAGCCAATCAAGGATTTCAGCTCTGGTCATTGTTTTTCCTGAATTCTGGACAAATTCTTCTCACGCCCGTTCGCTTCTCTCACTCGAGCACACAGAGAGCGCAGAGGGGACTCTCTGTGTGTTCTGCGAGAGATATGCCCTTGAAGTGTGTAAGGAAGCGGCGGGCAGTGCCCGCCCTACCCGTTATTCCATTAAAGAGCGCTTCGTTTGCGGTAATGGGTATGCAGCAACTCATGGGACTTGTCGCTCAGGGGCTCGCCAAGAAAGTTCTTGTAGAGCTCCTGAACGTGAGGATTTTCGTGGGATTTGCGCAGGGTATTGTTGCGGTCATCCCGGTAAATCGCAGCAGTTCTTTTCTCGAGCAGCTCTTCGCAGCCGTGATGATAGGGCTGGCCACCGCCACCGATACAACCGCCGGGGCAGGACATCACCTCGATGGCATGGAACTGTTCTTCGCCTGAGCGGATTTTTTCCATGAGTTCGCGGGCGTTGCTCAGTTTATGGACGATGCCCAGCTTCAGCTCCAGGTCACCAACCTTAAGCTTGGCAGTCCTGACGCCTTCAATGCCGCGAAGCTCCTGGAAGTCGATCTTGGGCAGATCCTGGCCGGTGGCAACTTCGTAGGCGGTTCTTACCGCCGCCTCGAGAACCCCGCCGGTGGCGCCGAAGATCACCGCAGCACCGGTCGCCTCACCCAGAGGCTGATCGAACTCTTCATCGGCCAGAGTGACAAACTCGATGTTAGCTGCCTTGATCAAACTGGCCAGTTCCCGGGTCGAAAGCACGTAATCGACATCGGGGTTGCCGTCGACGGCAAACTCGGGACGAGCCGCCTCATATTTCTTGGCCAGGCAGGGCATGATCGAAACAACCACCATCTTTTCTCTGGGGATATCGATCTTTTGCGCAAAGTAGCTCTTGGCGATCGAGCCGAACATCTGCTGGGGCGACTTGGCCGTGGAGGGCAGGTCGAGCATGTCGGGGAACTGGTGCTCAAAGAACTTGACCCAGGCCGGGCAGCATGAGGTCAGGATCGGCAGCCTGGCCGATTCATCGCCGGCCAGATGGCGGTTCAGGCGGTCGAGCAGCTCGGAGCCCTCTTCCATGATGGTGAGGTCGGCCGTGAAATTGGTGTCGAAGACATAGTCAAAGCCGAGCTTTCTAAGGGCAGTGACCATTTTGCCGGTGACCAGGGAGCCTGGTTCCATGCCCAGGGGTTCTCCCAGGGCCGCTCTGACCGCCGGGGCGGTCTGAACGACGACAACCTTTTCGGGGTCGGCCAGCGCCTCGATGACCTCGGCGGTATGATCTTTTTCGACCAGGGCCCCGACCGGGCAGACCGCGACACACTGGCCGCAGTTGGTGCAGACGGTCTCATTCAGGCTCATATCAAAGGCCGGTGCGACAACGGAATCAAACCCCCGGTTGGCGCCGGACAAGACGCTGCAATCCTGCACCTCGTTGCACATGCTTTCGCAGCGCCGACACATGATGCATTTGTCCATGTCCCGCACGATGGCCGGCGACTGGTCCTTGGGGGATGATCAGAGAGGATCAATTCCAACACCGCTTTTCTGGCGCTCAGGACCCTCATGGAGTGGGTTTTTATCACCATGCCCTCCGTAACCGGAGTCGCGCAGGCCGGAGCGAGATTTCTTCTCCCCTCAACCTCAACCACGCAGACCCGGCAGGACGCCGGCTGGTTCGTTACCTCCATCTTGTGCAGGTTGAGATAGCAGAGGGTCGGTATCTCTATGTCGAGGGTTCTGGCCGCATCGATGATGGTAGTCCCTTGGGAGACCGTAGTCTCTTTGCCATCTATGGATAGTTTCAACATGTTCATTTTATGGGTACTCCTTATTGGGGCAGTTGCATCTCTTATGGTTGACGCCCCTTAACCTCCCCCTCACCCTGACCCTCTCCCGCCAGGGGAGAGGGAATAGCAAGGGCAACTCCCTCCCCCTCGATGGGGGAGGGTCGGGGTGGGGGTGAAATGCTATTGTCTTGCGATCGCGGCGAACTTGCATTTTTCGACGCACACACCGCATTTGACGCATTTATCCTCGTCAATGGCATAGGGCTGCTTGGGTTCCCCGTTGATGGCCCCTGCCGGGCACACCCGGGCACAGAGAGAGCAACCGATACACTTGTCCGCGGCGATGGAATAATTAAGCAAAGCGCTGCAGACGCCGGACGGGCAACGTTTCTCGGCAACGTGGGCGAGGTATTCGTCCTCGAAGTACTCCAGGGTACTCAGCACCGGGTTGGGCGCGGTCTGCCCCAGCCCGCACAGGGCCGTATCCTTGATCGTTGCGGCCAGGCTGCGAAGAGCGGTCAGGTCCTCCCTGGTCCCCTTGCCATCGGTGATTGGACTCGTCCATGGTGAATTCCAGGTAGAACTTGGCCAGGTTGACCATGCAGTCGTCTTCACTCAGCACGATCATCCCCCCTGAGCCCATCATGGAACCGATGGCAGTCAGGGACTCGTAGTCGATGGGCGTATCGAGAAAGCGGGCCGGAATGCAGCCTCCTGAAGGGCCGCCGGTCTGCACCGCCTTGAACTGACGGTCGTCCTTGATGCCGCCACCGACCTCGTAGATGATGTCCCGCAAGCGGGTCCCCAGGGGGACTTCGACCAGGCCGACATTGTTGATCTTTCCGGCCAGGGCAAAGACCTTGGTCCCCTTGGACTTTTCGGTGCCGATGCTGCTGTACCACTCGGCCCCCTGAAGGATGATCCAGGGCAGGTTGGCCAGGGTCTCCACGTTGTTCACGTTGCTCGGCTTATCCCAGTAGCCTCTCTCTGCGGGGAACGGGGGCTTGGTGGTCGGTTCGCCGCGCTTGCCCTCCATCGATCGAATCAGCGCGGTCTCCTCACCACAGACAAAGGCGCCGGCGCCGAGCTTGATTTCGATGTCAAAATCGAAGCCGCTGCCCAGGATGTTGCTGCCGAGCAGGCCGCAGGACCTTGCCTGGGCAAGAGCGGTTTCCAGGCGGTCGATGGCCAGGGGGTATTCGGCGCGGATGTAGACCAGCCCCTTGGTGGCACCGATGGCATAACCGCCAATGGCCATGGCCTCGATGACCGAATGGGGATCGCCTTCCATAATCGCACGATCCATGAACGCCCCCGGGTCCCCTTCATCAGCGTTGCAGATGATGTATTTCTGGTCGGCGCTCTGGACGCGGGCGATGTCCCACTTAACGCCGGTGGGAAAACCGCCGCCGCCCCGGCCGCGCAGCCCCGAGTCCTTGACCAGGGCACAGACGTCTTCGGCGCTCATTTCGCACAGCGCCTTCCCGAGCCCCTGGTACCCCTGGTTGGCGATGTACTCCTCGATCACCTCCGGGTTGATGAAGCCGCAGTTGCGCAGCGCGATGCGCATCTGCTTTTTGTAGAAAGACATCTCACTCTGTTTGTGCACCCGAGCATTTACCGTCGGCTCTTCGCAAATCAGACGCTCGACGTGCTGCCCGCCGATCAGGTGGCTTTCGACGATCTCCCGGGCATCATCTGCCTGAACCTCAACGTAGAAAACATCATCAGGATGGACCTTGACAATGGGGCCCTTTTCACAGAAACCGAAACAGCCAGTGATCTGGGCGTGGATGTCTTGCTCCAGGCCATGTTCTTTAAGGACCGCGTTGAGGTTTTCCACCAGTTTATCACTGGCGGATGCCTGGCAGCCGGTACCGCCGCAGACGAGAAGGTCCCTCTTGCGGGGAGCGCTTTGCTCTTTGAGGCGCAACTCGAGGCGTGATTTCAGCTGCCGATGTTGCGCTTTGAGTTCTTCAAAAGATTCTATGGTCTGCATATCAATTAACCTCTTTGGCTTTGTACTCATTCAAGATCACCTCGACCTGCTGAGCCGTGGTTACCTTGCCATGCACCTTTTCACCGACCATGACGACCGG
>CALZIZ010000340.1 GCA_945787465.1 uncultured Desulfuromonadales bacterium
CCGGCCGCCCGGCTGCTCAGGGATATGCTCAAAAAGAAGGCGGCGGCTATTTTGAAGCAGTTGATTGAAAGAGGAATTTTGGAGGAGAGCGTTCTTGGCTAGTGAAAACGGCCTGAAGTGAGCCACCTTAGTAATCCCCAAACGTCAAAACGGCCAACCGAAAACATTTCGGCTGGCCGTCAGCTAAGGCCTGGTGAGCGGTCTGTCAGAACTCAGGCGAGGTCGAAGCGGTCGAGGTTCATGACCTTGTTCCACGCCGCCACAAAGTCGTGCAGGAACTGCCCCTGCGAGTCCTCGCAGCCATAAACTTCGGCGAGGGCCCGCAGCTGGGAGTTCGAACCGAAGATAAGGTCGACACGGGTTCCGGTCCACTTGAGTGCGCCGCTGTCGCGATCATGTCCCTCGAATACGTCGCCGTCAGCCGAGGTCGGCTTCCAGGTGGTGCCCATATCGAGCAGGTTGACGAAGAAGTCGTTGCTGAGCGTCTCCGGACGCTTGGTGAAGACGCCGTGTGGGGACCCTCCGACGTTGGCATTCAAAACGCGCAGGCCGCCGACCAGAACCGTCATCTCGGGAGCGGTCAGGGTCAGCAGTTGCGCCCGGTCCACCAGCAGCTCCTCGGCCGATACGGAGTACTCCTTTTTGAGGTAGTTGCGGAAGCCGTCTGCCGCCGGTTCGAGCGGGGCGAATGACTTTGCGTCGGTCTGCCCCTGCGAGGCATCGGTGCGTCCCGGCGTAAAGGGAACGGTCACAGCATGCCCGCCCTTTTTCACCGCCTGCTCTATAGCTGCGCAGCCGCCCAGCACAATCAAATCGGCGAGCGAAACCTGCTTCCCGCCGGATTGAGCACTGTTGAAGTCCTTTTGGATGCCCTCGAGGGTCTGCAGCACGGTCTTCAGTTGGGCCGGCTGGTTCGCTGCCCAATCCTTCTGCGGGGCGAGACGGATGCGCGCCCCGTTGGCCCCGCCGCGCTTGTCGGAGCCGCGGAAGGTGGACGCCGACGCCCAGGCCGTCGAGACCAGTTGCGAGACCGACAGCCTCGAAGCGAGTATCTTGCCTTTAAGGGCGGCGATGTCCTGCTCGTCGATCAATTTGTGGGTGACTGCGGGGACAGGGTCCTGCCAGATGAGCTCTTCGGCAGGGACTTCGGGGCCCAGGTAGCGCGCCCGCGGGCCCATGTCGCGGTGGGTCAGCTTGAACCAGGCGCGGGCGAAGGCATCGGCGAACTCCTCGGGATTCTGCTGGTAGCGCCGCGCGATCGGCTCGTAGATCGGGTCGAAGCGCAGCGAGAGGTCCGCCGTGGTCATCATCGGCCGGTGCTTTTTCGAGGGGTCGTGGGCGTCGACCACCATGTCCTCTTCTTCGACGTCCTTGGCCAGCCACTGATAGGCGCCGGCCGGGCTCTTGACCTTTTCCCACTCGTATTTGAACATCACCTTGAAATAACCCATGTCGAACTGGGTCGGGTTCGGCTTCCAGGCGCCTTCGATGCCGCTGGTGATGGCATCTCCCGCCTTGCCGCTGCCGAAGCTGTTGTTCCAGCCGAGGCCCTGCTCTTCGAGGGGGGCGGCTTCAGGCTCGGGACCCAAATGTGAATCCTCGGCGGCACCGTGGCATTTGCCGAAGGTGTGCCCGCCGGCAACGAGGGCGACGGTCTCTTCGTCGTTCATCGCCATGCGTCCGAAGGTTTCGCGAACATCAAGGCCCGATGCCACCGGATCCGGCACGCCGTTGGGCCCTTCCGGGTTCACGTAGATCAGCCCCATCTGCACGGCGGCCAGAGGCTTCTCGAGATTCCGGTCGCCGCTGTAGCGCTTGTCGCCCAGCCACTCCGCTTCAGAGCCCCAGTAGATGTCCTCTTCCGGCGCCCAGATGTCTTCGCGCCCGCCGCCGAAGCCGAAGGTCTTGAAGCCCATCGACTCCAGGGCGCAGTTGCCGGCGAGGATCATCAGGTCGGCCCAGGAGATTTTCCTGCCGTATTTCTGCTTGATCGGCCACAGCAGACGGCGCGCCTTGTCGAGGTTGGCGTTGTCAGGCCAGCTGTTGATCGGCGCGAAGCGCTGATTGCCGGTTCCTGCCCCTCCGCGGCCGTCGCCGGTGCGGTAGGAGCCTGCGCTGTGCCACGCCATGCGGATGAAAAGTCCTCCGTAGTGACCGTAGTCGGCCGGCCACCAATCCTGCGAGTCGGTCATCAGCGCAAAGAGATCCTTCTTCAGGGCCTCCAGGTCGAGACTCTTGAATTCTTCAGCGTAGTTGAAGACCTCGCCCATCGGATTGCACAGGGCCGAATGCTGGTGCAGAATATGAAGGTTCAACTGGTTCGGCCACCAGTCCCGGTTGGAGGTGCCACTGCCTGCGACCTGCTTGCCAGTTTTGCCCGTGACCGGACACTTGCTTGCGTCACTCATAAAGTTGTCTCCTGTTGTCGAATGAACGTATTCACCGTGTGGCTATGATGATAGCCCCTCAGGCTGCTTTTGCCGGAGTTTTCGACGGATTTGGGTAAAACTATGAGGTCTCCGGCAATGGTAGTCAGCTTGGTCCCTTATTCGGGCTGCTTCTCTTGCGTAAACAGTCTCCTTGAATAGGTTGGGTGGTACGGTTGAATCGGTTTCAGACGTGAAGAGCGTTAGAAGTGCTTTACTTTTATCAGACCTTGTTAGTTTGTCAATGTCAACAAATAACCATTTTCCATAGGGGGAGAAATAGCGGTGTGCTTATTTCTTCTGGCAGGAGGGGCAGACGCCGAAAAGTTGAACCTGGTGGGAGGTGATCCGGTAGCCCGTTGCTTCCGCCACTTCGGCCGTAAGCTGGTCGAGCAGGCCGACTTCAGGATCGATGATGCTATCGCATCGGGTACAGACCAGATGAGGGTGGGGGTACGGCCTGTTGCCGTCGTAGCGGTTGCGTCCATCGGCAATACTGATTTCCAGGATTTCGCCAATCTCCTTCAGCAGGTTGACGGTCTTGTAGACCGTGGCCAGACTCGTGGTCGGGAAATGTGTTTTGACCTGTTTATAAACCTGTTCAATGCTCGGATGCTGGTCGGTATTGAGAAAAGCCTGCAGGATGGCAATCCGTTGGGGTGTGATTCTGAATTCCCGTTGCCGGAGTTTGCTGAGGATTTCATCCAGGCGTTGCTGAGGGGTTTTCACATGAGCACCGTTATCTTTAGATGGATGATATGAAAAATGATTATTTTTAAATAATCGCAGGGCGGCATTAAATGTCAAGCCTTCTTGAAGGGTGTAGTTTCAGATAAAAATATCCATTCCGATAGGTTGGACAGCTTTTCCCGAGGAGGACGCTAGGCCTCCCGCAGCGCCGGCAGCAGTCCGCCGGACAGGCCATGAAGAGGGCGAAGGCGAGGCTTTTGCCGGCGATGCCGAAGGTCAGGGAGAAGCCGAAGGCGAGCTCGGCGAAGGTCGGCCAGTTCATGGTGGAAATGGTGATAAGCTGCATGAAGGATGCGCAAAAAACGGCCAGCCGAAAACATCTCGGCTGGCAGCCACCTGGTTTTCATCCTGAAATTCGCTAGATCTCATCCGAAAACGGCCCTTTTCCACAAACTCTGCGGATGGAAAGCTAAAAAAGGGCAACGACTACGAAGCAAACTACCAACCGTGCCCCCGTCCATCTGATGTTCTGGAAATGTTGATTTACGAGAATGATTGCGCCTGTCTTAACGTTTTTAGAGCAACGCCGGTGGCACCTGGGCTTCACAAGGGATTTGGACCTGGCACAGGCCGCAGGGCGTGGCACCGGTGCCGTAGGTTTGATATAGGTGAAACAGCCCTGCTTGTCGTGCCCCTCGCTGGTGGTGATGGCGTCGGCCGGGCAGCGTTTGGCGCAGGCGCCGCAGGTCCCCTTGGCATACCAGAGGCACCAGGCGTGATGATCATTGCCGTAGACTCGCTTCGTAACCGGCAGATCGATGCGCGACACCACTGAGCCAAAGCGCACCGCCTTCCCCCAGCGGGTGATCATTGCATCGGAGAGGCTGAAGGTGCCGTGCCCTGCGACGAAGGCAGCATGTCGCTCCGACCAGTTAGAGGCCAGACCGAAGCGCTCCGACTGCCGGTAGGAAAAACCGGGCAAACGCTCGGGCGCCACCGAGGGATACCCGGCCCCGGTGAGAGTCTCTGCCAGGTGAAGCCGCAGATCGCAGTTGAACTCTTCGCCATGAAACCGCGAACGCGCCCAGCGTTCGGTCGGCATGGTCTCCTCCAGGCGCTGGTCTGCACGGGTTTCCGGGGTCTGCGGCAACACATAGCTGATGACCCGCAGCTCGCTACCAGGGGCGGGGGAATCGGGAAATGCAAGTGCGTAGGCCTCTTCAGGCGTCCAGAGGAAGGGGCCGATCATCTCTTTGTTGCGGAGAAACAGGGGATCATCCCCCCGCGCTATGGCGACATGCGGCTTTGCCCAAGCCTTCTCGCCGGTTTCGAGATGCAGGCTGTTACTTGGGGCGGATGCCCAGAATGTATTTTTTACATTTATAGCGTCATACCTCTGCGGTTACATGCTGGTTGACCCGGACCCTTTTCAGCACAGGGCCGTCGTCCGTCCGGCTGATGCGGATGTTCACCAGCCACTCATCGTTATTATCATCCGGATAGTCCGTTCTGAAATGTGCCCCCCTGGTCTCTGTCCTCTCAAGGGCGGACCGGCATACCATTTCTCCTATCCACCCCATGTTCCTGAATTCCAGGAATCGTATCAGGTCGGTAAACGATGTCACTTTCGCCCTGGTCTCCGTCAGGTCCTTTAATGTCTTAAGGGCCTTGTTCAAGGAGTTCTGATTCCTGATAATCCCTGCATTAAGCCACATGTTTTTTTGCAGCGTTTCAATGAGATCATCAGTTTTTTGGCCACCAATGTTGAACAATGCGTTGAGACGATTGTGTTCCTCGTTGGCTGCTGCATCAAACTCTTCAGAAGGCCCTTGGGCGAGGTTTGCTTCGGCTGCGGTTTTCCCAACCTGACCTCCCATGACAAAAGCTTCTGCCAGGGCATTGCCCATCAGACGGTTGGCACCGTGGGCACCGGCTGTGACCTCACCTGCGGCATAGAGCCCCTCACAGGAAGTTTTTCCATGGTTATCCACCACAACTCCGCCCATACAGAAGTGTGCGGTGGGAGTGACCTGGAAAACCCGTTCGCCTTTTGTCCACCCTGACGGAAGCAGGGTGGATAATTCAACGGCATTTTCAGCAGAAAGTCCGCTAAGATCAAATGCCACGGTATCGTTTTTTTCAGGATCCTCCAGGATTTCTTTCATGATCGCCTTCGCCAACTGATCCCGGGTGATCTCTGCCGGGTTGCGATAGCCGTTCTTTTCCAGAATGTTCTCACCGCGGCTGTTTCTCAAGACAACACCGTCCTGGGCAAGAAGTCTCTCATACATAAGAATCCTCCGCCCTCTCTTGCCGAGGGTCGTCGGATAATATTGGATAAACTCCATATCCTGGAGATCAACACTGGCAGTTGCGGCTAATGCATGACCGTCTCCGGTAATACCGGGCACGTTGTTGGTGTTCATGTAGAGATTCCCGAATCCTCCGGTGGCCAGAATGACGACCTTGGCTTGAACAGCAAGGAACCTCCCCTTGTCGGATATGCATGTGGCACCATAAATCCTGTTATTCGACACAACGAGCGATGAAACAAATAGCCCTTCTTCAAACCGGACACCGCTATCCACGGCTTTTTTCTTGAGGGGCAGGACCAGATCCTTTCCTTGCCAGTTTTTACCCACGACATGCCTTGCATAACGGTGGCCTGGTAATTTCACCACC
>CALZIZ010000341.1 GCA_945787465.1 uncultured Desulfuromonadales bacterium
CGCCATCCTCAGTGCCGTTCTTCATCTGTTCGGTGTCGGCCAGATCCTCGATGAACAGGGCGTGGGACTTGACCTGACCAACCTGATCATTTTCGCCGCCGTTTTCGGCTTTGGCGGTGCACTGATATCGTTGGCAATCTCCAAATGGACCGCCAAGCGGCTGACAGGAGCCCGCGTCATTGAAACACCGGCAACCGAGATGGAAGCCTGGCTGGTCCAGTCCGTCCAGCGGCAGGCCGAGATGGCCGGAATCGGCATGCCCGAAGTCGCCGTCTACAATGCACCGGATGTTAATGCTTTTGCGACGGGAATGCGCCGGAATAAAGCCCTTGTGGCCGTGAGCACCGGTCTGCTGCATGCGATGAACCGCGATGAGGCCGAAGCGGTCCTTGCCCACGAAGTGAGTCACGTGGCCAACGGCGACATGATTACCCTGGCACTGATCCAAGGGGTCGTGAATACCTTCGTCATCGTCGCTTCAAGAGTGGTCGGGCACTTGGTCGACCGCGTTGTTTTCAAGACAGAAGAAGGCCATGGGCCGGCCTTTATCGTGACCTCGATCATCGCCCAATTGGTTTTTGGCATCCTTGCCAGCGTCATTGTCTTCTGGTTCAGTCGTCAGCGTGAATTTAGAGCCGATGCCGGCGGGGCCAGCCTGGCGGGGCGTCAAAAGATGATTGCTGCCCTGGAGAAGCTGCAACGGAGCATCAATGAACCCCATCTCCCGGACCAGATGGCAGCTTTTGGAATCTCGGGCCACAAGGGCGGTGGACTGCGTCGATTTTTCATGACCCACCCACCGCTGGAGGACAGGATCGAGGCGCTTAAACGTGGTGCCTAAACTATGCATTATGGTCACGAGAACCGACCCCATCAAAGTCACCGATCTTTTTTAAGAAGATCGATCTTTCTCGGCCTGCTTTCGATTGTCATTCTCTGCGCGGGCTGCGGAATAATCTCGCCGGCCAAGTCGGCCAAGGATTACGAAGGCTATCTCCCCCGCCGACTGACTTACCAGCAGGACGGTGAGAACAAAGGTCTTCGAGTTTTTCTTCGTCAGCAACCGTCAGGTGGACAATCCGACCGATCTCCCTTCGCCCAAGAGCAAGGAGCGAAGCGACCAGTTGCTCCACGGCACCTTCCGGGTACGAACCACTCCCGGGATGTCCACCCCGGGCAACAACCCATTTAAATGGTCGGGCATCCATCTTCATGACGTTCAGAAAATGGTGACCGCGGACTTTTTTCGCCGATTGCATGAGGCCATTGCCGCTTCTCCGCAAAACTCCCTGCTGGTCATCGTCTACGGCTACAAGGAGCTGTTCGAGTCCTCGACTCTGAAAACTGCCAGTTTCGCCCATAAGCTGGATCTGAACACCCCGGTCCTCCTTTTCGACTGGCCGGGAAACCAGGGGGTCAGTATCGGCGGCTATAAAAGTGCCTTTGCCCTGGCCCGGGAATCGGGCACCCAGCTGGGCGAGCTGCTGGCCGAGATCATCCACCAGGCCGAGCCGCAGAATCTGTGGCTGACCGGCAACAGCATGGGCTGCCAGGTGATCTGCGACGCCTTTACCCAGATGATGCGCCATACCGACCTGGCCGACCATGGGACCGAGCTCGAACACGTCCTGATGGCCGCTCCCGATGTGGCAGACGACGAGTTCAACGAACAATTCAAAAACGAACTGGCAGCCCTGTCCAAGGAACTGACCGTCTACGTTTCGGCAAACGACACCGCCTTGCTCCTCAGCGGCTGGCTGCACGGCGGCATCCGACTGGGCCGGACCCAGGTACCCCGCCAGGAGCAGCTCGAAGAAATGAGCGACCTGCTCGAACTGGAAGCCGCCTACGAGGCCGAAGGGGTGGACGACCGGATCAAACTGATCGACATCACCCCGGTCAACTCCGCAAGCCACGGTCACAACGACTATCTGGAATCGTCTGAATACATCGACGACTTTTACCAGCGCCTGCGCACCGAACCGACGGTCGAAAACCGCCGGCTTTACCCTGAAAGCTACAAAAATGGGATTTGGTATTGGATCCTCTGGGACGATGAGGATTAACAGCGTAAATAAGAATTGAGAAATGCCCCTGACCAAGGAGGTTTCCGTGGAACACAAGTACCGCATGGTCCCCTTTCAAGGCAGCCTGCTCCTTGCAGGGCTTTTTCTGCTGCTCGGCTTTTGGAATGTCCACTTTCTCTGGCCGTTGCTGGTCGTAATCCCCATAGCCTTGCTCGGAGCCTGGGATCTGAAACAGACCAAGCACAGCCTGCCGCGCAACTATCCGATTTTGGGCCGCATGCGGTATCTGCTCGAATCCTTCGGGCCACCGGTCTACCAGTATTTCGTCGAAGGCAACAAAGGCGGGCGCCCCTTCAACCGCGACCAGCGCTCCAGTGTTTATCAGCGGGCCAAAGACGTCACTTCAAAAAAGCCTTTCGGCACCGAGCTGGACGTTTACCTGCCTAACTACATCTGGTTCAATCATTCCATGGTCCCGAAAGACCCGGCGCCGAAGCTTCCTCGGGTGACCGTCGGCGGCCCCGACTGCAGCAAGCCCTACTCGGCGTCGGTCTTCAACATCTCTGCCATGAGTTTTGGCTCCCTCAGTGCCAATGCCATCCTCGCCCTGAACAAGGGGGCTCAAATGGGCAATTTCTACCACAACACCGGAGAAGGGGCGATCAGCCGCTATCATCGTGAATACGGTGCTGACCTGACCTGGCAGATAGGCAGTGGCTATTTCGGCTGCCGTGATCAGAACGGGAAATTCGATCCGCAGCGCTTTGCCGAAAAGGCCGGGGATGATCAGGTCAAAATGATCGAGATCAAGCTCTCCCAAGGGGCCAAGCCAGGACACGGCGGCATTCTCCCGGCCTCTAAAATCACCCCCGAGATCGCCGAAACCCGTCATATCCCCATGGGGGTAGATTGCAATTCTCCCGCCTATCACAGCGCCTTTTCAACTCCCATCGAACTGCTCGAGTTTATCGCCCAGCTGCGGGAACTCTCCGGAGGCAAACCGGTGGGCTTCAAGCTGTGCGTGGGACAACCCTGGGAGTTTCTGGCGGTCTGCAAGGCCATGCTCGAGACCGAAATTACACCCGATTATATCCAGGTCGATGGCGGAGAGGGAGGAACCGGGGCGGCCCCCCTGGAGTTTTCCGATCATATCGGCGCCCCGTTGCGCGAAGGCCTGGTGTTCGTGCACAATGCCCTGGTGGGAATCGGAGTGCGGGACCAGGTCAAACTGGGGGCGAGCGGTAAGATGGTCTCGGCGGGGATACTGGCGGCGGTCATGGCCCTTGGTGCCGACTGGGGCAACACGGCCCGCGGTTTCATGTTTGCGGTCGGCTGCATCCAGGCCCAGCTGTGTCATACAAACCTGTGCCCGGTGGGGGTGGCCACCCAGGACCCCAAGCTGCAGCGGGCCCTGGTGGTGCCCGAAAAAGCCCAGCGGGTTTACCAGTACCACAAGAACACTCTGCATACCCTCAACGAAATTGTGGCAGCGGTAGGCCTGGAGCACCCATCGCAACTCACCCCACGACACCTCACTCAACGAATCAGCCCGACCGAGCTCAAAACCTACGACGAGATTTACCATTGGGTGAAACCGGGCGAGTTTCTTGAAGAGATGACACATCCCTTCTTCAGCAAATATTGGGACATAGCCCGGGCGGATAGTTTTCTCCCCAAGGGAGGCGCTTAACTTCTGAAG
>CALZIZ010000342.1 GCA_945787465.1 uncultured Desulfuromonadales bacterium
CCGCAGCCCCTTGGCTTGTAGCACCTCGGTGCTGGAACTGAAATCGATGTGGCCGGCCAGTGCCAGGTTAGCGCCGACATAGCCGCTGAGAAAGGCATCGAGGACCAGGCGCAGATCGCCGAGCTGAACCTCTTTCTCTTCTTCTGTCTCCTTGCATTCCGGCTCAAAGAGAAGGAATTCGACCCGCCGGTTTTCCTTGTCGCGGTAGGGGGTGTCGTGCCCGGGGGCGGGGACCGATTCACCGAATCCCGCATAGGGTTTATCGAAATGGAATTGGGATTGGGGAATCGGCTGTGTTAAGGGCCCCTTGGTCATGTATTCGCCGATCAGGGCCTTAAGGGTCGGATCGCTCGAGGCCCCGGCACCCAAATGAATGGTCCCGCTTGGAACAAGGCCCCGAAAAACCGGGCCGTCTTGCGGCCTGCGGTTAAATTTTTCCTGAAAGCTCTTAACAGCGGCCCCACTTGCGACTCCCGGGTCGCCATGGAGCTGGTCTGCGGCGCTGTAGCCGCATGCGGTCAGCATGACCTTGACCTCGTTCACGCCCCAGCCACCGAACTCTTTCGGGACCTGAAACATCTCGAGCCAGTAGCCCGGCTGCTGGCGCAGGTAGCCGTACACCACCTGGGCCCGGCGCTCACTCAGCCCCTGGTTGTAGACTTCGGTACCGACCTGGTCGGCATGACCCTGAATCTGAACCTTGAGGGCGCCGCCAACGACGCCCGAAGAGATGACAGGGTTTTGAGCGAATTGCAGCTGATCGTAAAGCCTGGAGACATTCCCCATCTCTTCGACGGTAAGAAAGGTCTCGTTGAACTCGAACATGGAGCGATCTTCTTCGGTGCGCCCCCTCGGGTTCCAGGTCACCTCGGTTTTGGTTTTGCGGTACTTCAGATCAATGCACTTCCCCTTTTCGTCGGGCAGCATCGCTTTGCCTTCGGCCTTGCCGTCAAAGATGGCCAGATCCAACTTGGCTTCGGCCCTGGCCGCGAAATTACCCTTTTTCGGATTGAAGGAAGCGACCGTGCTGACGCCGCAGGCATAACGCATCAATTGCGCCTTGGCGCTGACGCTGTAGCGAGATTCTGGGATCTTGTCCTTGCGGGCGCGAAACTGTTTGGTCAGCTCCTGCCGGATTTCCGCAAGCTTCTTTTGAAACGCCTCTTCGGCTTCGTCCTCATCAAGACCGGGCCTCTTCTTGGGGTAGCGAATGGCCTTCACTGCATTCAGCCACTTCTTTTCCGACTCGTCCTCTGCCCAGATATAGTCGATGGCATGACTGACCTTGCCGAACGCCTCCGCGTCGAAGTCGGAATGATCCTCATCGTCTGAAAAAATATAGTTCGTCGCAGCACTGGCGAGTGCGATCGTGGGGCTTGCGGCGAATAGAGCGTTTTTCGCCGCGGTTGCGATGAGGGAGCTTTCGCTGGAGTTCTCCTCAGCCTTTGCGCTCTTTGGATCGAGGATTTTTAGAGCGTCATCGTAGGCCTTTTGTTTCTGACTCCAGCTCCATTCCAGATTGTTGTTGAGTTGCTGAATCCAGTTGTCGACCGCCGCGATGGTCCGATCGTCAACCGAAATAGAACCGGGTGGGGACAGCAAATGCCGGATGGAAAACTGGCCATCGGCGATCGTCCATTTATTCTCGATTTTGACGCATATATCGCTGAGCTTCTCTTTGAACGCCTTGCTGTCGACCATGGGTTTTTCTTCGCGGTCAACCACCATACTCCGAGCCCTCAGGGGATGCTTCTCCGATTCGGCGGATCCGCCCGCCTGCTGCTCTGCGGCGATTGGGCGGCCGCTCAGAAGATCAAACGCTTTTCTCCCCCCGTCCTTGTATGAGTCGACCTCGGCTTTTCGCACATAGCTCCACTTCTGGTCGCCGAAGTGGATAACTTCCACAAAAGTCGAAAGCTGAGAAAGCATCCCCGCCCCCCCCTTATCCGGAAGGGGACTGGCGCTCTCTTTGTCTCTTTCAGTAACAGGAATCACCTGCGACAACCCATTGGCATCGGCAAAGGCAGCGAACTCCTTCTTGGCCGCGCGAAACCTCTCTTTGTCTCCTGAGTCATAGGCCTCATGCACCTTTTTGATGGCGCTGTCCATCTTTTGGGCTTCTGCCCGGAGCTCATCGACCTCTGTGGAGGTAAGGGGGATCACCAGGTCTTCGCTGGGGACATAGATGAGATCGTAGACCTTGCTTTTGGGGCCGGCCTCAACCTTAACCGTCTTGGTGGCACTTTTTTTTGTCGAAGAGTAGATTTTTTTCTTATCGGGAAAATCGGTTTGATGTCCGGTATTGGAACTCTGATCCATGGTCTGCAACCTCAATGGTCGTGGGATAAAAGGAGGATGCGCTGCGGCCCGACGACGATATCGTTAAAAACAGCTTCGCCCTGGCGCGTGCCTGCGTAATGTTTTGTACCATCGGCCGATTTTAGAACCACCTCCGTCTGATCGGGTACGGTTGAGCCATCGTTATGCTGAACCTGGACGACAACATCCTGGGTCAGCCAGAGGACACCGGACGACTCCTCGGATTGCTGGCCGTTGACATCGACCTCAAAAAGATATTCGAGAGGACCGAGTTCTTCGCCCTCGCGGTCTGCTTCCAGCTCCTGCTCGAGATCCCTATTCGCATCGTCTTCACTGCGTGACCAGCCCATGGCATGGGGGCCGAAGCCGTCATCGAGCCGGCAGGTGAGCTGGTCGACAAGTTGCCTGGCACCATCGGAATCGGTTTCGTAGATGCTGACCGTCGCTGTCTCGCCCCCCTTGAAGTTCTTGACGCTGAACATCGCCTGAACCTCCTGGCCCACCGGCACCTGCCTGAGGCTCCAGGCCAGGTTGAAGATGGCCGGAGCGTTCTCATCGACCAAGGGGATGATCTCCTGCGGCACCAGCGGCGCCGCAACCTGCGGCTCCGGCATCGCCGCCGCGGCGCTGGTCTGGTAGTTGACCGCCCCGTTGAGGCCGACCCCGCCGCCGCCCTGGAGGGTGACCTTGTTGCCGTAGAGCTGAACGGTGCCGTCGGCCTTGATCACAAAGCCGCCGCCGCCCTGCCCGAAGCTGATATCCCCTCCTCCTTCGCCGGTAATTCGCACATCCTTTGCGGCCTGGAGGTGCAGGTTCCCATCCTGCACGGTGAAGCTGGCCTGTGGCCCCTTGACGGTGACCTGCTTGCCCTGCTTGACATCGATGCGCAGGTGCTTGCCGCTTGCGGCCTCGAGATTGCCGCCGGCGTGCAGGCGGATGTTTTTCGCTGCGCTCTGGTTGATGTCGGTGGCTGCCTGGTGGTGGATCTCGCCGCTGTTGGTGCGGGTCAGGTGCAGGTTTTCAACGCTCTGCACCCGATCGCCGCCGATGCGCTCGGTAAGGCTGTCGCCGCTTTGCAGCCGCAGGGTCTTTTTCGCCTGCCACTGCATGGAACCCTGCTCGCTGGCCAGACGGATTTTATGACCCATGGCAGCGGCGTCGAGCTGCAGGATGTTGTGACCTGCGAAGGTGCGCAGGGTAATGGCCTCTCGCTCGATCTGATCGTCAAGGCACAGCTCGTTGTCTCCTGCGGTTTTCAGCCGGTTCTGGTGGGCGTTGGCGCTTGTGACAGGGCTGGCCTTTTGCGGATTGGGCAGGGTGCCGACGATCATCGGTCGGTCGGGGTCGCCGTTGAGGCAGCTGAGCAGCACCTCGGCCCCGTCGAGCAG
>CALZIZ010000343.1 GCA_945787465.1 uncultured Desulfuromonadales bacterium
AGGATAAAAAACGGTATCAGCAGGCCGATCAGAACTTCGAAAAACCAGAAGTTAAAAGCCAGCGGGCCGCTGATCAGCGCCATGGTCGCCTCATACTTTTCAGGCGGCTGGCCATAGAGGCCCGGAATGATTTTCCAGGCGACAAAGAATATCAGGATGCCGAGAAAAAGGGCCTGCAGTTTGCCCATGGACAGCATGAACTCTTGATACTTTGGGGATAATTCCATCCCCCGGGCCTTGTGATTGAAGTAGACGATCAGCGCCGTAAGAGCGCCACCGGAGGCCAGGGCCGAGACGATAAAGTAGATCGGCATGAAAGAGCCGTACCAGTAGTGGCGCGCCTCGAGCAGGCCGAACACGGCACCGAGATTCGAATGGGCCGTAATCGCCGCAAAGAAGCCGAGAAGCCCGCTGACGTAGGCCATCCTTCGGTTACCCTGCATGAGAAAATAAAACTCGCAGATCAGCAAAACAAGGTAAAGACCATAGAGGGTCCCCATCCACCAGATCGCCGAAGAGAAATTGGGGCTCAGAATAGCATAGATCCCCATGCGGATCGGGTGGTTGAGCTCCATGGCCATGGTGCCGAAACCGGTCAAAAGCGTAAGGATGGCCAGCAGGTGCCCACGGCGCCCGATAATTTCGAATTTTTCAAACCCCCAGACATCGCCGAGACTCGAGACCAGGCACAGCCCGGTACTCGAAACGACGAAAAAAACGTACGTGGAAATCAGGATGCCCCAGGGGATCTCCCGGGTGACGTTGTAGACATGGGCATGGCCCTTGATCAGGACCATGACGAGGCCTGCGGCCCCGGCCATCATCCCTGCGCCGAGCAGGGCAAACCAGAAGAGTTCACCGGGACGCTTGGCAATCGAAAGTGTCGTCATCATCTATCTCCTCAGATCAGATAGAAAAGGAACGGCTTAGTCCCCATCTCAGGCTTCAAAACCCGATAGTTGTGTTTGGCCAGAAGCATTGCGACCTCACTTTTCGGGTCATTCAGATCACCGAAAACCCTGACCTTGGTCGGGCAGGTTTCAACACAAGCCGGCACTCGCCCCTCGTAGACCCGGTGAGCGCAAAATGTGCACTTATCCACCGCCTCTATGGCCTCATTGTAGAATCGCGCATTGTACGGACAGGCTGTCATGCAGTACTTGCAGCCGATGCATTTCTTCTCCTCAACCGTCACAATGCCGTCGGCATTGACACCCGTCGCCCCGGTCGGACAGACCCGCTCGCAGGGGGTATTCGCGCAATGCATGCACTGCCCCGGGGTAAAACTCTGCCCCAGGTTCGGGTAGCTGCCCCGCAGCGGCTCCTCGGTCACCCAGTTGCGGTGGTTCTCCGCCCCGAGCGGCACCCGGTTTTCCGCCTTGCAGGCCACCGTGCAAGCCTTGCAGTCGATACACCTGCGGGTATCTAGCACGATGGCGAATCGCTTGCTTTTCATAAAAACTCCTTTGATTCCTTAAGCCGGTAGAATCTCCACAAAGGTCTGGTGCATGGCCACGTTGCCCGATATGGGGCAGACCTTGTCATCGATCAGCGCCGCATCCGATCCGCCCTTGCCGTATATGTTGCTCTGGGCCTTGGAGAGAACCCCGAAACCGTGGGCCATGTAGACGCAATCCGGGCGGATCTTCTCGGTCACCTCGAGGCGCAGAGCCTCTTCGCCGACCGCACTGCGCACCCGCACCCTGCTGCCGTCCCTGAGCCCCAGGCGCTTGGCCTCTGCGGCGTTAAGCCACAGGGTGTTTTCGGGCATGATGTCGTGCAGGTAGGCGTTGTTGGCTGTCGTGCCGTGGGTAAAGTAGGCGTGGCGTCCGACGATCAACCGATACTTACCGGCGGGAACAGCTTCTGGAGCCTTGTAGACCGGCAGCGGGTCGAGCCCCTTGCTGGCGTATTTCTCCGAATAGATCTCGATCTTACCGCTCCTGGTCTTGAGTCGCTTCTTGTAAGAGGCGCCATAGCGAGGCTCGGTGTGCTCGTAATAGACCCCCTTGGACTTGAGATCTTCGAGAATCTTCGGGTTTTTCTTCACCTGGTGATGAATGTGCTCATCGATGGTGAAATCAAAGCTCTCAAAGATTTCGTCGCCCAGGCGCCTGGCGATCTGCTGCATGATCCAGAGGTTGGGCTTACTCTCAAAGAGCGCCTCGACGCAGGGCTGGCGCCAGGCGACCACCGGCAGGATGCCGCTGAGCGATTCCAGCGGGTCCTGGCGTTCGAGATAGGTCGCCTCGGGCAGCACCACGTCCGAATACCATGCCGTGTCGCTCATGGTGATGTCGATGGTGCAGATAAAGTCCATCTGTGCCATCATTTTCAGCGACTTAGCCCGGTTGGGCACCGAACCGAGCACGTTCTGCTTGTAGATCATCATCCCCTTGACCGGGTAGCCCTCGCCCTGCAGGACCATTTCGCGAAAGTTCGGCCAGGAGCCGTCTTTTTCCGAAAGGTAGCTCACCGTGCCCTTTTCCAGGCGGTCGGGCACGTCGTCGTACCAGGGGGCGAGGTAATCGTGCTTGCTCAGTTTGATCTTGCCGTTAGGCACCATGCCGCCCTTGACGTCCCAGTTGCCGATGATGGTATTGAGAATCGCCATGGCCCGGCGCATCTGGGTGTCGTTATCGAAAAACGATGAGCGCCGCCCCTGGTAGTAGACCGCACGGGGCGCGGCGGCGGCAAACTCCCGGGCAATGCGGCGAATGTCCCCGGCGGGGATCTCGCACTCGGCCTCTGCCCATTCGGGGGAGTACTGCTCGATGTGGGGGACCAGCTGCTCGAAGCCGACGGTCATCTTTTCGACAAAGGCCTTGTCATAGAGCTCCTCGGTGACGATCACATGGATCATGGCGAGAATGAAAGCCATGTCGGTGCCGGCCTTGATCGGGTACCACTCGTCGGCCTTGGCCGCGGTCCTGGTAAAGCGCGGATCGAGATAGACCAGCTTGCGCCTGCCGCCGTCGCCCTTGAGCATGTCGATGGAGTCGGGGGTCATCAGCGCCTCGCTGCGATTGGCGCCGCTCATCAGGATGAAATCGGCATTGAGCACGTCGGGCGTAGGGCTGGTGCCGA
Source organism: uncultured Desulfuromonadales bacterium (assembly GCA_945787465.1). Taxonomy (GTDB): domain Bacteria; phylum Desulfobacterota; class Desulfuromonadia; order Desulfuromonadales; family Trichloromonadaceae; genus CALZIZ01. Next base: position 3,088 of record CALZIZ010000343.1, read on the forward strand.
AGGTGGCGCCGAAGCCCTGCAGATTGGAGGCCAGGCACAGCGAGGGGTGGCGCAGGGTGTTGGGCGACCCGTAGCACTCGGCCAGCTGCAGAAAGAAGTGCTCGCTGAAGGTCCCCTCGGTCGAGACGAAGACCGTCCCGGCGCGGGTGTACTTTTCGGCCAGCTCATTGAGATTTTTTGCCACCAGGTCGAGGGCCTCTTCCCAGCTGGCCCGGCGCCACTTGCCCTCGCCGCGCTTGCCGGCCCGGATCAGCGGGTACTTGAGGCGATCCGGATCGTAAACGACCTTGGGCCCGGCGTTGCCCCGGGCGCAGAGCATACCCCGGCTCTTGATGAAGTTGGGGTTGGGGTCGAGCTTCTGGATGACGCCCTCACGCACCCGGGCGATCACCCCGCACTTGTTGACGCACATGCCGCAGCTGGTAAAGACATCGCGGCTCTGCAGCGAGCCGGGGGCACTGACCTGCCCCGAGGTGGCCAGGGCCTTGAGCACCGTCACCTGCGAGCCGACCGCCGCAGTGGCCAGGGCGCAGGACGAGGCCCCCAAAAAACCGCGGCGAGTGATTTCTTTATTGAATAGGCGAGACACGGCCTTCTCCTTTGCGATGTTCCGCTTTGCAATATTCCGTATTTACAGATTCTTACGCTCGGCAAAAGGGGAGAGAAGTCCCCTCCTCTCCCCTGGGGATAACCGGTTTAGAACTTGACGGTCAAAGAGGCGTAGCCGTCCCAGGCCTTGTCCACAACGGGGAGCATGGAATAAGCCTGCCCGGCAAGGACTTCGTCCACGTTCTGGGGCGCGCCAACCGGGGCGCCGCTGCCGGTGTACTTGTAGTCATAGTAGAGGCCACCGACCTTGATGAACATCTTGGGATTGATGTCGAAGATGTAGTAGGCCTCGCCGACATGACCGCGGGTGGCCAGCTTGCTGCCGAGGATATCGTCCTGGGCCTGGGTAAAGGGCGTCCAGTACTTGGAGCCGTAGTTGTACTCCAAGCCGACCTTACCCATCCAGGCGGGGATCTGAACCCCGGCATAGATACTGAACCCGTCACGCTTTTTGTTGTCCGTCGAGTTGCCGGTAAAATCCATGGCCACGATGTCGTTGGTTCCGTCGAGGGGATTGCCGTCGCTGGAGACGGGGACCATTTCAGCGTCCGACAGCAGGCCGCCGAACATGCCGGCCTTGCCGTTGGGGTCGCTCTGGGTCCAGCCGAAGGAGCCGAACCAGTTGATGCCGTTCATCTCTTCGCGGGTGAAGCCCACTCCGCCCAGGGTTATGTCACCAATGTTGGTGGTCGGCTGCACCCGGGTGATCATGTTGAAACCGGGGAACATGGCCTGCTGGAGACTCGGGGGAAGAAACCCGGTGGGGACAGCGATGGTGCCTTTGAAGCCGTCGGTCACGTCCACGGCCCGAAAAAGGGTGAACTGCAGCAAGTTGGTGCCATCGTTGATCGCATCGATGTTGAAACCACCCAGGTGGACGTCCTTGGTATCGATCTCGTTGAACAGTTCACCATTGCCCCACTCGGACTCAAAACCCTGACCGTAGCAGAAGCGCACCACCTGGCCATCAACGCCGGTGTGCTTGCCGAGTTTGTAGCCGACGGTAATGCCGTCAAAGTTGAAGTGGACCAGGTGCCCCGAGGGCGTGCCGCCGCGCATTTCGTTTTCGCGGTACTGGCTGGGCGGACCATAGGTGGAGGGCCGGCGTCCCATGGAGAGGTAGAAGTTGCTACCCCCGATATCCTTCCAATCGAAGTAGGCCCGCTCGACCCGCAGCCAGTCGCCGGTGGTGTTGCCGCCGTTGGTGCCGTCCATGGTGAACGAATTCCAGGAGTCAAAAACTTTGGTTCCCGTGGAGTCACCCCAGTTTTTGTACATTGAGAGCCGACCGGAGAAGTTGACATTTTTGTAGACCTTGGCCTTCATTCCCAGGCGCAGGCGGGTGGTATAGAGGATGTCGTTGTCCAGGTCCTCGGTCTTGCGCTTGAAGGTTCCGTCAGGGTTGACATTGAAACCAGCCGTGTAACCGGAGGCCCCAGTAACGACACTTTGGCCGTTAATAAAGGGGGGTTGGACATTGGTAACGTTCTTGTAATGCAGGGTATCAGCCTTGACCCGCAAATCGCCGTAAAACTGGATACGGTCGGTGGCGGCATGTTTTTCGGCCTTGGAGACGCTTTTGGAGAGATACTTCATATCCTCCTGAAGCTCCTCGATCTGTTTTTTCAACTCTTCAACGTCGGTTGCTCCCATCGCCGTGGCAGGTAGGGCGAAGAGGGCAGCCAGCATGAGGGTCAGAAACTTGCGCATAATATTTGCCTCCTGATTTTTTGGTGCGGTATGCGCTATAAAGCGCGGGTAAATCCTGGCACGGTATTTCACCCCCGCCGGGGCGGGTTCTCCCGGCCCGCCCCGGCGGTTGGTTCATTAACCGCAGGTTTCGGGCTGGTCCGAGTCTGCGGCGTGATCAAACAAAAACTGCTTAATATCCTTCAGGTCGCCTTCGGAGAACTTGTTCCAGGCATCGGCGTTGTGCTTGTTGCGCTCGAAAAAGCGGTCCCACTGGGCCTGGGTTCTGTTCAGGGGGGTGACCTCACCACCTTCGGCATCCTCGACATGACAGGTCTTGCAGCTTTTCTTGAAAAGATATTTGCCTTTTTTAGGGTTGCCGCCTTCAGCGGCCAGGGCCGAAGTGGCGCACAGGGCTGCGATGGAAAGAATTGCGATTGCCTTGGTGATGGTTTTCATGACATGCCTCCGTGTGATTGGTGGTTCCGGCGCCGTTGCGCCATCCTTGTTTTCATATAAAGGGATTTGATGATCATAAATTTAACCTTAAGAGGTATTTTTTTAAAGTAATGCTATTTTTGAATATACACATTACATGATTTGTGCCAACACGCAGATTCTCCTGCAATTTATGTGGAAATCTCGGAAAAAACTTTATTGCTAATTATTTTCAGTACCTTGAAAAACAAGAACAAACACCGCCGACACCCCTCGAACAGTTTCTTGACGATCAAAAGTCGGATTGTTGACCGCCACTTTTTGTCATTGCCCCCCAAAGCCCGGTGAAATGCCCCTTCCTTCAGTCCACTTTTGAGCCGTGAATTTGAATCCTCCCCCCGATCTGCTATGATTCTGCGATCAAAAGAAAACAAAGGAGACGTCATGCGCTACTGGCCCCTTCTCTTTTTGCTGTTTCTGCCAACCGGCAGCCTCGCGCTGGTCTCCGAGGGCCGCCCGGGAGTCCCGTACTACAACCACGTGCTCTTCCTGGCCAAGAAGCAACTCACCGGGCAGGAGGTCGGTTGGGTGTCCCTGGCCTACGGGGACCCCGGGGACGAAACCCTCGACTGCCGTAACACCATCGATGTCTTCAACGGGCGAGAGTTGTTTCGGGAGATCCCC
>CALZIZ010000344.1 GCA_945787465.1 uncultured Desulfuromonadales bacterium
CTATTTCATGGAAATGAATACCCGGCTCCAGGTCGAGCATCCCGTCACCGAGAAGGTGACCGGTGTGGATATCGTCGCCAACCAGTTCAAGATTGCCGGAGGCGGCTCCATCGCAGATCTCACCAGCAATCCACGCGGCTACGCCATCGAAGCACGCATCACCGCCGAGCGCACCGCTGTAGACGGCTCTGAAATAAAATTCATTCCGACTCCCGGCGATGTTACGGCCTTCAGTATCCCCGAGGGCGAACATATCACGGTCATCAAGATGGTCGAGGCCGGCAAACCGATCACCCCCTACTACGACTCGCTGATTGCGCAGATTATCGTAACCGGTGAAAACCGGGACGATGCCGCGGACAAGCTGCTGGTCGCCCTGGAGGGCACAGTGATCAAGGGGGTTCACACCAATATCCCTCTGCTCAAACGGGTCCTTAAAGACGAAACCTTCCGCAAGGGGGACTATAACACTCAGTATCTCACCGGATTGCTTGAGCGCATCGACGTTCCGGAGATGATTGCCGAGGGCGATGCGGCCTCCGACTCCGCCCAGGTGGCCCTCGACCGATCCGCTGTCGAGATCGAAGGCAGCACCGAACTCAAAGTCATCTCACCGTCCACCGGCGTCTTCTACGACGCTTCCTCACCCAGCGAGCCCCCCTTCGCCCCGATCGGCAAGGCGATGAAAACCGGAGACACTATCGGCCTGCTGGAGGCCATGAAACTCTTCTCCCCCCTCTCGCTTAAAAACTGCAGCCCGGGAGGCAGCTTCTACGATCCTGAAAAGGCATATGAAGTGGTTCGGGTCATTCCCACTCCCGGGCAGGCTGTCAACAAAGGGGATCTTCTGTTTGTCATCAAGGAAGCGGTGTAGGGCTCTGAGGTACAGAGGTCTCCTTTTTGACGCTGATGATGGATTCGCCGGACATGGACTCGTCTATGCCTTGGCTTAAATAAGTTTGCTTTTTGTCGTTTTGACATCTGTTAACAAAGAAAGAGAGCGTAGAAATGAAAAAGCTAGAAGGAAAAATTGCTGTAGTAACTGGTGGATCACGCGGTATCGGTGCGGCTATTGCGAAGCAGCTTGGAAAAGAAGGTGCGACGGTTGTTATTAACTTCAACCACAGTGAAGACCAGGCCGATGCCGTTGTTGCAGAAGTCAAGTCCATGGGAAGTTCCGCCATTGCACTGCAAGCCGATATCTCGGACGCTGAAGCGACCAAACTGTTCATCGAAAAGGTTCTCGATAAATTCGGAAGGATTGACATCCTGGTGAACAATGCCGGAATTACCCGGGATAAAACTTTCAAGAAAATGTCTTTTGACGAATGGCATAAGGTCATCGATACCAACCTGTCTTCAGCCTTCAACACCTGCAAGGTGGCCCTTCCGTCCATGCTTGAACAAAAAAGCGGCCGGATTATTAATATCAGTTCCGTCATCGGTCAATCAGGCGGGTTCGGCCAGTCAAACTATGCCGCAGCAAAAGCCGGCTTGATCGGTTTCACCAAGTCTCTGGCCCTGGACACGGCTAGGGCGGGTGTCACCGTCAATGCCATATGCCCGGGATTCATCGNNNGGGGTTCATCGCCACGGAGATGGTCAGCGAGATGCCCGATAACGTTCTGGAGGCCATTATCGCCCAGGTTCCCATGAAGAAACTCGGGGCACCCGAAGAAATTGCCAAAGGCGTCATCTTCATCTGCGAAAGTGAGTATATGACGGGGCAATGCCTTAACCTGAATGGCGGGCTTTACATGATGTAGACCTCTTCCCCTTTTTTCAGACGACCGGTTTTAAAAGTTGACTACAAGTGCTAACTGTTAATTGGCTAGAGGTAAGGTATGAGAGACGTATATTTAATAGGCATTGGCCAGACAAAAATCACCAAAAACGCCGGTATTCGTGGCCGCTACCTGGCGAAGCAGGCCATTGATCAGGCGATTGAGCACGCTGGGATTGATCGGAAGCAGATCGGCATGCTGGCCATGGGCAATATGATGTCCGGCATGCTGACGAAACAGCAGCAATTGGGGGCCTTGACCGCAGACGTTGCCGGTTTGCGCGGTATTGAGGCCGTGACGGTTGAGGCGGCCTGACTGGGAACTCGAGGGCATCAACGGCGAAACCTTCATTTCGCTCAATGCAAGACTCATGAAGCAGTACATGGCTACTTACGGCGTCTCCGCAGAAGACTTCGGTCACTTTGCGATTACCGCCCATGACAACGGCTTGAACAATCCCATGGGTTTTCTGCAGAAGAAGATCGATATGGATTGCTATCTCAACTCGAGGATGCTGGTCGATCCGGTCAAGTTGCTCGATGCGCCCCCCGTTTGCGATGGTGCCGCAGCTGTCATCCTGGCGACGGAGGAGGTCGCCCGGGCTGCCCACCGCAACGGCCTGCCGATGATCAAGGTGGCCGGGTCGGCCATCGGGACTGATTCGCTTGCCCTGGATGCCCGCCGCGACATCCTTACGTTGGATGGGGTGGCCATTTCCACGCGAAGAGCCCTTGCGCAGGCCGGCATTAAAAACGAAGATGTTGATATCTACGAGCTGCACGATGCCTATACCATTATTACCACCCTGAGCCTTGAGGCTGCGGGCTTCGCCGAAAAGGGCAAGGGGGTCCATTTCGGCAAGCAAGGGGAGATTACCCCCGGAGGCAAGCTGCCCATCTCAACCATGGGTGGCCTCAAGTCCCGCGGCCATCCGGTCGGCGCCACCGGCGTCTATCAGCTGGTCGAAACCTATATGCAGCTGACCGGTACCGCCGGAGCAAACCAGGTGCCGGACCCGGAGTTCGCCCTGGTTCAGAATATCGGCGGGACAGGTGCCTCTGTGGTCAGCCATATTCTGCAGCGCTGCGCATAATAGTACAAAACGAACCAACGTCTTCTCCTCGAAGCCACGCCTGCCTTGTCGCTGCGGTTAAAGCCGCGATACGGACAGACCGGGGCTTCGGGAGAAGACAGAATTCTAATCAGGGGAATTAAAGATGCAGGCAGAGTGTTGTTTTTGCGAATATTGCCGAGAAAATAACGAGAACCATAGAGGGTTGAATTTCCAGGACGGCCAGTGGCTGGAGGAACTGGGAGAGCTGATTGAGGCGGCTGTGGAAGGGATGAAAAAGGAGCCATCGATTACTGCGGGTTGCAACGGAAGACTGGCCGCAGCGTAAAAAATATTGAACCGTCATTCCGAAAGGGGGCGTCCAAGTCTTTGGATGGGCCCCCTTTTTTTGAAAATTCCGCTACCAGATTTTTCCTCACAAACCACCACTTTTCAGACATGTAAATGGTCCACCCCAGAGTGGGACCTTCTGATATTGCAGGATAGATCCGACGCGGGAAATTACCTGCTCCAGTGGAGAAAAAATCGTTTTATTTTAAATCGGGACAAGCCATGGTTTGTCCCCCTGACCAATTTGATTCACGGAAAGATGGAGTTCCTTAAGTGGCTCAAAATATTCAGTAAACCTAAATTCAAATTGCAATTGCAAGGTGATCAACAATGGCCTAGACCGGCGCCTTTTGTCTCTTTCTGGAAGTATTTTCACAAAGGCTACTTGAAACCAAGGCCTAATAGGGTATGTTTTCTGTTCGCCCGGCCCTACCTCAATTCTAAAAGGGTATCAGTCCTAGCCTCTCCTCTCCTGTGGGCCATTGATTTGTCTACTTAATTTCCCCCTGGTTGCGTGACCATTGGCAGCGGCTCGGACTCTTGAACTATATTTCCGGAGCTTAATAAACATAAAAATGAAACACAAACAGCAGTTCAGGGCCATTGTCTTTGAGGATGATCCATCCTGCCGGGACCTTATTGCCCTGATTCTTCGAAAAAGAGGTTATGAAGTGATAAGTTTCTCCGAACCATTGGTGTGCCCGCTATATCTCGACCCTGAGTGTACCTGCCCCCAGAAACATGCTTTCGGGGACTTTTTAATAACCGACCAACGAATGCCCCGAATGACCGGCCTTGAATTCGTCGAGAGCCAAACTAAGAGAGGGTGCCAGGGGTGTGTCAGCAACAAAGCGATTATTTCAGCAAACTGGACCACGGAAGAAATAGATAAAGCCGAGAACCTTGGATGCAAGGTTTTCCGTAAACCTTTCAAAATAGACGAGCTCACCCAATGGCTAGTTGAAAGGGAAAAACATATCCCCAAGAATAGAAAACTGGTCGAATTTGAATGGCATCGATGATGCCTTTATAATCCATATCCGCCAGTGAGAGCACTCACTCAGCCAAGGAAGGCATAAATGAGCGAAAAACAGTCAGAAACATGGCCGCCAAAAAGGTGGAAAAGACTTTCTCCTGAGCAAAGAAGGCGGGAGTTCGATGAGTTGATAAAAAGTCCTTACTGGGATTTTCTGCCAGAAGAGATTCAGGAAAAGTTTAAAAAACTCCCCCTCAATGATGAAGGAGAAACATCGAAAAAACATTGAGGGACGGTTTGGCCTTTTTGCCCGTAATTTCTCATTCACCAAGGAGGCGGGTGGGGGAGAGGTCGGACCGAAGTTCGGAGAAGGCCTCCTCAAGTTCCTGCAGGCGCCGGATATGGCCCTAGGTGATGAATATATTCTCTGATTAAGTCAATTCGCTTGTCAAAGGGAGAAAAGATATGAGTCAAAATGAAGAGTATGAATTGCGGAAGGGGCTGGCAAAGTCTGTCCAAAAAGCTTTGATCAGCCATAACGTTAATCCGGAGGAAATTGGCGACACGATGAACTTTTTGGGCCTTGTGCTTGGCGGAATGATAGGAGAAATTTTCCCTCCGGAGCGGCAAAAAGATGCCGTTGATACCGTTGTTGACGGGATCAAGAAAGGGATTGAAAAAGGCCTGCCGAAAACTGATTAATCTCCCCGGGTCGGATTCCCCCAAGCTTGATTCGCTGTCACCAATATGAAATTTTGGCGACATTGACCTAGCCCGTATTATCCCTGATCCGCGGAACTCTCGTTCTTTACTCCTAAAAGTGATATAATTCCGGGCATTTCTATAGAACAAGGAGGGTACCCGGAAGGTGAAGAAGCAATCCATTAATCAACAAATTCGCGGTCTGCTTTATGAGGTCGCCCCGACAGCGATAACCTCCGTAGCGGGTTTGCGTCTGCTTATGGAAGCGGCTAACCGAGCTCACCTGCGTCGGGTGATTCGCGAGCGTATTCAGGTCAAAAAAATTCAAAGCGGCTTCACTGAAGATCAGTTCCTACTTCCCCTGGTCTGTAATCTCGCGTTGGGCCGTTCCGACCTGAATGACATCGAGGATCTGCGGGCGGATCGGAAATTGACCAAGCACATTTTCGGTCATGCCAAACTACCTTCAGAACGACGCCTTTCCGAGCATTTGGCGTCGTACAAAGATTCGGATCTTGTGGGCCTCAAGCGGGTCACTGCGAGCCTGCTGGACTATATTCCCCCCTCAAGGGATGAACAGTCCGGCAAAATTCCCCTGGATATCGACTCATCCTGCTTCGAGCAGTATGGAACGAAAAAAGAAGAGATGGGGCGCCATTACACCGGTGCCATGGGCTTCAACCCCACGTTTGCCTTTTGGGGGCGTAATGGCTTTGCCCTCAATAGCGTTCTGCGCCCAGGCAACAGCAAGGATATGAGTGGCTTGAAGCCCTTCTTGGAGGAAACACTATCCTTGATCCCAGAGCCTCTTCTTGAGCAGGCCCTGGTGCGTTTGGACTCGGGCTTCTATGCTAAGGAAAACGTCGAAGTCCTACTTCAGGTGCCTAACCTGTCGTTTGTCGTCAATACGGAGCCGACTGCTACGGCGAGTTTACCTACCAACCCAAGGGCTGGTCGCATCCCTTGCGCTATGTCTTCTGCCTGCAAATCGAGGAGAAGGAAGAGAATGGGCAACTGATGCTCATTCCTAAGCGCAAGGACCTTATCCTCGCCACCAACCTGCCGGCGGAACAGTTCTCGCCGGAAAAGGTTTTTGAGAATTACCGCCTGCGGGGTCGCTCTGAGCAGTTCATCAAGGAACTCAAGGGCCCCCTAAACCTCGAACAGTTACCGGCGCTCTCCCACCGGGCCAACGAGGTTATGCTTCAAGCTGGGCTACTGGCCTACAACCTCCTTCTCCTGCTGGAATCTCATTGGGACGGTTGGGAGCGCAAACCCGGAAAGAAGGAGCGCCTCACTGGTGGCCAGCGAACTATCGGTCGCCGCAGCCTACGGAGTGTGCAGGAAAAACTTCTCTGGTGCGCCGCCACTATCATTGATCACGCAGGAAGAATTACCTTGAAAGTGGCAGGCTGGTGGCTGGAGAAATATCAGCCAAACCGCATCCTGCAAAAACTCCGGAGCTTGAAGCCTCCACCACGGCAGACGGCGGCGATGTAGGTCACAATTTTCATCGAATCAAAGAGCAAAACCG
>CALZIZ010000345.1 GCA_945787465.1 uncultured Desulfuromonadales bacterium
CCTTGACAGATCCGCTGTCGAGATCGAGGGCAGCACCGAGCTCAAAGTCATCTCGCCGTCCACCGGGGTCTTCTACGATGCCTCATCACCGAGCGAGCCCCCCTTCGCCCCTATCGGCAAAGCGGTGAAAACCGGAGACACCATTGGCCTGCTTGAGGCCATGAAACTCTTCTCCCCCCTCTCGCTGAAAAACTGCAGCCCCGGGGGCAGTTTCTACGATCCTGAAAAGGCGTATGAAGTGGTTCGTGTCATTCCCACACCCGGGCAGGCCGTCAACAAAGGGGATCTTCTGTTTGTCATCAAGGAGGCGGTCTGAGGGCCTCTATCGAGAAGACATAGACTCCTGTTTGTTCCGGCATAAAATTTATAATAGTTTTCTTGCAATAATGAATTTCAAAAAAAGTTAACCTTAAACAAGAAAGAGAGAATGAAAATGAAAAAGTTGGAAGGCAAAATTGCTGTAGTAACCGGTGGGTCAAGAGGTATCGGCGCTTCAATTGCGAAACAGCTTGGAAAAGAAGGCGCGACTGTTGTTATTAACTATAACCACAGTAAAGAACAAGCCGATGTCGTTGTAGAAGAAATCAAGGCTATGGGAAGTTCGGCCATTGCGCTGCAAGCCGATATTTCAGAAGCAGAAGCGACTAAAGTTTTCATCGAGAAGGTCTTGGCCGATTTCGGAAAAATCGACATTCTGGTTAACAATGCCGGCATTACCCGCGACAAGACGTTCAAAAAAATGTCTTTTGACGAATGGCATAAAGTCATCGATACCAACCTGTCTTCGGCCTTCAATACCTGCAAAATTGCCCTTCCGGCAATGCTTGAACAAAAGTATGGCCGGATTATCAACATCAGTTCCGTTATCGGTCAATCAGGTGGATTCGGCCAAACGAACTACGCATCGGCAAAAGCTGGTCTGATCGGCTTTACCAAGTCTCTTGCCCTGGAAACGGCCAGGGGCGGAGTCACTGTCAATGCTATATGCCCGGGTTTCATTGCCACTGAGATGGTTGGCGAGATGCCCGAGAAGGTTCGGGAGGCAATTATTGCCCAGGTTCCCATGAAGAAACTCGGTGAGCCCGAAGAAATTGCCAAAGGCGTTGTCTTCATATGCGAAAGTGAGTATATGACGGGGCAATGCCTCAACCTCAACGGCGGGCTTTACATGATTTAGACCTCTTTCCATTTGTTCCGAACGACGGGTTTTGATAGTAACAAAATTTGCTAAAAGTCAATTGGTTAGAGGTAAGTATGAGAGACGTATATTTGATCGGCATAGGCCAGACTAAAATAACCAAAAACGCCGGGATTCGTGGCCGTTACCTGGCAAAGCAGGCCATTGATGAGGCGATCCAGCACGCGGGGATCGACCGAAAACAGATCGGCATGCTTGTGATGGGAAACATGATGTCCGGGATGCTGACCCAACAGCAGCAACTGGGGGCTTTGACCGCAGATGTTGCAGGCTTGCGCGGTATTGAGGCCGCGACGGTTGAGGCGGCTTGCGGGTCGGGTGCTGCAGCGGCGCGCTGGGGCTTTATGAGCGTTGCCGGAGGTTTTCATGATGTTGCATTGGTCTGCGGCAGCGAGCGCATGACCCATGCCAACCTTGCAGATACAACCGCCGCTCTGGCGACCGCCGCCGACTGGGAGCTTGAAGGTTACAAGGGCGAATCCTTTATTTCTCTGAACGCGAGACTCATGAAGCTCTATATGGAAGCCTACGGGGTGTCTGCGAAGGACTTCGGTCATTTTGCCATTGCTGCCCATGACAACGGCTTGAACAATCCCATGGGGTTTCTGCAGAAGAAAATCGATATGGATTGCTATCTCAACTCCAGAATGCTGGTCGATCCGGTCAAGTTGCTTGATGCGCCCCCCGTCTGCGACGGCGCCGCAGCGGTCCTTCTGGCGACGGAGGAGGTTGCCCGGGCTGCCCACCGCAAAGGTCTGCCCATGATCAAGGTGGCCGGGTCGGCCATCGGCACAGACTCCCTTGCCCTGGATGCCCGCCGCGAAATACTGGCGCTCGATGGGGTGGCAATTTCCACGCGGAAAGCCCTGGAGCAGGCCGGCATTAAAAACGAAGACGTCGACATCTACGAGCTGCACGATGCCTACACCATTATTACCACCCTGAGCCTTGAGGCCGCGGGCTTTGCCGAAAAGGGTAAAGGGGTTCATTTTGGTAAGGAAGGGGAGATCACACCCAGGGGCAAGCTGCCCATCTCAACTATGGGCGGTCTCAAGTCCCGCGGCCATCCGGTCGGCGCCACCGGTGTTTATCAGCTGGCCGAAACCTATATGCAGCTGACCGGCACCGCCGGTGAAAATCAGGTGCCGGACCCGGAGTTTGCCTTGGTCCAGAATATCGGCGGCACAGGCGCCTCTGTGGTCAGCCATATTCTGCAGCGATGCGCGTAGAAAACCGAAAACCGACTTCTTCTCCTCGAAGCCCCGCCTGGCTTCCCCGTGCGGTTAGAGCCGCGATACGGACAGCCTGGGGCTTCGGGGGAGGTTAAGCTCAAATAAGGAGAATGAAAGATGCAGTCAGATTGTTGTTTTTGCGAATATTGTCAAGAGAAAAATGAGAACCATACTGGGTTGAATTTCCAAGACGGCCAGTGGCTGGAGGAGTTGGGAGAGCTGATCGAGGCTGCTGTGGAAGGAGCCAGAAAAGGGCATTCCCACCGAAGTCTGGCCGCCGCCTGAAAACCTTTGAACCGTCATACCGGAAGGGGGCGTCCAAGTCTTTGGATCAGCCCCCTTTTTTTTTCGGAATTATAACCCAAAAAAAGGTAAACAGATATTAGCCACCAAGACACGGAGAAAATCTTGGGTTTATGTTCCCAATGCATGTGGAAATTCCTGGTCTTGAGGCTCCCTTGGTGCCTTCGTGTTTTGTATGGTGTTTTCAGTGGTGGGGTAGGCCCCACTCCGTTCGGCCTGAGCCTGTCGAAGGCCCTGGAAGCTTCTGCTGAACCAATGCTTCGACAGGCTCAGCATGAACGGCAGGAAAAAAGGTTTTTCGCTCTTCTTGGTGCCTTCCTGTCTTGGTGGCAGCCCCAGTCTTTGTTTTGGTTATAGATCCGTTTTTTTTTTAAAGTTTCGCATCTCACTTTTCAAGGTGTGCCAGGGGGCAAGGTCGCTCTGCAGCATAACCTGGGCCTGTGTCGTTACCCTGTACCAAAAGGGCTGATCAGTGAAGGAGCATGGCATGCTGCCGAAGGATGAAAAAAACAGCCACCCTGGCTCTTTGATGCGGAGATAAGGCAATTCGCTTTCTGGCCCTCTCACCTCAAATGCCGGCATCAGAAGCCTTCCAGGAGCGCTGTCTTTATTTGGTTTATCGAACCATTTTTTACAGAAGAGGGTGTCGCTTTTTGCGTCATTGATTGATTTATCTGAACTGTAGATTTGTATTGCTCCCTGCGACCTGTCCGGACAGGTCACGGGGAGCAATTTTTGACTGAAAAAATACTCCCTGATTCCGTACTCTTCTGCCCTTACCAATGATTTCCCTCCAAATAAAAAAGGCTTAGCCTAGTTTCCATCCGATGGAAACTATGGATGGAACTAGTACAGACGGGCGATAAGTCCGTTGCTGGATTCGGTCGCCGCTGCATCCCGACCCGCTGCGTTGCTCGGCGGTTGAATATGGCTCAATATTCTCCCTTCTCGCGCCTTGCGGGT
>CALZIZ010000346.1 GCA_945787465.1 uncultured Desulfuromonadales bacterium
ACAATTACGGTATCAACGCCCCCTGAAAAAGAGCAGCCACCGGCAGAGGAAAACAAAGAACCCGCTGAGGACCAGGTCACAGCAGATGAAGTCGTAAAAGACGAGGCGGTTGCTGAAAAATCCGAGGTGTTGCCCAAGCCTGTTGCCGAGGAGGAATCTGCGATTGCCCCTGTTGCCGCCCCAGAGGGAAATCCCCCTCAAGGCTCCACCGCCTCGAGGACATCAAGGCCATTACTTGACTCCAGCGGATATACCTTCGAAGAGTCTGCGGCTGTCAGCCAGAAGATCACCCCCATTGAGGAGAGCGGCCCTTCATTCGTTATTAAACTTCAAAACACCTGGGAGTCCCTCGATATCACCGCCCTCTCCGCAGAAACCTACGCGCAAGTGCGGGATTCTCTGGATGCCTTTCAAACAGAGGTCGCCGAGGATATTCACCTGGATAAGGCCGTGGTCGGCTCAGCGATTGTAACGTCGATGGGTCTCTCTGCCGGTTATGTTGTGTGGATGCTCAAGGGCGGGTCTCTGCTGGCCTCGGTGCTGTCCTCCATGCCCGCGTGGCAACTCACGGACCCCCTGTCGATTCTGGCGGGAGCAAAAGGACAGGAAGACGATGAAGAATCCCTGGAATCCATCATCAAGGATGGGACCAGGCGAAGTGATGGCCAGAAGAAAGAGGATGCAGAAGCCGAGAACGATTAGGCATTGCCTGGTCAGGTTTTAAGAACAACGACGTAAATCTCCCCTGCCCCCCTTTAATAAGGGGGGAAACGCCTTTGCCTCCCCCTTTGTAAAGGGGGATTGAGGGGGATTTCCTCGACTGGGAACTCTGCGCGGGTTCCCCCCAGGGCAAAATTGGTAAAACATCGATGGTAACAACAACCCCGTTATCATCAGGTTTTCAATAAAGGTCGCTAGACGATGAATCTATTAAACTCTAAAGCACGGGTGACTCTGGGGCTGGTTGGCATCATGTCCAGTCTCGTCATGCTGGCCTTTTTTCTCAACATTGTTCCCGAACGAAACAGCGCGGTTCAAGAGGGTCGCGCGGCGTTGGCTGAAGCTGTTGCAGTCTACAGCACGGCTCTGGTCAAGACCGCCCATATTGCTACGGCCAATACTCAACGCCTGGAATTCGACTTCAAGCTTCTCGCTGAAAGAAACGATGACCTGCTCTCCCTCGCACTGCGACATAAAGCTGAAAGAAACGATGACCTGCTCTCCCTCGCACTGCGACATAAAGGGGGGCGCGTGCTGGTCTCTACCGGAGATCATGTTGACCAGTGGCAGAAAATGGAGGGGGAGTTTTCAAAAGACTCCCAAATCAGGGTGCCGATATGGGCCGGCAAGCAGAAATGGGGACAGCTGGAACTGCACTTTACTCCCATTTCTGTTGAGGGGTTCTGGGGCGTGTTGAATACTCCCATGGTGAAAATGGTTCTTTTCATGGGGTTGGCCAGTTTTCTGATTTATTACTTTTACCTTGGCAAGGTTCTTCGCCAGCTCGACCCGTCCCAGGCGATCCCCGGTCGAGTTCGGTCCGCCCTGGACACCATGGCCGAGGGCCTTCTCATCCTTGACCGCAAGGAGCAGATCGTTCTCGCCAACCAGGCATTCTCTGCCATGATCGATCAGTCGACAGAAGACCTGCTCGGCTTTCGAGCCGGTGAACTGCCCTGGCTGGACAGCAAAGGGAACAAAATCGAGAAAGCCAAGCGCCCATGGGTCCAATCGCTAACCCAGGGTGAAATCAACAGGGACAGCATCATCCGTTTTGAACTCCCCGGTAATGAATTTCGAACGTTTAAGACCAACAGCTCCCCTGTTCTCGGAGATGGTGGCAAGCATGCCGGGGTTCTGGTCAGTTTCAGCGATATCACTGAACTTGAGAAAAAAGAGTCAGAGCTTCGCAAATCGAAGATGGAGGCAGAAGAGGCGAACCACGCAAAGAGCTCTTTTCTCGCCAATATGAGCCATGAAATCCGGACCCCGATGAATGCCATCCTCGGTTTCACCGAGATCCTCAAAAGGGGTTACGTCAAGAACGAAGAAGAAAGTCTCAAGTACCTCAACACCATCCATTCCAGCGGTAAAAACCTTCTCGAGCTTATCAACGACATCCTCGATCTGTCGAAAGTCGAGTCAGGGCACCTTGAAGTCGAAAAACTCAAGGTTGAGCCTTATTCAACGATCTATGAAGTTCTTGCGATGTTGAAGGTCAAAACCGATGAAAAAGACCTTGACCTTGAATTCAGAGCCGATGGTGCCCTGCCTAAAGAGATTGAAACCGACCCGGTCCGGCTGCGTCAGATCGCCTTTAACCTGATCGGCAATTCCATCAAGTTCACCGAAGCGGGGCATGTGACAGTGACTTGCCGTTTTGAAAAAAAGACCACCGGTTCGCAGCTGCTGATCGATATCACCGACAGCGGCATCGGCATGACCGAGGAGGCTCTGAAAAATATTTTCAACCCCTTCGCCCAGGCGGACACCACTGTGACCCGTCGCTTCGGCGGAACGGGTCTGGGCCTGACCATCAGCCGCAGGTTTGCCCAGGCTATGGGGGGCGATATTACGGTCACAAGCGAACTCGGCAAGGGCAGCACCTTTACCGTCGCTCTGGCAACGGGAGATCTGGAGGGCGTCCCCTTCCTGCAGCCCGAAGACCTGAAAAAGCTGCAACAGGATCTCGTCGTCAAAGAGGAGGTTCGCTGGGAGCTGCCGCCGGCGCGGGTTCTTGTCGTGGATGACGGGACTGAAAACCGCGAGCTGGTCAAATTTATTCTTGAAGAAGCCGGGCTGACTGTGGAAGAGGCGGAGAACGGTCAGGAGGGCGTTGACAAGGCGCTGGCAAGCGACTTCGACGTTGTTCTTCTCGACGTGCAAATGCCTGTCATGGATGGATTTACCGCCGCAGGGATTCTGCGCGAAGAAGGGTTCGGAGCACCGGTTATCGCCTTGACCGCAAATGCCATGAAAGGCTTCGAGGAGCAATGCCTCGAGGCCGGGTATTCAGGCTACCTGAGTAAACCGATCAATATCGACCTGTTCATGAAAAAGATGGCGCAGCTTCTGGGCGGCCGCAAGGTCGAGGTGCAGCTCGCCTCCACTTCTGAACCAGATACCCCCCAACCCGACAAGGCTGAGCAAAGCCCGGCGGTTGATTCAAGTCCGATCGTTTCCAGGCTGCTGCTCAAAAACAATCGGTTTCGAAAGATTGTGGAGCGTTTTGTTGACGACCTCGAAGGGCAGATAGAGACCATGGAGCAGGTTGCGTCCAGGGATGACTTTAAAGAGGTGGCAAACCTTGCACACTGGTTGAGGGGAGCCGGCGGTACGGTCGGTTTCAGTGCCTTTACAGAACCGGCGACCCAGCTCGAAGCCCATGCAAAAGATAAAAACAAGCCGCAGATAATGGAGCACATTGCCACGATTCGGGCAATTGCGGCACGAATCGTGATGCCAGATAGTGAAACCGTGGCCCCTGCCCCCACTGAAACAAAGGGAGCTGCGGAGATATCGCCGGCAACCTCGGCACCGGCACCTGCGGCCCCCGGCGCCGAAGCTGGCCAAAAACCGGTCGTCTCGCGTTTGGCCGACAACAAGAGGCTGAGGCGCATCATTTTGAATTTTGTCAAAAAGCTTGAGGAAGAAGTCATAAAAATGGAAGAGGCTGTCAAAATCGCCGACATGCAAGAGCTCTCTGGATTGGCGCATTGGCTCAAAGGCGCTGCCGGAACCATGGGTTATGACGACTTCACCAAGCCCGCTACGGAACTTGAAAATTTTGCCAAGGCAAATCAGGCGGAACAAGCCGCCAAGGTTTTTGAAACGGTAAAAGCTCTTGCCTCGGCAGTTGTGCCTCCCTCTGATGAAGATGATCACAGGGAAAAAACAGCGGCGGTAGAGACGGGATGATAGCCCCGGATAAAACTGTTTTGTCCGAAAATTTAGGGTTAACATGTTGACCAAACGGGTCTGAACCACCAGGCTCCCCTAGGAGGCTGTCCGACAATAGGGCCGAAGCGAAAATCCAGAAGTTTGAGAACAGATTTTGGGTCGTTTGAGAGTTCATAACCGTAGTTATGGGCCGAAAAGGAGCCGAAATATGGGCCAAACAGCTGGGTTTGCAGCCGGTCTCTCATTGTCGGACAGCCTCCTAGAGCCAGAGCATACAATCAAAAGAGGCAACCATGATTCTCATCGAACAAAGCTACCAAAAGCTGAAAAATGCCACGATCATGATCGTGGACGATGAGCCAATGAACACCGAGGTAGTGCAAATCTTTCTTGAGGAGGAGGGGTATCGTCAATTCGTCACCGTCGCCGACTCTACCCTGGTCATGAACCTCCTCGAAGAGAAGCGCCCCGACCTCATGCTCCTCGACCTCATGATGCCCGAGATGTCCGGCTTTGAAATTTTGTCAGCAGTGCGCACCCACCCTAAATTCAAACATCTCCCTGTCATCATATTGACCGCCTCGACCGACTCGGAGAGCAAACTCAAAGCATTGGACCTCGGTGCCACCGACTTTCTGGCTAAACCTCTGGACCAGAGCGAGTTAAGCCTGCGGGTACGCAACACCCTGGGGGCCAAAGCGTACCAGGATCAACTGGCCTACTATGACCCTCTGACCAAGCTACCCAACAGAAAATTGTTTCTCGATGATCTCTCCTGGGCGCTGAAGGGCTCAAAACGCCACAATGAACAGCTGGCCCTGCTGAGCATAGAGATTGACGGTTTTGAAAAGGTCAACGATACCATCGGGCTCAGTACGGGAGACGAAGTGCTGCGCCTGGTTGCCCACCGCATACAGGAGGTGAGCAGAAA
>CALZIZ010000347.1 GCA_945787465.1 uncultured Desulfuromonadales bacterium
CCAGTTGTGCCCCACCCCGATATCGACCACGAGCGGCACATCGAGGGGCACCGCGCCTTCCATCTCCTCCTTGACCAGGGCCCTGACCTGCTCAAGCTCGCCGGCGGGCACGTCGAAGACCAGTTCATCGTGAACCTGGAGCACCATCTTGGCCTTCAGCCCCTCCTCGGCAAGCCGGCGAAAGACTCTCACCATGGCCACTTTGATAATATCGGCCGCCGAACCCTGGACCGGGTAGTTAACGGCGTTGCGCTCGGCAAAGCCACGCACTGCGCCGTTTTTGCTGTTGATTTCGGGCACCGCGCAACGCCTGCCGAGCAGAGTGCTTACGTAAAGATGCTCTCGGGCTTCGGCCCGTTTGGCCTCCATATAATCGCGGATGCCCGGATAGCGGTCGAAGTAGTTATCGATAAAGGTCTGGGCCTCCTTGCGTGCGATACCCAGATCTTTGGCCAGACTGAAGGCGCCCATGCCGTAGATGACCCCGAAGTTGATGGTTTTGGCCTGGCGTCGCATTTCAGCCGTGACCATTTCAGGGAACACCCCGAAAATCTCCTGAGCACCGGTTCATCGGCAAGGTGAGCCAGGATGCGTAACTCGACCTGGGAATAATCGGCGGCCAGAAGCACATTGCCCTCGGCGGGGATGAAGGCCTCGCGGACCCTGCTGCCTTCTTCGGTGCGAATGGGGATATTCTGCAGGTTCGGTTCGCTCGAAGATAGCCTGCCGGTCGCGGTCACCGCCTGGTTGAATGACGTGTGGATACGGCCGGTATCGGGATGGATCAGCTTGGGCAAAGCGTCGGTATAGGTGTTCTTGAGCTTGGCGAGCGATCGGTAGTCGAGAATCTTCGCAGCGATGTCGTGCTCTTCGGCCAGTTTGCTCAAAACCTCGACATTGGTCGACCAGCCGGTTTTGGTCTTTTTGCCCCGGGCCAGTCCCAGGCGGTCGAAAAGAACTTCGCCAAGCTGTTTGGGAGAGCTGATATTGAAAGGGCCGCCTGCAAGCTCATGGATTTCTTTTTCAAGAACATGCAGTTTTTTTTCCATCTGCCGACTGAGGCCGCCGAGGATGTCCCCATCGATGCGCACCCCGGTCCATTCCATGTCGGTCAGAACACCGACCAGGGGCATTTCCACATCGTTAAAGAACTTTTGCTGTTCGGCTTCAATCAGCTTCGGCTCGAGCACCTCGGCCAGTCGGAGGGTGATGTCCGCGTCCTCGGCGGCGTAAGGGATGGCTTTTTCAACCTCGACTTCCTCAAACCCGATCTGATTGCGGCCACTGCCGGCCACCTCGCTATAGGCAATGGTCTTGTAGCCGAGCAGTTCACTGGCCAGATTATCCATCCCGTGGGAGCTGGCCGCGGGATTGGCCAGATATGAGGCGACCATGGTATCGCAGACGATTCCCTGCACGTTGATACCTGCCCGTCGCAAGACCAGGGCATCGTATTTGGCGTTCTGGGCGACCTTGGGCCGCCGGGGATCCTCCAGAAGCGGCCGCAGCTTGCCCAGAACGTAAGTACGATCCAACTGCTCGGGAACACCGAGGTAACGGTGGGCGAGAGGCACGTACCAGGCTTCGCCGGATTTAACCGAGAAGCTGACCCCCACCAGGTCGGCGCGGGTGGCATCAAGGCTGGTGGTCTCGGTGTCAAAGGCGATGCGTGGCGCCTTCTGCAGAGCCTCGAGCATCGCCTCGAAGTCCGCCTCGCTGAGCACCCCTCGGTAGCCCTCGCCCGTCGCTTGCTCCTCCACCGAAAAATCCTTGGTCAGCTTGTGAAATTCCATTTCCTTGAAAATGGCGGTGAGCGCCTCGCGGTCCGGTTCGCTGAGGGCGAAACTGTCGTAGGCAAAGTCCACCGGGACATCGTCCACCAGGGTGACCAGCCGCTTCGAGAGTCGTGCCTGCTCGGCGAATTCGCGCAGATTCTCCTGGCGCTTCTTGCCCTTGACCCGGTCGACACTGGCGAGAAGGTTTTCCACCGTCCCGAATTCGGCGATCAGGCCCTTGGCGGTCTTCTCGCCGATCCCAGGTACTCCAGGCACGTTGTCCGAGCTGTCGCCTGCCAGAGCCTGCACCTCGATGACCTTTTCGGGAGTGCCGCCGAATCGCTCGGCCACTTCCTCGAGGCCAAAGACCTTGTCCTTCATGGTGTCGAGCAACCGCACCCGCTCCGAGACGATCTGCATCAGATCCTTGTCCCCGGTCACCACGGTGATCTCCATCCCCTCGGCACTGAACCTTTTTGCCAGGGTGGCGATAATGTCGTCGGCTTCGTAGCCCTGCAGCTCGAGGCCCGGCATGTTAAACGCCCTGACCACCTCCTTGATCACCGGAATCTGCGGCACCAGGTCTTCGGGCATCTTGGCCCGGTTGGCCTTGTATTCCGGATACATCTCTTTGCGAAAGGTCGGCCCCTTGGCGTCGAAAACCACCGCCAGATGGTCAGGCTGATGCTCCCGCACCACCTTGAGCAGCATATTAACAAAGCCATAAACGGCATTGGTGGCCTGGCCTTTGGAGTTGGAAAGATGGCGGATCGCGAAATAGGCCCGGTAGATATAGCTGGAGCCGTCAATGAGGTAGAGCCTCTGGGTCGGTTGATTCATGAACAAGCCTCTTTGAAAACGGACTGAATAAATTGTTTGGGCCCGGCAACCACAGCGGGCCGGAGCGGCGGTATTATTCCACAGTTTGACCTCAAATGGAAAGTATACCCTGAATCCGTGAGAGGTGAGGGGTAAGGGGTGAAGAGAAAAAGCGAAAAACCTTGTTTTTGTTTGGTGAATCTGCCCCTCCCCCCACGCCTGACTCCTCACGGGTTCAGACTTGATATGGTGGCCCTCGCCAGCCTCATGCGCTCTCCCCCAACTGCCCCCCCTTGGCCCAGCCTTGGTTTTCTCGCTTTCTCTCCTTGCTTTTTGACTGTTTTAACCCTATCCTTTATTCCTGTTTTTACTTCATTTACTTCCCATTCAGAGCCTCGAATGCTGTCATTTTTACAAAGATACTTCCGGGGTATCCTCCTGCTTCTGTTCGGCCTGCTCGGCCTGGCCCTGGGCCACCTGGCCGCCGCAGGGCTGGGGATATACCTGAGTCCCCCGATCCGCCTGCCCGAAGTCCAGAGCGCCCAACGCCAAGCGGCCCCAAGGGCGGCACTCAGCGACTATGAAACCATCCTGCAGCGCAACATCTTCGACTCCACGGCCGCTGGCGCCCAGCCGCTGGCCCCGGTTGAAAAGACGGTTGCAGCAGGACCGGCGACAGAAACCACCCGCACCGACCTGACCCTCTTCGGTACCGTCGCGGCGGGCGCCGACTCTCTGGCACTGATCCGCGCCGACAAGGAAACCCTTATCTATCATCTGGACGACGAGGTTTCCGGCGGTGGGCGGATTACCGATATCGAGCGCAACCAGGTTCGCATCAAGAACCCTGACGGCACCGAGCAGGTGCTGCCCCTCCATGAGGGGGAAGAGACCCGCGCCAAGCCGACCCGCTCGACCCGCCGAAGCCGCGCAGCGGCCAGCAACTCAAATATCAAGTCGGTGGGAGAGAACCGCTGGGTGATCCCCCGTGAAGAGATCGAAAAGGCCCGCGGCAATCTCAACGAACTGCTGCGCCAGGCCCGGATGGAACCGCAGATCGTCAACGGCAAAACCGAAGGCTTTATCGTGCGGATGATCCAGCGTAACTCGCTGCTGGCCAACCTCGGCATCAGGCGCGGCGACGTGGTGATGAACGTCAACGGGGTCGAACTGGACAGCCCCGAAAAAGCCCTGCAGATCTTCCAGCAGCTTCGCGAGGCGAAGAACATTTCCATCGGCCTCACCCGTGGCGGCAAGCCGATGAACTTTGAATATGAAATTAATTAGGAGGTCTTCCAGGTGGTAGCCTACAAACCTGTTATGGCGTTAGTATTCACAATCTGCCTGCTGATAAGCGGCGGCCTTCAAGCCTGGGGGCAACCGGCAGACGCCGTCAAGGAGACGCCCGCGGGCCAGGTCTCCCTCGATTTCAAAGATATCGAACTGACCGACCTCATCCAGACCATCAGCGAACTGACGGGCAAGAACTTTATCTA
>CALZIZ010000348.1 GCA_945787465.1 uncultured Desulfuromonadales bacterium
TTGCCGAAATTGGAGAGGGGATCAAAGAGGCAGACGAGGGAGAGCTGACCAGTCACGCTGAAGTCCTGTCGAAGTGGGAGCGCAAGGTTGAAGATTCTATGGACTAAGGGGGCTTCCTGTAATCTTGACGAAATCGAGGAGTATATTGCGAAGGACAATCCAGGAGCCGCAGCACGCACCGTCTTGACCATTGTTCGGTCGGTTGAACAGCTTATCGATCAGCCCGCCATGGGCCGGGTTGGGCGGATAGACGGGACCAGGGAGCTTGTTATTCCCGGGTTGCCATACATTGTGCCCTACCGAGTAAAGAAACAGAACATTGAGGTATTGAGGTTTTTTCACACATCCCGCCGGTGGCCTCAATAGGGGGCACCCGCAGAATGCGGGAAAAATTGTTCGCTAAGACTCGCCGCCTCAGTCACTTTACCGGGGACGGCTTGTTTGTGAGCGCGGTGAGGTCCGTCCCTTGGTGATAGGACCGAATCCAAATCAGCTTGTGTTCTTTGTTTCCAGGGGGACTGACCGAGTCGCTGTGAAAAGTGCCAACTTTTGAAATATGCTTTATTCCACTCGATCCCGACCTTAAAGTCGGGGGATACGGCCATTTCAGGGGCTTCTGGAGGGCCGTTTTTTCGTAAAAGAGGTAAGGGTGAAAACATTTCGGTTGTTTGTATTCGGATTTGTTTTTTAGGATTAATCGGTGTTGCTAGCAGTGGGTTTACGGTGACTGGTGAAGATGACATTAATAAACAGACCTGCCTAAGCGTTCAAAAAAGCCTCGACGAACCTATAGGTGCGTCTCAGAATTTTTAAACACTTATTCAGGCGGCCGGCCCCTGCCAGCAGATGGCCCGGTTGCGGCCGGAATTCTTGGCTTGGTAAAGGGCCTGGTCGGCGCGCTCGATAAGGGTGGGAATGTCTTCGCCATGGTCGGGAAAGGCCGCAACCCCCAGGGACATGGTGACCTTGACCTCCTTGCCGCCGTGGCTGAGGCCGATGGCGCTGACGGCTTGGCGCAGGCGTTCGGCAACCTGGCTGGCGTTTTCCAGATCCGAATCTTCGAGTATCACCGCGAACTCTTCGCCACCGTAACGGGCTGCCAGGTCGACGACCCGCACCGTATCGGCCAGGGCTGCGGCCACGGCCTTGAGCACTTCGTCACCGAAGGGGTGGCCGTAGTTGTCGTTGACCGACTTGAAGTGGTCCACGTCGCAAAGCACCAGGCAGAGTGGGCTTTCGCGGCGCTTGGCGCGGTGCAGCATGAGTTCGAAACCGTGGCGAAAGGCCCGCTGGTTGCCGAGTCCGGTCAGGGTGTCGGTGGTGGCCAGACGGTTGATCTGGTCGTGGGAGCGGGCCAGGTCGATCTTGGTCGCAACCTGGGTGGCGATCAGCTCGAGGATCTCCCGGCAGGCCGGGGTAAAGACCCTGGGCTTGCGCGCGGCAATGGTCAGCACCCCGATGGGGGCGCCTTGCTCCTTGCGCAAGGGGACGATGAACAGCGAGCGGTAATCGGCGAACAGGTGGCTTTGACTGAAGACCGGGCAGTGCCCGCGATAGTCGCCGTCTTCAGGGAGGATGCAGTTGAACTTGAGCACCTGCCCCACCAGCCCCTGGTCGAGGGGGAATTCGGTTCCGAGCAAGCGGTCGGCGTGGCGGCCATCGGCGTGGACGGTTCGGTGGGCGCCGTTTTCCACCAGGCTGATGCCGACGAAATCGGCGGCAATCAAAGCCTTGATCGCCCGCACCGTGGCCTCGAAGGCCGAGTTCAGCCCCAGGGCGCTGTTGAGCTCGCGCAGCCCGATGCAGGCAAGGCGCATCGCCCGGCGTTCCCGGTCGGTGCGGTGCATCTGCCGGGCCATTTCCACATCGAGGGCCAGCCGCCGGGCAGCAAGTCGCAGCGTCTGTCGCTCCGAATCGCTCCAGGGTTCGCGGCTTTCCCGGTCGACGCACAACAGGGCCACAGGAGGCTGGTCCTCTGAGCCCGAGGTGGGCAGACGCAATGCCAGCAAACCGCCGACCCCCCGGGAGTGACGATAGTATGGCAGGCCGGGGAAATGGTCTTTGACCGGGGCCAGGGCGACCTCCCCCTGTTCACCGAGCAGGGCCCCGGTGATGCCGCTGCCCAATGGAAAGGGCCCCGGCTGGATATCCTCGCGGTCGGAGATCAGGCAGCGCAGATGCAGGTTGCGCTGGCTCCGGTCAATCCACAGCAGGGCGGCGGTGGTCAGGCCGAGGCTCTGGTGAAGCATTTCGAGCTGCAGGTGGAAACCTTCGGCAAGTTTTTCCACCGCTGACAGGGGCTCTGCCGTCTCAGGCTCCAGTTTCTCCAGGGAAGGGACAGGTTCTTTCTGCCTGGCATCGTTGAGATCGAAGTCAAAATCTTGAGCGATCGATCCCCTGGCCTCAGCCTCCCGGCGGACCCTGCCTTTGAGCAGGCTCAGACCGCTGGAAAAAGCCGTGCCGATAAGGCTTTTGCCTGTCGGGCGTGGTCTGGCTGCTGCTGCGTTGATCGGGTGGTTTCCCATTTTTCTCAATGTCCATTTCTGTCCTGGGGAAAGATCTGACTCTCATCTTGACTCATGTCTCATTAAACACGAACTGTGCCAACCTCCCAGAATTGGACAAAAAGGGCTCGGTCCTTTCAGCATTGCACAAGGGTGCAGGCTGCATGGACCGAGCCTCTGTCGGAGATGAAAGTGTTGAACGGGCTCTGCCGGGTTAATTTTCCAGCAACAGCTCCTTGGACCGGGCGAACGCAGCGTTCAGGTCGGGCAGATGGGAGAGCTCCGGCACGACCTGAATGTAGCGTACCGTTCCCTGGCGATCCACCAGGATCACCGATCGTGCCAGTAGATAGACCTGGTCGACAAGCAGCCCGGTGCCTTGGCCGAATTCGGCTTTTTGAAAGTCCGACAGGTAGTAGATGTCCTTCAGGCCGGTCTCGTCGGCAAACCGTTTCTGGGCAAAGGGCAAATCGCGGCTGATGGTGATGCGCCGAATCCCCGGCGGCAGGCTTGCCCCCGCTTCGCCCAGGATATGCGTCTGGCGCTCGCAGACCTGGGTGTCAAGGGAGGGGACGATGCTCAGCAGCAGCACCTCGCCGCGCATCGCTGCCAGGTCGACCCGTTTCAGGTTGGTATCGACCAGGGTGAACGCGGGCAGTTTTTCACCGACGCGCACCGGGGTGCCTAGCAACGGCAGGGTCGTGGTGCCGCCCCGGGTGACGCTCGTACCCGGCTGCACCGAGCGGGTGTCGACCGGGATGACCGGGACTGGTTTGGCCGCACAGCCGGCCAGGGTGAGAAGAGCCAGGCCGATAAGAAGCTGCTTGAGGTTTTTGAAGAACATGTCGGGGTCCTTTCGTCAGGGGGCCTTGACCCGGTTCTTGAAGGGGCGATACAAGGGGTCGCCGATCAGCACCATCTGCCACGACAGGTAGGGGCTGCTTTTGAAATAGGCCTCGGCAAGGGTGTAGTCACCGTCGGTGATAAAGTCGAAAAAGATCTCCGGTAGGGGAAAGGCCTGAACGTAAGGCTCGTTGACCGGGCCGATGGTGGCCGCGGCGCCGTCCTCGAGCATGCGCTTGCACCACAGCTCGCCGCTGCCCTTGAGGGTGTGGCACTCGTTGCTGGCGATGTGGTAGCCGATGGCGCCCGGCTGCCAGTCAAAGGC
>CALZIZ010000349.1 GCA_945787465.1 uncultured Desulfuromonadales bacterium
TACGTGAGTGGCATTCTAGCTGTCTCCTCTGCTTGTTTTATTGAGGCGACAACTATCCTGACACATAGGGAAAATGGCCCTGAAAATCTCTTCAAAATGTGGTGATCGGCGAACACGGTCAAAAAGTGTCTGATAGACGGTGAGTTGTGAGAATAATTTGTTCTCCCAACTTGACAACTTGGAAGCCTTACCCCGAGGCTTTTGGCAGGGCTTGTAATAATCTGGCCATCACGCGCCATTTCGACTTGCCCAAACACTTGCCTTAGCACCCCGGGTTAGGATTCGGATCTTCTTTTAGCAAGGTACTGAAGGGCCAATCTGGCCAAAAAGTAACCGACCAGCCAGATCAGAAGCAGAAACACGCCCCGGACAAAGGTGTGGTCGATGACTTCACCGCCTTCCGCACCAACCCGATCAATGGTTTTCTCAAGTTTTGGAAGAAGGTTTTCCATGCCTGGAGAATTGAGAAGTCGATTGGCTTCCCCAACCAGAGAATTGAGTTTGGTGACCGTCTCTGTGGCTTCCCTCAGGGTTTCTTTGTAATCGTTGATGTCAAAAGGCTCCGAGCTCTCTGGAGTAGCTCCCAGGTTGAGTCGCTCGGCAAGGGAATTGGTTGAGACAACCAGGTTGTTTCCCGCCGTCAAGGTCTCTTTCAAATCGGTAAGCAGCCCCCTGATGCGGATTTCTTCGGCGAGGAACTCTTCGATGGTGTTTTTCCGTTCCTCGGCCAGTCGATCCATCGCCTGGGTGATCGCCGCTTCGCGTTCGGCGGTCAATTTAGCAAAGGTTTCCTGGATGATCGCCTGACGCTCTCTGTCGATTATAGTCGGCAACTGCTCTGCTACCTCCGCCATGCGCTCGGATACAGCAGAAACCCTCTGCAGGTCAGACAGGGTGCCTTTGACCTGCGGATTGGTGAAAACCTGCGACAAGGACGTATCCATGAAAAACCCGGTTAACAGCGGCATCCGGGTTGCTAGGAACATCCCCCGCTCGGCAAGCAGTTTAATATCCTTCACTTGCTTGGTGGCAACTTCGACGGATTGGAACAGTCCCTTGGGGTCCTCGGCTTTGGACAGTGCTGCCTTTCTCCGTTTGGCGGAAAAATCGCTGAAACGCATATAGGTAAATGCCAGCTCTTCTGGATTTTCCCGCCGCCATTCCTGGATCATCGTCAACAGTTCCGCCTGCTGATCGGGGTGGAGAAGTTTGGCGGCAATTTGCCAGACATCGTCTTCCGCTTTTCGAAAACCTCTTTCCATCGAGGCAACTGGTGCCCCCAATTTAGGCCGCCAGTGCTCTTCATAGATCGAATGTCCCAGGGTAACCATGACCACCATGTCCAACAAGGCGACATCGGGATCCGACTCAGCAGCGATGGTGATCGCGGAAGGGTGACAGTTCATCAAAGTCCTCATAGCCCTGCAGGATGAGAGATGCGAAACGGTCGGTAAAGCTCATCAAATGGGATTGAAGCTCCGCCTCTGTCATGACTACCCGGGGATCTTCTTTGGCTTCCTCACGAATAGAAGTGATCTCCACTGCAGGTGCTTCGGTGTCTGCTGTTCTAATGGCACAGCCTGATACCGGCACAAACAGAAATAGCCCGTAGAGCAGGAGTGTGACGTTCTTTGCTCGGTTCATTTCTGGTTCCTTGAGTCAGGTTTTTCTATTAAAACAATCTGCTTATGCACTTTGCTCCAGTAAGGCCATTTTTGATGGCGAGGCCTCACAAGCCAGATAGATTAAATTCCTAATAATTATGGAGTTTAGGCTGACCGCGAAACACATAGCGTCCCATTTTCGGTCCCCACTTGAGTAAAGTGCATAAGCAGATAAAACAATAGACCCTCAATTGTAGATTTCAATCTGCCCAAGGATAATGGGGCACGAGGCTTTCGGCCGGCAGGGTGGGTTCGGCAAGTGCCCAAGGAGGTATTCGCCGAGTTGGTGGAGAACTGAAAGTAAAAAAAACAGCCCTGCACCTCAAACACTGGCAGGGATTGCTACCAAGTCACAAAGAGCACCAGGAGAATCAAGATCTTCAGGTTTTGCTTTTCTTGGTGACCTTGAGCTGATAGCTGAGCTGATATGGGTTGGCGTAGTTGCGTTGTTAAGTAACTTTCCATCCAGAGAAAGGGTGTCTTATTTCTTGCCTTATATCACCGCTGAAGACGGGTTGCCTGCCTCAAGCCCCCTTTCCCAAAATCCCTGCATTACGAGAAAGGGCCATCAGATCTGGCGATCAAAATGGCCCCTCTGATAAGTCACGGCAATTTCAGATGCTAAAAACCGGCCTGGCGCGTTTCGCTGGTTCGACTGCCGACCGGGATTCACACAAGACTCTGTTTCCCTTTGGCACGATCAACAGGACGTGGATTAGTCTACCTCCCAGGCGCCTTCTCATGTTTCCAGCCTAAAGGACACACGCGTGCCCACGACTTCTAGCGTCTCCCGGACGCCCTCGTAGATCGATTGACACTTGGTTCGGACGACGTCGGGCGCATGAATTGTAGAGACCATAGCGGCCACCATCCCAAAGCGGGGAGTGGTGCCTTTGGGAGAGCGAATTTTGTTAGAGAAAGGCCCTCCTTTTTCCAATTTCCTGAGGAGACCTTGAGCCCCCCCCGATCCCTCCTGTTGACAGGGGTATTTAGGGGTGTATTTTGTTAAATATCATCTCTTAATACATTCCCGATTCCCCCAATCTGGAAGGAACTGACAGATGTACGATAAAGCTGAAGTGCAGGATGCAATTAAGAATTCCCTCCAGACCGAAAAAAACGCTATGGACTTCTACCGGCTGGCTGCCAGCCACATGAGGGACCAGGAAGCCAAAAAGACCTTTGAGCTGCTATCCAAGGAAGAGCGGAGTCACGCCCGCTGGTTTTACAAGATTTACATGGGATCGGACATTCCCGATTTCAACGCCTTCATGAGTGCCCCCCCAGCCAGAGAGTCCGACTGGCTTTCCGATTTGGAAAAGCTGATGGTTGCCGAATTGGACGAGCGCAAGGCTCTGAAACTGGCCATGGATAAGGAATTGAGGCTGGAAAAACATCTCCGGGAAAAGGCAGCAAAAATCGAAGACCCGGACATCAGAAAGGTCTACGAAATCAATGCCAAGTCGACCCACAACCATTACCTCCGCATCGAGTCGGAATATACCCGGCTGATGAGGATAGTGCATGATACGGATATCGATACCTTTGTGCGCGAATAGCCGCCGACTGGATCGCCAAGATAAGACCTGAAACAGGGGGCACGGGGGGATTTTGGGCTGGAAAACCGCGATACTTATAAATCCTGCAAAATGTAGAATGGCCCACCCGGTATTTTGGGTGGGCCATTTCCATGTCTGACAAATGGTGAGTTGTGAGACGGGGTTTCCCTACAACCTCAACAGCAAGCTTCAGCCGCCGCCGGAAGCGGGAGCGAGGAACGAGCGTATGCTGGAGGCGGTTGATTGTAAGCTGTTGTAGATTGTGTTTTATAAGAGATTGGTAAATTAGTGATATTTATACTTATCGTCAGAGAATCCTCCGAGGCCTTGCGCCCAGGATTTACTCAGCGATTCTTGGGCCTGTGTCGCGAGCACCCTCGATCTTTTTCCCAATTCTTCCCTTGTGCACTGCTCGCTGCCATCGAGACAGTGACCAAAATTGACCATCGCCCCAGAAACACCTTTGCTTTCAACAATGACTAGGGGCCCCTGATACAATTGCCAAAATCTCTCAACGGCTGCGGCTTTTACGGAATCGTTTGACGTTGTTGCTATAGTCGCTACGATGGCTGACGCCTCAAAATAGAGTCTAATTTGCTGCTCCCATAGAGGTTTGAAAAGTTCTCGTTCTCTCAGCCTCTGCTCACGTACTTGCGCCATGTCTCGGGCTTCTCGCGCTTCTTTGCGGTCTTCGATTTCGCGTTTTGCTTGATCTTCAGACGCCCTTCGACTCTCCTGCTGTTGCACTCCGAACTGGTATATTCCAAAGCAAAGGCCAGCGACGGTGATAAGGACGGACATTAAGGGTATGTATCGTACAGCACGATCTGCCCAATGATTCTTACCTTGAAGCTCTTCGATCTCGAGCTGGAGCTTTTCTAACTCAGCTTCTGCTCTAGCATCCACTGGAGCTTCTGGGCCTTTGGCGCTCGCATTCATTTGCTGATCCTTGATCGTGATCTAACCAATTATTTTAAAGTTTTTATTGACTTTATCCGTCTTTTGCCCCTTGTCAAACGTTAATAAATGGCTGCAATTTAGGAAAAAGAGTGCCCCATAAATCCTGTATTCTGAGAATATCGCCCCCTGTCCCTACCAAAAACCCTATCCGCCGCCACCGGCTGCGGCTTGTCCGCACATTGTCGGGAGACGAGCAAAGAGGATAAGCCAGCGTGTATGGGCATGACGGTGATCGAAAAAGGTCGGTGTGAGGTGGATGTGGGGTCTTGAGAACAATCGGGATCACGGTGGGCCGGCAGCCTGACGTGGTGTACCGGAGTCGGGATGTTGGGATCAGTCCTCAGGCGGCGCGTCGGTATTCATGATGGAGACCGCCGACGTGCGGCAAAGCGATGACTGTTCTCCAGTCAGGTAACTCGACCGGGCGGGGCCCTGGACATTGCTTGTCTAAGGCAAGATGCGTTCGCGCCGCGTGATAGTAGCAAAAGTAGGCGCGAAGACGCCGCTTAAGATGACACTCGTTGAAGACAATGACGTGATCGAGGCACTCACGCCGTATCGAGCCGATGAGCCGTTCAACGTAAGGGTTTTGGCAGGGTGAGCGTGGGGCGGTGCGCACCTCTTGGATATCGAGGCTGTGCACACGGCGACGGAAGGTGGCGCCATACACCTTATCGCGGTCTCGGAGGAGATATCGGGGTGCTTGGTCCCACG
>CALZIZ010000350.1 GCA_945787465.1 uncultured Desulfuromonadales bacterium
GTGGTCAAGGACAAGTTCCTCGAAGACGAAGAGAGCACCCACGTCAAAACCGTGCTGCTGATGAAGATCGGCTCCGCCGGGGACCGCACCACCAGCTCCCACGGCATTCACTGGCATGTCGCCCCCGAGAACAAGATCGTCTACAAGGCTTCTGACCACAGCCGCATGAGCATCCCCGAGGTGACCCTGCAGCGCGAGGACGGCACCGAGGTGGTATTCCGCACCGAGGATGCCGAGGAGGTTTTGGCAGAGGCGGATGACCATGTCGAGGCCCGCGAAATGGACTGCATCGACTGCCACAACCGCCCGACCCACGTCTACCTGCCCGCAGGCGTGGCAATTGACAATAAGATCCTCGACGGCCAGATCCCCCGCGAGCTGCCCTTCATCAAGAAGCAGGCCATGGAGGCTGTCAATGCCGAGTACACCTCCCACGACGAGGCACGCTCGGCTATTGCCACCAAAATCAACAACTACTACCAGAAAAACTATCCCCAGGTGCTGAAGACCAAGGAAGACCTGGTCAAGAAGGCCATTGCCGGGGTCCAGGCCGCCTACACCGAAAACGTCTTCCCGGAGATGAAAATCGAATGGGGCACCTACACAGACCACATCGGCCATCAGGACGACGTCGGCTGCTTCCGCTGCCACGACGAAATGCACGAGTCCGAAGCCGGTGGCGTCATCTCCCAGGACTGCGACACCTGCCACACCATCCTGGCTGAAGAAGAGGAAGATCCCGAGATTCTCAAGATCATGAGCGAGTACTGATCGAGTCTCGAAACTGAGTAAAAAAAGCTAAGCAGCCAAAGGCCAAAAAAAAATCCCCCCACGCCCATGGGCAAATGGGGGTGGGGGAATCAGGGACATCCAGGCGGCAGCCCCATAGGGCACAGGACGAACTTCCTACAAACGCAGGATAGCTGCGGCCCAGGTAAACCCGCCGCCGAAGGTGACCATGCCGACCAGGGCACCGGGCCCCACCCGGCCGTTGCGCCGAGCCTCGTCAAGGGCGATGGGGATAGAGGCGGCCGAGGTATTGCCATAGCGATCGACGTTGACGTAGACTTTTTCGGTCGGCAAGCGGAAGCGCTTGGCCAGCGCCTCGATGATTCGCAGGTTCGCCTGGTGAGGGATGATAAGGTCGAGATCCTCAACTGTCATCTCGGCATCCTCGAGCACCTGGCGCAGGGCCCCGGCCATGGAGTTCACGGCATGGCGGAACACCTCGCGACCGTTCATCCTGATTCCGTGAAGCTTCTGCTCCACCATTTCGACACTGACCGGATGCAGGCTGCCGCCGCCGGGATTGTAGAGCAGTGAACTGTGGGAACCGTCGCTTTTCATAAAGGAGGCCAGCACCCCGCGCTCCCCTTCCGATGGTCCCAGCACCACAGCCCCGGCCCCATCGCCGAAGAGCACGCAGGTATCCCGATCTTCCCAGTCAATCATCGAGGTCAGCACTTCGCCCCCGATGACCAGGACGCGGCGATAACCCGCAGTCTGCATCAACGCCCCGGCAACCTGCAGGCAGTAGAGAAACCCAGAACATGCCGCCGAAAGATCAAAAGCCGCGGCCCGGTTCGCGCCGATCCTGGCCTGCACCAGACAGGCGGTGGCGGGAAATTTCATGTCCCCGGTGACCGTACCGAGCACAATCAGATCGATCTCCTCGGCCGTCACCCCAGCGTCATCCAGGGCCTTTTGTGCCGCCTCGCTGGCCAGTTCTGACAGGGGCACACCGGGCTCGACAACGTGCCGCTGCCGAATACCGGTTCGCTCGACGATCCACTGATCATTGGTATCGACGATCTTTTCCAGGTCAGCATTAGTGAGCAGCCTTGCAGGCACCGCACGGCCGGTTCCCAGAATCATCGCCTGTGGTTTTTGGATCATACATATACTCCCCGAGGGATTTGCGCTTTTAAAAAAAGTAAACTACCATGTTTGCCCCCCGGTGAGCAAGTCAGCTTAGCCGACGAAAAGCGAGGCGGCCTATTCCGCCTCTGTTTTGTCAACCGGATCGGAAAAGACTCCGGCGGTAACCGAACGCAGGTGCAGGTCGCGCTGCGGAAAGGGAATCTCCACGCCTTCTTCGCGAAACCTGCGATCAACGAACTGCCCCAATTCGCTCTTAATAATCAGCCGTTTTGAGACATCACTCATCCAGGTGCGCAGTTCAAAATCGAGGGAACTCTCGCCGAAGCCTGAAAACAGGGCTGAGGGAGGCGGATCCTCAAGTACATCGGGATGCTCTCGGGCAGCCTCGAGTAAAATTCTCAACACCAGAGCGACGTCACTGCCGTAGGCCACTCCTACCGGCACCGAGATACGGGCAATCTTCGAGGTCAGTGTCCAGTTGGTCACCTTTTCGGATATCAGGTCCGAGTTTGGGACGATGATTTCCGACTTGTCGAGGGTTTCCACCACCGTCGAACGCAGACCGATTTTGCGGACATACCCCCATTCATCGCCGAGCATGATCATGTCGTCGACCTTGACCGGGCGCTCGAAGAGCAGTATCAGGCCACTGACGAAGTTATTGACAATATTCTGCAGGCCAAAGCCGATACCGATACCCAGAGCCCCGGCCAGCACGGCGAAGTTTTTCAACTCCATCCCGGCCATGCTCATGGCCAGCAGAAAACCGACCAGAACGATGGCGTAATGCAGCAGTTTCTTAATCGCGTCGCGGATTCCGCGGTCAAAGCTCTGCCCCGGAAAGACCTGGGTATCAAGGATGGCGCGCAGAAACCAGGACAGGACGATGGAGAGATAGAGCACCAGGCCGACCCAGAAGACCGCATGCACCGAAACCCTCGTCTCGCCCAGGGTCAGGCCGAGTTCGGTTATCTCGCTCCAGGCCTCTGCCACCGAATCGTAAACGCCCCAGGTGGCCAGCAGGTACAAGACCGCGTAAACATACACGAAGGCCTTGAACAGCGCCTTGAGCCGCTGGTTAAGTTCACGGCCGAATCGGCGGAAAAACTGCCGGTGCCGCAACGTCTCATGGCTCAGCAGGTAGTCGATGCCGCCATGCCCAAGACGCACCGCCATGGCCACGAACAGCCCAAGAAAGACTGTTTCAACCGAGGCCTCCACAACCCGGGAGGCGAGGGCACTGAACCCGGCGATCTCGGTGAGCAGCGCAATGGTCAGAAGGACAGCGCCCCCCCTCAGGGCCATGGTAAAACCATCGAGCTTTCCATTGCGGGCCCGAAGGTTCACCGCGGCCAGCAACACCAGCGCCGGAATGCCCATCAGACATAAAAAGGTGAGGTACAAACGGTAAAGCGGAAGGGGCAAGGCGATGATCTGCAAAAACAACGAAAGGATGAACAGCGAGGCGAGCAGATAAACCATGAAGATTTTGCGCGGATTTTTCAGCAGTCCGGCCACCAGCACCGCCGCCGAATAGGCGGCCAGAACCCAGAGGAACAGGCGCCACAGGGCCGGCGGGCTGGAATGAAAACCGCTCAGCGCGGAGACCGAGACAAAAAGCCCGGTTGCCCAGGGGTGACGCAGAAGAAACTGCCATTCCTCCGTCCGTTCCACTCGCTGGCGGTGCCTGAAAATAAACCAGCCGAGAATTGCCGCAACCAGCAACTGCAGAGCCGGCACCCAGCCCTGCTCCTCCCAGAACTCGATGTCGAGCCGCTGTACCTCGGCCAGCCCCGTCCGGACCTGGCCGATGACATCGGGACCGAACTGGCGGTAAAAGTCCCTGCTGAGCAGGGAATGGGAGGTTTTTTTGAAAATCTGCTTGCGTACCGCTTCAAGGGTCGAGGTGACCAGAGTCAGAACTTCGAGATTTTTTTCCTGTAGCCCCGTCACCTTCTGCTGTAGTTCAACCAGCGGCGCTGCGGTGGCAGCGACGAGGTTGAGCACATGCTCGATACCTGCCTCGGTCTTGGCTAAGGATTCCCTGGGCAGTTCCAACTGAGCCTTGCCGAGTTCAACCCTCCACTGGCGCCAGAATTCAGCCGTCTCCACCCAGTTCCGGCGGATGCTCTCGAGTTCGGAAAGACGCTCTGAGAGCCCGTCGAGAATTTTGCGCAGGCCCATCCGCTGCTCGCTGAGCCGTCCTCGCATCTCCTGCAGCCGGTCAAAACTCCAGGTTTTGGGATGGCCCAGTTCGCTGATTCGGCGCGCCAGTTCCTGCTGCCGCTCCTGAATCGAAATAATATGGCTGCGGATCGTCTCGGTATCCTGCAGAGCCCGCACCCGCGCTTCGGCCGAAATTGTACGCTCGGCCAGGGCCGAGGCCCTGGGGATCACCTCGGACACCCCGGGAAAGCTCCTGGGGGCAGG
>CALZIZ010000351.1 GCA_945787465.1 uncultured Desulfuromonadales bacterium
CCTTTTTCCTACGATATCCCGCCAGAAGGGATCATGCTTGAGGACATGATTGCCGAGATCGAAAAGGAGCTCATCGGCAAGGCCATTGCCATTACCGGGGGCAACGTGGCGAAAACCGCCCGGCTTCTCAACGTGCCCCGGGGGACGCTGCGTTACAAGCTCGACAAATACGAGCTCGGTGACGAAACCTGAGAGTCCATAGGGTGGCGGGAACTGGCCACTAGTGGGCGAAAATAACCGCAATCATGTTGCGGAAAAGAAAAAAGCGGTCGGAAGCGGCCGCTTTTTTTATGGGTTTTGCAAAGAAAAATGGAGGTGTTTTATAACGATATTTTACAAAATATAAAAATATCCCAAGCTAAGTAGCCGAAAAGACATAAATGTATACATTAGATCTCTCTCCTGGGGCAAATTCGAGGGCTGTTTTGGCATTTGCGTTGCTCTAAATATAAAACGTATTGATCAGCCAGTCTGGCTGGCCGCAAATTGATATCCCTCAGGGAAGGAGAGACATTAGAGATGATGACCGCAGTTTGGAACCGCCTCTGGCAGATGCATGATGAGACCAAGGCTTTGGCGCTGTTCAGCCCCAAGGCCGTCCTGAAAAAGTTCAAGGGTGAGAACCTGCAATTCAGTAAAGGCCGCCAGGAGCACGACGTGGACCTGGCCGATGAGATGGAGGAAGCCCCCGCTGAACACACCCGCCGTGTCCAGACCGGACCCGGTGGCGTCGAAGAGGGCGAACCCCGCGAGTACACGTCCCGTCAGAAAATCGGGTTGCTCCTGGGGCCGCTGCTTTTTGTGCTGATGCTGATTCTTCCCACCCCTGCCGGCATGGAGCCTGGCGCCCAGAAAATGGCCGCCGTGGCCATGCTGATGGCCACCTGGTGGATGTGTGAGTCGATTCCCATCCCCGCCACCAGCCTGCTGCCCATCGCCCTGTTTCCCCTGCTGGGTATCATGCACACCAAGAAGGCGACGGCGCCCTACGCCTCTCACCTGATCTTTTTGTTCATGGGCGGCTTCATCATCGCCCTGGCGATGCAGCGCTGGAACTTGCACCGGCGCATTGCCATGAATATCGTCAAGGCGGTCGGTTTTTCGCCCGGGCGGCTGATTTTCGGCTTCATGGCGGCCACCGCGGCCCTGTCGGCCTTTGTTTCGAACACCGCCACCACCGTTATGATGATGCCCATCGGCCTGGCGATCATTACCCATGTCGTTGACGAAGGTAAGAAGGAAGGCCTCGATGACCATATCGACTTCTCCCCCGAGAAGTTCGCCTTCGGTCTCAACCTGATGCTCGGCATCGCCTACGCGGCCTCCATCGGCGGTATCGCAACCCTTATCGGCACCCCGCCCAACACCGTTCTGGCCGGCTACCTGCAGAAAACCTACGGTTACGAGATCACCTTTGCCAACTGGCTGATCGTCGGCGTGCCCCTGACCCTGGTCATGTTACCGATCTGCTGGTTGTGGCTGACCAAAATCGCCAACCCGATGAAGCTCAAGAAGGTTCCCGGCGGTCGTGACCTGATTAACGCCGAACTTAAGGCAATGGGTTCGATGAGTGCCGGTGAGCGCTGGACCGCAGTGGTCTTTCTGCTGACCGCCCTGGGCTGGATCTTCCGCAAAAAGCTAGGTTTCATTTTCCCCGATCCCAAGCTGGTGACCGACGCCGCCATCGCCATGACCGGCGCGATCCTGCTCTTCCTCATCCCGATCAACATGAAGAAGAACGAGTTCGTCATGAACTGGCACTGGGCCTCGAAGATGCCCTGGGGCGTGCTGATCCTCTTCGGCGGCGGCCTCTCCATGGCGGCCGGTTTCAAGGCGACCAAACTGGCTGACTGGATCGGCGGCCGGGTCGGGCTGCTCGAGAACGCCCCGGTGCTGGTGCTGGTGATCGCGGTGGCGACCCTGATCATCTTCCTTACCGAGCTGACCTCAAACACCGCCACCTCGGCCATGGTCATGCCGATCCTCTCGGCAGTCGCCATCGGCCTGGGCCAGAACCCGTTGCTGCTGGTCGTGCCTGCCGCCATTGCCGCCTCCTGCGCCTTCATGCTGCCAGTGGCCACCCCGCCCAACGCCATCGTCTTCGGCTCGGGGTACGTGACCATTCCGCAGATGGCCAAAAGCGGTTTCGGCCTCAACATCATCGGTATCATCATCACCGTAGTGGTCACCTATGCCCTGGTGATCCCGGTCTTTGATATCGTTATCGATCAGCTGCCGACCTGGGCGACGGTGATTGCCAAGTAATTTTCTCAAAAAACAAGTTTTCGGCTCTGTCCCCTTAGAGCCCATTGGCCCCGTTCCTGTCTCCTCCGGAACGGGGCATTTTTTTTAAAACCTGGAACAGAATCAAAAAAACTCAAGAAAAATGGCTAACTTCTGATAGCTTTGAAAGAACTGTGATTTTTTCTAACCAGATCGAGCCCAAGCTTCGGGCCCCGGAAACCGTCTTTGGGGCAGAAAGGAGACCAATATGATCAGCACTGTATGGAACCGCCTCTGGCAGCTGCACGATGAGACCAAGGCCCTGGTGATGTTCAGCCCCAAGGCCGTCCTGAAGCAATTCAAAGGCAAGAACCTGCAGTTCAACGAAGGCCGTCAGGAGCACGATGTCGACCTCGCCGATGAAATGGAAGAAGCACCTGCCGAGCATACCCAGCGGTTGACGACCGGCCCCGGCGGGGTCGACGAAGGCGAGCCCCGGGAGTTCACAACGAGGCAGAGGGTAGGGATGGTGCTCGGTCCGCTGCTCTTCGTGCTGATGCTGGTCCTGCCCACGCCAGCCGGCATGGAGCCGGGCGCCCAGAAGATGGCGGCGGTGGCCCTGCTGATGGCCACCTGGTGGATGTGTGAGTCGATCCCCATCCCCGCCACCAGCCTGCTGCCCATTGCCCTGTTTCCGTTGCTGGGGATCATGCACACCAAACAGGCGACGGCCCCCTACGCCTCTCACCTGATCTTTTTGTTCATGGGCGGTTTCATCATCGCCCTGGCGATGCAGCGCTGGAACCTGCACCGGCGCATCGCCATGAACATCGTCAAGGCTGTCGGATTTTCACCGGGACGGCTGATCTTCGGTTTCATGGTGGCCACTGCCGCGTTGTCGGCCTTTGTTTCCAACACCGCCACCACGGTCATGATGATGCCCATCGGCCTGGCGATCATTTCCCACGTGGTCGACGAGGGGACCAAGGAGGGCCTGAACAAGCAGATCGATTTTTCCCCCGAGAAGTTCGCCTTCGGTCTTAACCTGATGCTCGGCATCGCCTATGCGGCTTCCATCGGCGGCATTGCCACCCTGATCGGCACTCCTCCCAACACCGTACTGGCGGGCTATCTGCAAAAGACCTACGGCTACGAGATCACCTTTGCCAACTGGATGATCGTCGGGGTGCCCCTGGTGGTTGTAATGCTGCCGATGTGCTGGCTGTGGCTGACCAGGGTCGCCAACCCCATGAAGCTCAAGAAGGTGCCCGGTGGCCGTGACATGATCAGCGCTGAGCTGAAGAAGATGGGCTCCATGAGCACCGGCGAACGCTGGACCTCGCTGGTCTTTGGCCTGACCGCCGTGGGCTGGATCTTTCGCAAGCAGCTCGGCTTTTTGTTCGCCGATCCCAACCGCCATCGCCATGACCGGGGCCATTGTGCTCTTTCTCATCCCCATCAACCTGAAGAAAAACGAATTTGTCATGGACTGGCACTGGGCCTCGAAGATGCCCTGGGGCGTCCTGATTCTCTTCGGCGGCGGCCTCTCCATGGCGGCTGGCTTCAAGGCGACCAAGCTGGCCGACTGGATCGGCAACCAGGTCAGCCTGCTCGAGAATGCGCCTGTGCTGGTGCTGGTGATCGCGGTGGCGACCCTGATCATCTTCCTCACCGAGCTGACCTCCAATACCGCCACCTCGGCCATGGTCATGCCGATTCTCTCCGCGGTGGCCATCGGGCTGGGCCAGAGCCCGCTGCTGCTGGTCGTGCCGGCTGCGATTGCCGCGTCCTGCGCTTTTATGCTGCCGGTGGCTACCCCGCCAAACGCCATCGTTTTCGGTTCGGGCTATGTGACCATTCCGCAGATGGCTAAAAGCGGTTTCGGTCTCAACATCCTCGGTATTGTGATCACCGTGGTGGTGACCTACCTCCTGGTCATCCCGGTCTTTGATGTGGTCATCGACCAGATTCCGAGTTGGGCGACGGTGATTGCCAAGTAGGTTAAATGCCGAATCTCAAGACATTGGCCCTGTTCCGGATGATCTCGGATCAGGGCCTTTTTGATTGTTTTTTTGCTGTCTAATACCGGCTCGCCATCCCGGAAATAGCAGCGCCCTGAAACAAGGAACGGCAGGAATTCTCTCCGCCCGCCGGTTCTTAACGATTGATCACTTTTTGAGAACTCCTTTGGAAACCCCTTTAAATACCCCTTTAAAAACAGACTTTGCGGCAACTGCAGCCACAAAGAAGCTACCGAAAACAACAAGGGCCAAAAGGGGGAACCCAACTACGTAGAGTAGAAAACAAGGAATTGTCCACATAAGCAACTCGATCATGTCTTAACCCCTTTCATCACTGGGCCCTGCCATCCCGGAAAAGATATTGAAAAAGTAGAAATTGGGGCGGGCTAATTCGGAGACTACATCAAAGAGAGTTACAGATCGGTTACAGCATTGAAAACAATGGACATAGAGACATGGGGCATTGCAACGGGGCAGGGTTCCTTATCGCTTTTGCTCGTTGTGCTTGCCAGGGAGTTTAAAACCAGACTCTCAAAAATTGGCCCTGGTCCGGTTGCTTTCGGAACAGGGCCTTTTTGTCGGTTTTTTGTCTGGCAAAAAAGTTTCCTCTTGACAAGAGATGGGGGGATTTTCACAATCCCATGGTAGTCTTGTTTTTTGAATGTGATTCTGAGGAGAAAACGCTTGAACTTTTCCA
>CALZIZ010000352.1 GCA_945787465.1 uncultured Desulfuromonadales bacterium
TCTTCTTCCACGATGAGACTTTTGTACCGATTCTGGAAAAGATGACCCTGGCGTTTATGGCGCCGATTAAACCCAATTGCGTACCCGGTCAACAGTCGGCGCATGATTCCGGCCAAAGCCTGTCTTTTCGGGCGGATCAAGAGATGGAAATGCGTT
Organism: uncultured Desulfuromonadales bacterium; assembly: GCA_945787465.1. Lineage (GTDB taxonomy): Bacteria > Desulfobacterota > Desulfuromonadia > Desulfuromonadales > Trichloromonadaceae > CALZIZ01. The sequence goes on from CALZIZ010000352.1 coordinate 157, forward strand.
TCCATCAAACACCAGGCATACAAATCACACTCCCCTTCGGACAAAACCTTTTCAAGGCGTTGGAGAAAAAGTGTGCGATCCTGGTCGTCGATAAAAACCGCCTGGCCCGCCACACCACGGGCCATAACGTGGTAAACCATTCCAGTGATATCGATACGGGATTGCCTGGGCATAGGGCGAGATTTTGCTATTTTTAATTTCATTTCAACTTTCTACCAGAAACTTCCCAAAAAGTTACAAAGGTTACCAACGTCCCCAGGCACCAGCCGCAAAGAGCAACCCGCCCTGTTCGACTGCCTACGCAATTGACACCCGACACTTAACGGGTTACACTCCAAGCATGATAACCAGTTTCCGCCACAAGGGACTCCGACAGTTCTACGAATCGGGCAGCAAGGTCGGAATCCAGGCCAAGCACGCAACTCGGCTCCGGCTCATTCTGGCTCGCCTGGATGCTTCCACCGACCCCCAAGACATGAACCTCCCAGGGCTTCGACTGCACCCGATGAGAGGCGACTTGGAAGGCTTTTGGTCAGTGAGCATTAGCGGAAATTGGCGGGTGATCTTCCGTTTTGACGGACAAGACGCCTGTGAGGTCGACTATCTCGATTATCACTGAGGGAGAAATAAACATGATGCACAACCCGCCCCACCCTGGTGAAGTGATCCGTGAGCTATGTCTGGAGCCCCTCGGGGTAACCGTGACCGCCGCGGCCAAGGCCCTTGGGGTTTCCCGCAAGGCGCTTTCAGAACTATTGAACGGCAAGAGCGGGATCAGCCCGGAAATGGCCATTCGCCTGTCTGTCGCCTTCGACACCACGCCGGAGAGCTGGCTGACCCAGCAGATGCATTATGACCTATGGCAGGAAAAGCAGAAGAAGAAGGATCTGCAAGTTGAGAAAATTAAGGCCGCCTAGGAGGTTGTTGGACTTGACGGACCGTAACGAGAAATTGGATGTTTGAGAACAGATTTTCGAGAATTTGAGAGCGAATAGCAGGGCTATTTGTCGAAAATTATCGAGGATATGGGCCGATCAGCCGATTTCGCAGCAGGTTCATGTTAGGCCCGACAGCCTCCTTAAAGCCGAGTGAAATAGATCGGCCCGGGTAGGTGAGCACCACTTACCCGGGCCTGCTCCATACCCATAAGTATTGATACGATCGGAAGGCGTCGTTTCAATTCTTATGGGTTCGATCATTATCATCCAGAAAATTTCTTTATTCGCCCCCTCTTTCAGGAAAATTCTTATGGGCTCAATTTTGGCCCTAAAAATCGCTCCATAAGGGCTTTTCAGGTTCCTCAAGTCGACGCATTTCATTTGTTTTTCAACTACACAGCCTGGTCCGACCCCAGCCCCTCCGGCAATGTAACCGATGAGGTCATCCAGGAATATATACGGTTACAAGAATCCGGTGAGCCCAAGGACGGTGGCGACAATTTTCGGGTTTCAGACGAGTGATAATGACTTTAGTCGTTATCTACTCGGCAACGCTTTTCAAGCCCTCGCCTTCAGGCGAGGGTAGTTGACTTTATTTTTAATTTCATTTCAACTTCCTTCCAGAAACCTCCCCAAAAGTTACAAAGGTTACCAACGTCCCCCGGCACAAAGGTTACCAACGTCCCCCGGCACCAAAGGTTACCAACGTCCCCCGGCACCGATATCGGCCACAGACGCTCGCGGAGTTCTACAACTTTCAGAGCTGCACTTAACCTTCTCGACAAAGCAGTCATCACCGAGAATGCCCTGGCCATCCTGAAACTACAAGCACGGCACCAGGCCTCCTGAATTACAACTTTGCAAGTCTTGCGCTATTGCACCTTCCTCACCTGGAATAAAATGACTCCTTTTTCTTTCGCGGCCCTGGCCAGTTTTTCATCGAGAGTAGCCAAGGGCAATCCTTCCCGCATGGCCAGGTCGAGGTAAGAGGCATCGTAGGAGGAAAGGCCGGTTTCCCTGGCCAACGAGAGAATGGCGCCGAAGACCCGCTCGGGTGTTTCCCCAACGACAGTAATCGGCAACTTGCCCAGCAGGTCGAGAAAATGAGTGCTGTCTGCCGCGGTAAGGCGCTGGCGTCGTTCTCCCGCGGTGAGTACGTTGGCGACCTCCAAAGGCCAGATGGCCGGAACCACCGCCTCGTAGTCGGCAAGTGCATCGAGCACGCCTTCGGCGTAGGGTCCGCCGACATCCTTAAAGCACCAAGCCATGACCACCGAGTTGTCGACGACCACTTTTCCGGTCGCCGTCATTCTCGACCCTCATCAAGCAGTTCGCGCAGGGAGTCCGTCCCCAGAGTATGTTTGCGGCGGAACTGTTTCAGCTCCTTAATCGCAGCCCCTGTATCCTGGCCAGATTTCGAACCCGGCTGCCGCAGTTCCGCGATGGGCACACCATGCCGCGTGATCACAATAGTTTCACCCTGTTTGACCCGTTTCAGAAGCTGTGGAAGGTGTGTTTTTGCTTCGTAGGCGCCGACCTCTGCCATGGTTTCCTCCATTTAGACCAGTCTTAGACTAGTCTATTCATGAAAGAGTGACGTGTCAAGGTGGTGAGCGAATAAAGAATCTCTCGCTTGCAATCAAAATGGGGTTGTTACGCAGAGTTAGGTTCTCTATAAAGACATAACCTTGGCATCGGTGGGTGACATGCCTTAAATGGCCTGGCAAAAAATATCGATTAGAGCGTGGTATTGACAATCAATTCCTTAAAGTGCCTTTTATGACCTAAAAAAGGGCCATTTAAGCTCGAAACTCAGCTAGATAATTGGAATTTTCTCTGTGAATTCGATGGGTTTCTTAGGTCCGAGCCCAGACCTAAGCCCAGACCTACAGGCCTAATGACAGTCACCTCAAACCTGAGGTGGCTCCTTGGCCCTCGGAATTCAGGCTGACAAAATCGGCCAGGGTGATAACAGGGAAATGCCCTGGATCCTTAAGCGTGTCAGGCGGCGGGGAACTCATGTTCCTCTGGCTCGACGGCCAGGCGCAGGCCCATGGCGTGAAGAAGAGATATGAGGCTTTTGATCTCCGGGTTCCCCCGTTCCGACAGCATGCGGTAAAGGCTCTCGCGGCTCAGATGGGCCTTTTCGGCCAGAGCGGCCATCCCGCCTTTGGCCTCGGCGACGTTGCGCAGGGCCAGCAGAAACACTTCGCGGTCCCCCTCCTCGAGGGCAGCGTTGAGGTAGGCGGAGGCCTCGCATGGGTCCTTGAGGGATTCGATCAGGTCCTGTTGATAGGATGTCACTTTAGCCATGCCCCGTCCTCCTTTGGTGGTCTTGCCAGAACTCTCTCGCCCTAGGAGGGTGTCGGGCTTAACATGAACCTACTGCGAAATCGGCTGATCGGCCCATATTCTAGACAATTTTCGACAAATAGCCCTGCTATTCGCTCTCAAATTCTCGAAAATCTGGTCTCGAACATCCAATTTCTCGTTACGGTCCGTCAAGTCCGACACCCTCCTAGCAATATCCTTCTTACGGTCCGTCAAGTCCGACACCCTCCTAGCAATATCCTTCTTTTGTGTCGATTTGTCGCCCCCCAGCAACAGCAGGATCAACCGGTTGCCTTCAAGACCGAAATAGACGCGGTATCCCGGTCCATAATCGATTCGAAACTCGTGAACCCCCTCTCCCACTGAACGATTGTCCCCAAGGTTGCCGAGCCTGGCCCGGTCCAATCGGACACGGACCTTGGCCCGACCTCGGGCGTCGCGAAGGCCTTCCAGCCATTCCTTGAATGGCCTTTTACCCTGTTCCGTGACGTAATAGTCGATTTCGTAGGGAAAGGTTTCCACGGGGAAAATGTAGCCTATAAGCTACAGATTGTCAACTGGCCTTCGGACCTTCGCCCCTGGATCCGGGGTCATGGCTGTTTGTGGGAGGCTGAGGGGACGCTGGTAACTTTTGTAACATATTTCTCCCGGCCAACCCATTCCGCCTCAGATTTTTCAATGCCTTTTCTTACCGCTACATGGCTGAGGCCAGCCAACCTCCCCAATTCCGTAAAGGAGGCGCCTCCCTCGGATAATGAATGCGAGGTTTGCGAACCATGGGGAAAGGCTACAAATGAATCACCAAATTGCAAGCACGGCACCAATCCCAGAGCGTGGTATTGACAATCAATTCCTTAAAGTGCCTTTTTTGACCTAAAAAAGGGCCATTTAAGGCCGAAACCCAGCTAGATAATTGGAATTTTCTCTGTGAATTCGATGGGTTTCTTAGGTCCGCTCTCGCCGGACTTTGGCCGTGTTTCGGTCTCGCGAAGGGCCAAGGACTGCGCCCTCTTCTATGCCCCGCCTGCTGCAGACAGCTTCCAGAATAGCACCTGTATCAGTAGGCCCAGGAACAACCTGATTCACCCTTTGGCAGAGAAAAAGCACATTGACCCAAGATAACCGCATGCCCTGTACTGGGGTGATTTCTTAGATCCCCAAAAGCAAGAATCCCAGCCCGGACCGGTTTGAGATGGATATAACGAACCAGTTCCAGAAAATACGGATCTTCTTCCACGATGAGACTTTTGTACCGATTCTGGAAAAGATGACCCTGGCGTTTATGGCGCCGATTAAACCCAATTGCGTACCCGGTCATCAGGCGGCGCATGATTCCGGCCAAAGCCTGTCTTTTCGGGCGGATCAAGAGATGGAAATGCGTTTTCATCAAACACCAGGCATACAACTCACACTCCCCTTCGGCCAAAACCTTTTCAAGGCGTTGGAGAAAAAGTGTGCGATCCTGGTCGTCGATAAAAATCGCCTGGCCCGCCACACCACGGGCC
>CALZIZ010000353.1 GCA_945787465.1 uncultured Desulfuromonadales bacterium
ATCTCGGAATCATAACCCCAAAAAAGGTAAACAGTTATTAGCCACCCCCAAAAGTAGGCGCTCTTAAGCGAGGCACCAAGACACGGAGAAAATCTTGGGTCTATGATCCCAATGCATTCGGAAATTCCTGTTTTTGAGGCCCCCTTGGTGCCTTTGTGTCTTGTGGCAGCCCCAGCCCTTGTTTTGGTTATAGATCCGTTAAATTTCAACCTGAATATAAAATTTCAACAAACCACCCGTCACCCGTCACACATTACGCCTTCACCCCATACCAAGTCCTTCAATTACTGTCCCGCAAAACCCACAGTGCCCATCCTTGAGGCGCTGGGTACCGATGCGAAAACCCTGGCGTTCGACCACCACCTGCTCGCATGAGGGGCAATAGGTATTTTCTCCACCCTCTCCCGGCACATTGCCCACATAGACAAAGCTCAACCCAGCGTCGAGACCAATTTTTCGGGCCTTCCGCAGGGTTCCTACAGTGGTTCGCGGTGCGTCGAGCAGTTTGTAGGTCGGGTAAAAGGCGGTAACGTGCCAGGGCGTCTCGGCCCCGAGATCTTTGGCAATAAAATGGGCGAGCCCTCTGAGGTCGGCCTCGCTGTCGTTACGGCCGGGAATAATCAGGGTGGTCACCTCGAGCCAGATCCCCAACCGCTTGTACTCGCGCAGGGTTTCGAGAACTCCCTGCAGGGTCGCCCCGGCGATCTCCTTGTAAAACTGCTCCGAATACCCCTTAAGATCGATGTTGGCCGCATCGAGGTATGGCGCGATATGCTCGAGCGCTTCCGGGGTCGTATAACCGTTGCTCACAAAAATATTGCCGAGCCCCTCTCGGTGGGCCAATCGGGCGGTATCGTAGGCGTATTCGTAGAAAATGGTCGGTTCGGTATAGGTGTAGGCAATACTGCGGCACCCTGCAGCCTTGGCGTCCCTGACGATCTTCTCCGGGGGCAACTCGTGCCCGGGTATGCCCGATTTGTCATGGGGCCATTGAGAAATCTCGTAGTTCTGACAGTGCAGGCAACGAAAATTACAGCCTACGGTGGCAATGGAATAGCTAAGAGAGCCGGGGTGATAGTGAAAAAGCGGTTTTTTTTCGATAGGATCGACATTCTCAGCGATGCTTTGTCCATAGACCAGGGTATAGAGAACTCCGCCGCGATTCTCCCGAACCCCGCAAACCCCACGATGCCCAACGCTGATCAGGCAACGAAACCGGCAAAGAGAACATTTGACCTTATCGTCGGCAGCCTTCTCCCAGAACATCGCCTCACGCATAGTCTCCTCCTTCGCCAAACCTTAGTATTCGGAGGTAGTATAGCAGAAGAATCAGGTGATTGGTGATTGGTGATTGGTGATTGGTGATTGGTGATTGGTGATTGGTGACCCAGGGTTTTCCTGAAACCTGAAACCTGATTCCGATGAGGCGGTTCATGTTCTAGGGCCTTGGATGGCCCTAGAACATGAACCGCCTCATACTGACATTAAGCAGCAGCCCGGTACCGATCATGGTGGTGATCATGCTGGTTCCGCCGTAGGAGAAGAGCGGCAGCGGCACCCCGACGACTGGGAGCAGGCCGATGACCATCCCAAGATTGACCACGATGTGCCAGAAGAGCATGGCCACCACCCCCAGAGCGAGAAACATGCCGAAGGCGTCAGCGGCGCGACGGGCGATATAGATCCCCCAGATGATGACAAAAAGATAGAGCAGCAACAACACCAGCGAGCCCGAAAATCCCCACTCCTCGGCAAAGACCGAGAACGCGAAGTCGGTATGCCGTTCGGGCAGAAAGGAGAGTTGCGACTGGGTCCCCGCCATGAACCCCTTGCCGAGAAATCCACCGCTGCCTACAGCGATCTTGGACTGGATGATGTGGTACCCGGCCCCGAGGGGATCCTTTTCAGGGTGGAGAAAAGTCATGATGCGCTGTTTCTGGTAACCGTGGAGTAAAAACCACCCGCCGCAGGCCGCCCCCAGCCCCGCCAGGCCAATGAGTGCCAGTGCGCTGCGCCTGATGCCGGCGAACAGAGCCATGGTGCCGCCGATAAAGAATACCAGCATGGCGGTTCCAAGATCAGGCTGCTTCATAATCAGCAGCGCCGGAAGCCCCAGCAGCGCAAAGGGGATCAGCAACTGGTGCAGAGCATAGCCCTGGTAATTGTCCTGACTGCTGAAATAGCGCGCGAGAGTAATAATAATGACTATCTTCATGATCTCGCTCGGTTGCAGATTGAACACCCCGAGGTCGATCCAGCGGGTGGCCCCCATGGAGGTTTTACCAAAGAACAAAACCACCACCAGCAAGGCGACAGTGCCGCCGTAGAGCAAAAAGCCCAGGTATTCCAGGTGCCGGTAGGAAATGGCGCAGACCCCCAGGGCGATCGCCACCCCAAGCCCCAGCCAATAAGTCTGTTTGACGTAAATCGGGGTTGACACCGCGCCCCAGGACGAAGTGGCACTATATAAATTGGCAATACCGATCATGGCAACCAGGCCCATGGTCAGCACCAGGACCCAGTCGAAGTGGGTCACGAGTCGCCGGTCAAACATGGCCTTCAGTCTCCTTCTACAGCGGCACCTGAGGCCTTGGGGTCAGTTTCGATGTCGAAATAGTGAGCAAAAATAGCCTGGGCAATGGGAGCTGCCGCCCGGCTGCCGCTGCCGCCATGCTCCACCACCACGGACAGGGCAATCTGCGGATTGTCGATTGGCGCATACCCGACATAAAGGGCATGGTCGCGAAGCCGGTAGGCGATCTCCTCCTTATCCAGCTTGTCCTTGTCCTTCTTGAGCTTGACCACCTGGGCCGTGCCGGTCTTGCCGGCACTTCTCAAGCCCTCCAGACGATGAGCCCAGGCAGTGCCCCCAGGCTCGTTGACCACGGCCTCAAGTCCCCGCCGTACCGCCTGCAGCTGTGCCTTGGGGAAGCTCACGGTATTTAAAGTCTCAGGCACAGCCTCCTCGAGCAGTTTTCCGCCGAGATCTTCGATGCGCCTGACCACCTGGGGCCGCATCACCTTGCCACCATTGGCAACAGCCGCTGTCATTACAGCCAGTTGCAGTGGGGTCGCAAGTACATAGCCCTGACCGATTGAGGCAATCACGGTCTCTCCATTGTACCAACCGGTTTTGAAGCGTTTCTTTTTCCACTGCCGTGTCGGTATAAGGCCGCCCTTTTCCCACTCCAGGGCAACCCCAAGCGGTTCACCCATGCCGAGCTCTTTGGCCATTTTGGAAAGATTGTCGATCCCCAGCTCGAGAGAAACCTGGTAAAACCAGACATCGCAGCTCTCCTTAAGGGCCTTTTTCAGATCGGTTTTGCCGTGCCCATACTTTTTCCAGCAGCGAAATGCTCGATTTCCAAGGGGAAAACTTCCGGTGCAATTCACCGTGGTATTGGCAGTAGCTGCCCCTGATTTTAACGCGGCAAGGGCTGTGACGATCTTGAACGTCGACCCCGGCGGGTATTGCCCCTTGATTGCCTTATTCTGCAGCGGATGTCGGGTATTCTGCAGCAGGGCAACCCACTCCTTGCCGGTGATGCCCCGGGCAAAGACGGCCGGGTTGAAGGATGGCCTGCTGACCATCGCCAGCATCTCCCCGCTATGCACATCGATCTCCCCGCTATGCACATCGATAACGACCGCTGAACCTGCGTGGTCGCCGAAAGCCTTTTCGGCAGCCAGCTGCAAATCGCGATCCAGGGTCAGAAAGACCTTGCGACCAGGAACGGGTTCGCGGGTCTTCAGAACCCGCAACTCCTTGCCCTTGACATCGACCTCAACCAGGCGTTCGCCGGCTTCTCCCCGAATCCAATCCTCGAGCTTTCGTTCCAGCCCGCTCTTGCCGACATACTCGCCGGGGCGATAGCCCCTGGCCTCTGCCTGCTGCAGCTCCCGCTCGGTGATCTCACCGAGATAGCCGAAGAGATGCGCCGCCATCTCCCCAAAGGGGTAAGAGCGCATGGGCCGCACTTCGGTAAGGACCCCCGGCAGGTCGACGGAATTCTCCTGCACCACCTCGAGAACGTCACGGCTGATATCATCAGCCAGCGGCACCGGCCGATACCTCGGAAAACGCCGCCCGACCTGCCAGCGTTTTTCAAGGTCCTCCGGGTCCTGCTCCAGGTAGTTCGACAGACGCTCCAGCAGCTGGTCTTTGTCCTCGACTTCCTGGCGCAACACCGAAACTCCGAAAGCAGGCCGGTTGTCCACCAGCAATTGTCCATGGCGGTCGTAAATCGGCCCACGGGGAGCGGCAATAGGCACATAGCGGATGCGGTTTTTCTCGGAAAGGGCAAGGTAGCGGTCGCCACTGATAATCTGCAGATACCACAGGCGCAGCACCAGAAGCAGAAAAACGACAATGGCCGCAAGCGACAACAGCAGGAAGCGGTTTTTCAAAGCGGGAATATCGGGCCAGCCCGACTTAAGACTCATGACG
>CALZIZ010000354.1 GCA_945787465.1 uncultured Desulfuromonadales bacterium
GAGATCCCCTTCAGGCCTGTGTGCTCGATTTTCAGGTCGCTTTCGCCCTGGACAGTGACGACGATGGAGCCGTTAATGCTCCTTATGATGATGGAGGGGGGACGGCAAAGTTCTACGATGCGTCCACCCTGCGTAAACGACTGAAGCAGATCGTGGTCTACATGCTGGTGCAGTCGGGCCAGCGTGACCGGGGCTACACCTATCCCCAAGCGACGGTGCGGGTGGGTAATGCCGCTTTGGGAACAGGTCGGAACCTGGACCTGACCGCCGAGCAAAGGAAATACCGTTGGAAGCTGATTACCAAACGCATAACCTTGAGGAATCTCAGATGATCATGCGAACGCTTAACAATCAGAGGGGCATCGCCCTGGTGATCGCCCTGCTGATGAGTGCCGCCATCATGGTGCTGGTCATGGGGACATTGCACGTGGTCAGCCAGTCGACCTCAATCTCCGGCGCGGGCAAGCGTTACGAGACCGCCGGGGAGGCAGCCGATGGGGCCATCGACGTGCTGAAAGATACCATCAACCTGACTTTATGGGGGGACTCGTTTGCTGGGGTTTTTCCACCCAGCGATAAGACAATTCTCACCAATGCTATATTGAACGATGGCGGCACCTGTACCACAAGTATTACGCTGCCTGATGCAATCAAAGGGAGTTTTGAGGCAGCGGTAACGATTACCAGGCTCTACACCGTTTCTTTGCCGGGCAGTCGGCTGGAGTTTTCCAGGGCCTCAGGCGGTGCACCGAGTACGGCGATTTTCTACCGCCTCACCGCCGTAGTGACCGGCCCCAACAACACCAAGGCGGAAAACTCGGCCCTGTATCGGTTTGCCGGGTAGCTCCGAAAGGAGGGGATTTTTATGAAAAAACAAATTTCCATAATTTTACTGATTTTGCTGGGGGCACCACTCGTGGCCAGTGCCGCCATGAGCAATTACTGCAGTGCCCCGCCGTACGTCACCCGAAAAATTCCGCCGAATCTCATGATTCTCATGGACAACTCGGACGACATGAACAACGAGGCCTACGACGAGAACTTTGATTCCTCGAAAAAATACATGGGCTATTTCAGGCCCGAGTCCTGCTATTCGGGGGCAAATAATGGGTTTGAGGAAGTGTTCAAGACCGGCACGGCCACCACGGCCAATACAAGCTACACCATTGCAGATACCTGCCCCGCTGCCGCACCCTACCGCGGCAGTCTTCTTAACTGGGCGACCATGTCCAGGTTCGACCTTTTACAGAAGGTTCTGGTCGGCGGGCTTTCAAACTCGCGTCAGGCCAACGCCCATACTCTTGTTGCAACCGGTGGTTCATGGGTTAAGGACGATACCTCGTTGGGCTGCGTATTCGAGATGTCGAGCGGCAACCTGACCATTTCAGACCATCTGGTGGCCGGTGCCTGCTCACTGATCGCAACTCCTGCCTCCCCCGTAGCACTTTCGCCGCTGGGGGATTTTTGGGACATGTTCTCCACGGGGTCTAAACGCCTGTACAGTATTTTCGCCAGCCGCGGGGAAAAGATTCTTGATGGAACGCTGGCCCTTTGGGACGGCATTGAACTGGTGCCTCAGGCCTGGGGCGGTGGCGGACCCGTGGTTTTGAACCTGGTGACTGTCGGTAACACCGCAGGGACGGCTCAGGTGCCCTACGACATCACCTTAGAATGCAGCGGCAACAAGTTTACCTGCCCGGAAAACGTCACCTATACCTGGACTTTTAACACCCTGCCGGCCTGGCTTGACCAGGGGCCTTTTTACACTGATGGAAGCAAGGGAAAAGTGCAAATACAGGCTCGTCTGAGCGGAACTCCGCCGGCACCGGGGACCTACCCCATTTCGGTGACCCAGTCAGCGACGGGGGCAACCTCGGACACCTATGCCGGTAACATCATCATTGTTGCGGCTGACCTTGATATTCTGACCGGGTCTCTGCCCAATGGCGAGGAAGGGCAGGCCTATTCTGCAACCGTTTCCGGGTTGGGCGGGGTCGAGCCTTACTCCTGGTCCGCATCCGGCCTTCCCTCAGGGCTGACCATTGATGCTGCCACCGGAGTGATTTCGGGGACTCCGGATCCGGGTACTGCAGGCAACAACATCGATGTGACCGTTACCCTGACAGACAATGAAGGCACCTCGGCATCAAAGATTTTGCGTATCTCCAAGATCGACGCCGCTGGAGGCGGTGGCGGGGGCGGGGGCGGTGGAGGGCTGACCTCCAAGAACTTCACCGTCAAAATAGATGTCTACAAGGAACCCTTCACCGATTCGAATGGCAACAATATCTGGGACTTGGGTGAGGCTTATACCGATCTAAACAGCAACGGCGAGTGGGAAGGCAAACAGGGGATTTTTCAGAAATTCTGGGATGACAACAATCCCCGGGCCCGCTGGGGTCTGACCAAATACAAAAACGGCGGAGTTGTGGTCGAGGAATCGATCCCGCCCAACAATGCTTCCTCATTCTTTACCAGCATTCAGAACGCCGCGGCGAGCGGTGACTTGCCCCTGGCCTCAGGGCTTTACGGGGCGGTCAATTACTTCGGCTATCTCAGCCCCTACGGCCAGGGTTACAGCAAGGGCAACGTCGATCCCATTGACAGCGTCCCCTGCCGCAAGAACTTCGTGTTGACCATCACCTCGGGTTCCAACGTCAGTGGAACCGCCTTCTCGACCGTGCCCACGGGGTGCAGCTCGAGCGATCCCCTGGTGAAAAACTCCTGCTTCGGATTCGAAACCGACCTGCGTACAGAAGCCGCTCAGACCGGTAAACAGAATGTTTACAGCTATATCGTCAATACCGGGGGGACGAATGCGACCAACAACGCCATCCTCGAGGCCGCAGCGACAGCCGGTGGCGGCAAGTATTATCTCGCCGCCAACTCCTCCGATCTTGAAACCCAGCTGGAAACGGCGCTGACCGACATTCTGGCCCAGGCTGCATCGGGGACGGCGGTTTCGGTTCTGACGACCTCCTCCCGCGGGGCGGGCTCCATGGTCCAGGCCTATTTCCTACCGGTGCGCAACGAGGGCTCGAGGGAAGTGACCTGGACCGGCTACACCCAGAATATCTGGACCGACCTCGAAGATAACCTGCGCGAAGACAGCGACGGCGACAAGGACCTGGAACTGGCCCTGGATAAGGTGGTGAAGATCTACCACGACCCCAGCGACACCGAAACCAAGGCGGCCCTGTTCACCACCGACAAGGACGGCAACAACGGTAGCCTGACCACCTGCTCGAATCCGACAATCAAGAAATTCGGGGACATCTCCTATCTCTGGGAGGCCGGGAAAAAGCTTGCCCTGAAAACTCCCGGAAGCAGAACCTTGAAAACCTCCAAAAAGGTTGTCCGCACCTCGGGTTACCCCTCACCGTCGACCACCACCACAAGTTTTGCTAATAACGATTTTACCGTAACCAACGTGACCGGCAATGCCACTATGAGCGGTAAGCTCGATGCTGATGCGACCTACAGTGCCTCCAATATTGTTCGGTATGCCCGGGGTGAATGTATCGAGACCGGGGTTTCGGGCAATACCGCCTGCGGGGCAACTCCAAGCGCCTCCTTTCGCGATCGGCGGGTCAGTGTGACCGGCGGCGATACC
>CALZIZ010000355.1 GCA_945787465.1 uncultured Desulfuromonadales bacterium
GAAGCGCTGGGGGCCGGCAGCCAGGCCCGTGAGCAGCTGGCCGAGGCGACGGATCTGGCCCTCGGCTATGAAGCCCAGGCCCGGGCGCTGGCCGACCTCAATTCTGGTCTGATCGCCCTGCAGCAGGTTGCCGTCGATGGTCCGACCCTGCGTAAGAAGGGCATCACTGCTGAAGACGTTTTGCGTCAGGCCAACGAACTGGCAATAAAAGCTGAGATGGTCAGGCAGGTACCCGGCAGCGACCGGCCGATACCGGGAACCAAAGGGAAAACGCTCGCCGACGTTGTGGTCGGCAATTTTGCTGATATTGCCGTTCTGATCGAGTTTGAACTGCCGGGCCTCTATCTTGAGGCACCGGGCAGCCCGGCATTTTTTCAGAAACAGGGCTCGATGCTGGTGTCGATGACCCGCATGTACTGGTTTATCTCCAAGACCCTTGGGGAACTGACAGAGAACATCAGGACCGAGGTGGGAAAAGCGCGTCAGGAACTCTCCAGGGTTTCTGATGACGCCGAGGCTCTGTCAGGGGCGGTGCGGGCCGAGATGGCCGAAGAGGCTGCACAGACCGAGTGGTGGCTGGTGGGGACTTTTCTCGTCATCATCACCGTTCTGGGGACTGTCTTTCCGAGGTTTTTCTTTTCGATCGTCGGGCCGCTTAAAAAGACCGTGGCCATGGCAGAGGACTTGCGCAAGGGCAGAGTCGCTTCACGCCTCGACGTGGGGCGCCGCAACGATGAGTTTGCCGACATGGCCCGGGCCATGAACGCCTTCGCAGACAGTCTGGAGCATGAGGTCGCCTCGGCCATGCAGGCCATGGCTTCAGGCCATATCGACGTCGAGGTGCACCCCGTCGATGATAAGGACATCATTCGCGGGGCCCTGCAGAAAATGGCCGCGGACATGAACCAGATGCTGCTCAGGGTGCAGGAGGCTTCTTCGAACCTGACCATCAGCAGCGGAAAGGTTTCCGATTCGAGCCAGTCGCTGTCGCAGGGAGCCACCGAGCAGGCCAGTTCCCTCGAGGAAATCTCCAGCTCCTTGACCGAGCTGGGGGCCCAGACCAGCAAGAATGCGGACCATGCCTCAGAGGCCAACCGCCTCTCCAGCCAGGCCCAGCAGGCCGCCCAGGACGGCAATGTTCAGATGCAGCACATGGTTGAGGCCATAGCAGAACTCAGTGAGGCCGGGCAGGACATCTCCAAGATCATCAAGGCGATCGACGAAATCGCTTTTCAAACCAATCTGCTGGCCCTCAACGCCGCAGTCGAGGCCGCCCGGGCCGGTCAGCACGGTAAGGGGTTCGCGGTGGTGGCCGAAGAGGTCCGAAATCTCGCTGCCCGCAGTGCCAAGGCAGCTCAGGAAACCTCGGAGTTGATTCGTTGTACTGTCGAAAAAACGGCCAGGGGCTCTGAGATCGCCCATCAGAATGCCGAGGCTTTGACCGGTATCTATGGCGGCATATCAAAGGTTTCCGAACTTGTTGAGGAGATCGCTTTCGCCTCCAAAGAGCAGGCAGAGGGGATCGGCCAGATCAATATCGGCCTGGGCCAGATTGACGAGGTCACCCAGCGCAACACCGCCCATGCTGAGCAGAGCGCAGCCTCCGCAGAGCAACTCAATGGCGAGGCCTCCCAGCTACGGCTGATGTTGCAGCGTTTCAAGCTCAAGGCGCAGGGGCTAAGACTGGCTGCTCAGCCGGCAGTGGAGTTTAACCAGGAGGCAGGCGATCAGAGTTCCTGGGGGATGACGGCGAAAACTCCTCCCCGGATTGCCCTGGACGACGAAGAGTTCGGGCGTTATTGAAGGCCTTTCCAATATTTTTTTGAGCGGGCCGCCGGATACGCCAGCGGCCCGCCGCCGCGTTTTACCTCCTTTGCCCCCCACCTGAATTTCTATTGCATTCCCCTCCTTGGCCTCTGTTAATTCGTTGTCTTGTTGTTACGATGAATTGACGATCCAGGCCATAACCGCTCGGTTTTCTCTGCTGTGAGCAATTCTTTTTCGGATCTATAACCAAAACAAAGGCTGGGATTGCCACCAAGACACGAAGGCACCAAGGACCCTCAAACGACCAGGAGTTTCCACCTGCATTAGGATCATTTTTTTCATCTTGGCCAGTCGGGTTCATAAAACCCAAGATTTTCTCCGTGTCTTGGTGCCTTGGTGGCTAATAATTGGTTACCTTCTTTAGGGTTATAATTCCGTTCTTTTTATTAGTAAAGTGGTTGGAATTGAATCGAGTCTAATCTCGATGCAATGTCTTTGACAATTGTTGGCGCCGTCAAGGGTCAACGAAAACAACCAGAACCTGGTCGATGAACTGACCCGAAGCAGCAACGAGTCTCTTGCGGGGGCCGAGCAGTTTGCCCGCGAGATGGGCAAAAAGGGCAAGCACAGCCTGATCCGGACCAGCGCTCTGATGATGCTGGTGGCCCTGGTGCTGGCCTGCGGTATTCTCGGTTACTGCATCCACAAATTCGTGACCCGCCCCATGGCCCAGACGGTGGCCATGATCAAAGATCTGGAAGAGGGGCATCTTGACACTCGGCTTAATATGCGATCCGGCGATGAGATCGGTCAGATGGCCCGTGCCATGGATTCCTTTGCCGAAAATCTGCAGCAGGAAGTGGTGGCGAGCCTGCAAAAACTCGCCAACGGGGATTTGGACTTCACTGTCACCCCGAGGGACGACAGGGACCTGTTGCGCGGTTCACTGCAGAAACTTGGGCATGATCTCAACGAACTGCTCTCGGAGGTTCATACCTCTGGCGGACAGATTTCCAGCGGTGCCGAGGTGGTCAATGAGGCGAGCCAGAACATCTCCAAGATCATCAAAACCATCGACGAGATCGCCTTCCAGACCAATCTGCTGGCTCTTAATGCGGCGGTGGAGGCAGCGCGCGCCGGCCAGCACGGCAAAGGTTTCGCTGTGGTGGCTGAAGAGGTGCGCAATCTTGCCGCACGCAGTGCCTCCGCGGCTCGTGAGACGGCCGATCTGATTGCCGGCTCGGTCGTAAAAACCGAGAAGGGCTCAGCAATTGCCGACGACACTGCAGCGGCGTTGGTGCAGATTGTCAGCGGTATTACCCAGGTTTCGAACCTGATGGAGCAGATTACCAGGGCTCCTACGGAGCAGGCAGAAGGAATTTCCCAGGTCAACAGCGGCCTTGGCCAGATCGACCGGGTGACCCAGCAGAACGCCGCCAATGCCCAGGAGAGCGCTTCTGCGGCAGGGAGCCTCTTCAACCAGGCCGAGAGCCTGCGTCAGGTTCTCAGTCGCTTTCGACTCAAGGAGCAGGGTTTTGGCGCATTACCCACCTCGGTCGAAGAAGGGGT
Source organism: uncultured Desulfuromonadales bacterium (assembly GCA_945787465.1). GTDB lineage: Bacteria > Desulfobacterota > Desulfuromonadia > Desulfuromonadales > Trichloromonadaceae > CALZIZ01. The sequence continues at coordinate 3,337 of CALZIZ010000355.1, forward strand.
TGGGTTAAAAGCTTCCTCGGCTCCTAATAGCCCGGCAATTGCTCTGGAGGATCAGGGCCAGGGGTGGGGTTGACTCCCTATTGTTGCCACGTAAAGTTGTCTAGAAGGGCCGGATTCTCCGGCCCTTTTCGTGTTTGAGCAGACCCTTGCCCTGGGCCCGGACCCTCCTGTTTTTCGAAGATATCTACTTCTGAGGTTAGTTTTCTGAAATTATACCTTGGCCCGTTAATGAACAGGGTCCGGAGTTTGCATCGTCCGGTCATCAATGGCAGGAGAAAGGGATGCAGGTGAGATGGAAAAACTGGGCCAAACTGTAATGAAAACGAAAAGGCACGGGTTTGGATTGCGGGCCCTTCTCAGTGGTTTGATCGGGGTGATTACCCTCACCGCGATCGGCTTGAGTCTGTCTTCGTACGGCTTTTTGTCGGGTCAGGAAAAAGATGGTCGGGTGATCAATGTCGCCGGGCGGCAGCGGATGCTGAGCCAGAAGATGACCAAAGAGGCCCTGATCGTCGCTGCTGGTATCAATGCGGGGCAGACCCGCGAGACCCTTGAGAAGACCTGGCAGCTGTTTGACCGCTCGCATCGGGGACTGATCAACGGGGATCCGGACCTCGGCCTGCCGCCGACCCCGAAGGGGGAAGTGCTGGCGCAGATGCGGGTTGTGGATGGCCTTTGGCAACAATTTGGAGCCAATGTCAAAACGATCATTGACGCCGCTTCGCAAAACCCCGATTTCAAAACAGCCCTTGATGGATTGCTGAAAACAAATGCGACTCTGCTTAAAGAAATGAACCGTGCAGTCGGTCTTTACGAATCTGCATCCGGCGCCAAGCTGGCGTTTCTGAAAAAACAGCTGCTCATCGGTGCGGTCATTTCGCTGCTGGTGGCTGCGCTTTGCTGGTTAGTGATTACCCGCCGGCTGCTGACTCCGGTTAAAAAGGTTGTTGGCATGATCCAGGCCTTGGGGGAGGGGCGCCTGGAGAGCCGTCTGCGTATGAACCGCAGCGACGAAATAGGCCAGATGGCCATGGCGATGGACTCCTTTGCCGATAACCTGCAAAACGAGGTACTCACCGCCTTCCAGAAACTTGCCGCGGGGGATTTCACCTTTGAA
>CALZIZ010000356.1 GCA_945787465.1 uncultured Desulfuromonadales bacterium
TCAGGCGTGATGGTCATCATCCGATCATCTTTATGCAATGCGGACCGATTCGCCATAGGGCAATCTCGGCAGAAACTGCACCCACCAACTTGAAGGTTTTCCCCAGAGCGCTTCAAGCATCTGCTATGCCCGCAGATGCCAAAATTCAAGATGTATTTCGCGTTTTAGCTGCTGATGCTTCACGCAATCGACGCATTGCAAAGGACATCCTCGCAGCCTATGAGGGCGGCCGCAAGGTTCTCGTACTGACCGAAAGAACCGAACACTTGACATTGTTGCATGAGGCATTGGGCACAAAGGCTCAGAACTGCTTTGTTCTGCATGGGCGCCTGACGAAGAAACAGCGTGCGACGGTACTTTTGCAACTGGAGAGCCTGGATGCAGACGCTCCAAGAGTACTTTTGGCCACAGGGCGGTTGATCGGTGAAGGGTTCGACCATCCTCCCCTGGATACGCTGTTCCTCGCCTTGCCGATTTCCTGGAAAGGAACCCTGCAACAATATGCCGGGCGCCTTCACCGTGAACACAGCCATAAGTCAGATGTCCATATCCACGACTATTATGAACATGACCACCCTCAACTAGCCCGCATGTGGGATAAACGCCTGCGTGGCTACAAGGCGATGGGATATGTCGTCAGCCAATGAAACCAGAGCCCGAAAAAGCAAATTACACCATTCCAGACTCGAACTCTGCAGCTAATTGATTTTGGTAGCATTAATACACAGAGGCACCAATTGAGGAGTTTGCCTGCAGACCTCGGTAAAAAAAAAAAGGCCGTTTCCAGTTAAGGAAACGGCCTCTGATTTTTTGGCTCCCCAGGCCGAATGAATCTGGGCACTGGGAGGATTACTTTGATCTCTGAAAAGAGCTCTTCGCTCGTGCATTTCAACCAATGTCAAAGAACCATAAAAACCACTATGCTATTGGTCACTTAGCAGCAAGCGAGGGGAACTATTCGACCAAAACAGAGTCATTACACCAATATATCGGGTTGACAAGCTTGGCTATTTGGCTATATTGCCAAATACAGAAAGGAACTTCTTAATGGATAAAAAACGTAAAAACCAACTCGAAGCCCGCGCCCGTGTGCTCAAGGCCATGGCCCACCCGACCCGGCTGTTTATTATCGAAGAACTTGAAAAAGACGAGCGTTGCGTCTGCGACCTGACCGAGATGATCGGGGCCGATGTCTCCACCGTCTCCAAGCATCTGTCGGTGCTGAAACAGGCCGGCATTGTGGGCGATGACAAGCGAGGCAACCAGGTGTTTTACCGCCTGCGGGTGCCCTGTATTTTGAACTTTTTCGGATGCGTGGAATCGGTGCTGGAATCCCAGGTGCGAGATCAGGCAGCCCTTCTTGAGGCTATGGGGAAGTAATTCTCTTTTTTTTTGCTCAAGTACTTGGCCATTGGGCCAAACAGTAAACTACCCGTGGGGTCAGAATCATGAATTGGACCAAGGAATGGAAGCCGCTGGCAGCGATCGTTGCCGTCTTTATGGCCTGCTACTATCTTCCGGTGGAGTGGCTGCGGCAGTCGCAACGGGTGGAGAACGCCCTTTGGGAATCGCTCCACCTGGTCAAGTGGTATGCCCAGGAGCATGTGTTGCTCTGCCTGGTGCTCTGGCTTACGGGGTCGCCTCGGTGTCGGGAACAATCCTGGCGGTCTGCTCCTGCACCATCCTGCCTCTGTTCGCCGGCATCTACCGCATGGGGGCGGGGCTCGGGCCAGCCAGCGCCTTTCTCTACTCGGGACCGGCCATCAACATCCTGGCCATCGTTTTGACCGGCGCCGTACTCGGTCCGGAGATGGGGATCGCCAGGGCGGTGGGTGCGGTCGTTTTCGCTATTGTTATCGGCCTGCTCATGCATCTGTTTTTACGCAGGGAAGAACTCCAAAAGGTCGAGGCGGCCGCCGCCATGTCTGAACCGGAGGTGACCCGGCCCCTGTGGCAGAACGCCCTCTATTTCGGCAGCATGGTCGGCATCCTGGTCTTCGCCAACTGGGGGCGTCCGGCAGACCCCTCGGGCCTCTGGCAGGCGATCTACGCCGCCAAGTGGACCCTCACCGGGCTTTTCGCCCTGGCACTGGCGGCGATTCTGGTGGCCTGGTTCAAGGTCGGCAAGTGGCGTATGCTGATCGCCAGTCTGCCGGTGGCAGTCCTTGCCTTTGCTTTACCGGAGCATCCCTCTCTGGCTTTTGTCACCGGTGCTTTGGTGCTTTCCTCCCTGACCGCCACCGGCAAGGACGATGACGGCGAGTTGCGCGAGTGGTTTTCCATCACCTGGGATTTTGCCAAAAAAATCCTGCCCCTGCTCTTCTGGGGTGTGCTGATTGCCGGGGCGCTGCTTGGCCGTCCCGACCACGAGGGGCTGATTCCCTCAGGCTGGATCGCCGGCCTGGTCGGCGGCAACTCTCTGTGGGCCAACCTGTTCGCCTCGGTGGTGGGGGCCTTCATGTATTTCGCCACCCTGACCGAGGTGCCGATCCTGCAGGGGTTGATCGGCGCCGGCATGGGCAAGGGACCTGCGCTGGCCCTGCTGCTGGCCGGGCCGGCTCTCAGTCTGCCGAACATGCTGGTGATCCGCAGTGTCATGGGAACTCAGAAAACCGTGGTGTTCGTTACCCTGGTCATCATCATGGCGACGATCTCCGGACTGATCTATGGAGTGCTTTTCGGCTAACGGCTCAATAACCCGAAGAAAAGGAGGACAATGATGAAAAAAATCCAGATTCTTGGAACAGGCTGCGCCAAGTGCAACGAACTGGCCGCCAACGCCAAAGAGGCGGCCCAGGTGCTGGGCGAGGAGGTGGAGTTTGAAAAGGTCACCAACATCAACGACATCATGAAATTCGGCGTGATGACCACCCCGGGGCTGGCTATCGACGGCGAGGTAGTCTCCCAGGGCAAGGTGCTCAAGCCTGACCAGATCATGAAGCTGATCCGTCCCGTAAATATCCCTGAATAATTTGTTCGACTTGGGAGGTGTGATGATGTTTTTCCGTAAAATCCTGTGGATTCTGGTTGCCGCCTTGCTGTTCCTGTCCCTGGCCGCCTGCAGCCGGGCCGAATCGTCGGGAGGCAATGAGCAGCCCGCCAGTGCCTCGGCACCCCAGGCAACCAACCTCCCACGGTTGGTTGACCTCGGAGCCGACAAGTGCATCCCCTGCAAGATGATGGCACCGATCCTTGATGAGTTGAAAAAGGATTACGCCGGCAGAATGGAGGTGGCGTTCATCGATGTTTGGAAAAACAAGGAACAGGCCGGGCGTTATGGGATCAGGATGATCCCCACCCAGATCTTCTACGCCGCCGACGGCAAGGAGCTCTATCGCCATCAGGGCTTTATCGGCAAGGAAGAGATCCTGGCGAAGTGGCAGGATCTCGGCTACGACTTCACCAATTGACAGGATGAAACCATGGAATCGCTCTTTATCGCCCTGACCCAGGCAGTCAACGGCACCCCGCTCATCGCCCTCTTTGCCGCACTGGCCTGGGGAGTCCTGAGTGTGGTCCTCTCTCCCTGTCATCTGGCGAGCATTCCCCTGATCGTCGGTTTCATCAACGGACAGGGGCAGATGACCACCCGACGCGCCTTTGTGATCTCCAACCTCTTCGCCATCGGCATTCTGATCACCATCGCCCTGATCGGAGTGGCGACGGCGGCGGCAGGGCGGATGATGGGGGATCTGGGCGCCTGGGCCAACTGGTTCGTAGCGGCCGTCTTTCTGCTGGTAGGGCTGCATCTGCTCGAGGTCCTCCCCATGCCCTGGTCGGGCCCGGGAAAAGTGGGGATCGCCCGCAAGGGAATGCTGGCGGCCTTTCTCCTGGGCCTCATCTTCGGCATCGCTCTTGGCCCCTGCACCTTCGCCTACATGGCACCGATGCTCGCCGTGGCTTTTAGCCAGGCCGTCGACAACCTGATCTACAGCGCCTCGCTGCTGCTGGTCTATGGGCTCGGCCACTGCGCGGTGATCGTGCTCGCCGGAACCTTCACCGAGGTGTTGCAGCGCTACCTGGACTGGAATGAAAAGTCTAAAGGAACTCTCATCCTTAAAAAAATCTGCGGTATTCTGGTTATTGCCGGGGGTGGGTGGCTGCTCTACAGCGCGCCTCTTTAAAGAAAACGCAACGGGAGAAAGGAGTTGCACCATGAAATGGGACAAACAGGTTCAGGAACTGGTGGCCATTGCCGCCTCGGCGGCCGGCGGCTGCGAGAGCTGACTGGAGTATCATCTCAAGGCCGCCCGTGAGGCGGGCCTGGACAACCATTCGATCGCACGTGCCCTCCGGCTGGCGGGGCGCATCCGCCAGGTGACCTCGGGCAAGATCGACGATCTGGTGAGAGAGCTCGAAGACAGGAGCGAGAAACCGAACCATTCGACACATGGGAGGTGATGTCTGAGCGGAAAAAAAGGATTCATCCTCTGCGTCTGTCAGGGCACCTGCCCGAGTTTCACCAAGATGGACATCTTCGGTGTCCTCTCCGACGTGCGCCGGGACTCGGGGCATTCGGGGTAGGACCAAGCTATCCACCTGAAAAGAAATGGAAAACACCCCAACTGAGGGGCTCAAAAGACCTTATAAGCCTATTTTCTGGGTCAAAATCAGGCCCATAAATCACTTTAGGTAGGGATTACACGGGCGGGGAACGGAGGAAGTTTTAGAGTAAAGTAAAGCCTTCAATACGGCGGATTACAAGCCAACAGGACAGATTGTTAATTATGCAATCTGGTTATTTTATAGTGGTGAGATTTCGAGAGGAGAGATAACAAAAAAGGCCGCTTCCAGTTAAGGAAACGGCCTCTGATTTGTTGGCTCCCCGAGCAAGACTCGAACTTGCGACAAGGCGGTTAACAGCCGCCTGCTCTACCAACTGAGCTATCGGGGAATGGTGTCTTCCGAGCGGCTTATTTTCACCGCCCCGCGAAGGATGAGAGACTTATACATGAGCTCTGATTTTGTGTCAATATTTTTTTGCTATTTTTTTTCAGCCGCCCTTTTTCATATCGACCAGGATCAGTTTGGC
>CALZIZ010000357.1 GCA_945787465.1 uncultured Desulfuromonadales bacterium
TTGCAGGCCTTGGCCACAGCGTAGACGTAGGCCCTGCAGGCACTGCGGGTGCTGTACATGTCGGCCAGCTTACCCTGCATCAGCTGAAATTCGCCGATCGGCTGACCGAACTGTTTGCGCTCGTGAAGGTAGGGCAGCACCACGTCCAGGCAGGCTCCCATAATCCCCAGGGGCCCTCCGGCGAGGACGGTGCGCTCGTAATCGAGGCCGCTCATCAGCACCTTGCCCCCCTGGTTGAGCCCTCCGAGGATGTTCTCTTCGGGGACTTCGCAGTTCTCGAAGACCAGTTCGCAGGTGCTGCAGCCGCGCATCCCCAGCTTGTCGAGCTTCTGGGCGGTGGAAAACCCCTTGAACCCCTTCTCGACCAGAAAAGCGGTGATGCCGCGGGAGCCCGCCCCGGGGTCGGTCTTCGCATAGACGACCAGCACGTTGGCCTCGGGGCCGTTGGTGATCCACATTTTGTTGCCGTTGAAGATGTAGCGATCCCCTTGCTTGACCGCCCGCAGGCGCATGCTGACCACGTCGGAACCGGCTCCGGCCTCGCTCATGGCCAGAGCCCCCACATGCTCGCCGGTAATCAGCTTGGGCAGGTAACGCTGCTTCTGCTCGGCGGTGCCGTTGAGGTTGATCTGGTTGACGCAGAGGTTGGAGTGGGCGCCGTAGGCCAGCCCCACCGAGGCCGAGGCCCGGCTGATCTCCTCCATGGCCACCACATGCTCGAGGTAACTCATGCCCGCACCGCCGTACTCCTCGTCGGCAGTGATCCCCAGCAATCCCAGGTCTCCCATCTTGCGCCACAGGTCCTGGGGAAACTCGTTGGTCTGGTCGATATCTGCGGCCCGGGGGGCGACTTCGTCCTTGAGGAAACTGCGCAGCGATTCAATCAGCAGATTGACGTCCTCACCAAGATCGAAATTCAATGTCGGATATGATTCCATGATCATTCCCCCTGTCTTTTGGCGTTGCTAACCGATGAATGCTGACCAATACTTAATGCAACAGAAATACCAAACATCGTTCTACACTTCTCGAAGCCAAAAAAAATCTTGCCAAGCCTGCAGAATCCTTAGGTAAATTATCTGACAGACGGCTCAAAAAAGGCCTGATTTTCGCCTATGGACCGTGTAAACGTTCAGAGACAGGATCGGGACGTAAACGCCCTGTGGAAACCGCAAAGACCCGGAGGACGGGGCCAGACAGAACACTGTTTCCACATTTTGTGCCCTGCTCGAATCGTAGACAGAGAAAAGCAGGAGCCAGCACCCTAGTACAGCCGGGCGGAAGTCTTGCGTCGGATCGAGGGTGCCGATGCGCCCGACCCGTAAGGCGCGAGAAGGGAGAATATTGAGCCATATTCAACCGCAGAGCAACGCAGCGGGTCGGGATGCAGCGGCGACCGAATCCAGCAACGGACTTTCGCCCGTCTGTACTAGCCCCTAGGAGGCTGTCCGACAATGAGAGACCGGCTGCAAACCCAGCTGTTTGGCCCATATCTCGGCTCCTTTTCGGCCCATAGCTACGGCTATGAGCTCTCAAACGACCCAAAATCTGTTCTCAAACTTCTGGATTTTCGCTTCAGCCCTATTATCGGACAGCCTCCTAGCCTTCAATCGAAAACTCCCAGGCGCACCAGTACTCGTCGGGGTGGGCGTCGGGGGGGCAGGCAATGCAGTTGGTTTGGATGCGCGGATCGATGGTGCGGGCGAACTCCGAGTACTCGACGATGCCCACCGATTTGCAGGGAAAATCGGGCAGGCTCTTGCGCTTGCGCGCCGACTGCACGCGGCAGTCGACCATGCGAAAGACGACCCTGGTCGCGCTGACCTCCACCGCCTCCTGCAGGTTCAACCGGGCATAGAGCCGGTGCTTGAGGCACTCGATAAGCGCCGGGATCCCTCCTCCCGGCTCGATGCCGAGCCGGGCCATAATCCGCTTGGCCTCGATGACGGTGAACTTCTCCCAGGCCGCCCGGTCGGCGTCGATCGCCTCTTCCATGCCGTGGGCCTTTTCCACCGCCTGAAACCAGAGCCCGTCGTGGGCGAGCCAATTCTTGGCGTCATCGATGATGATCTCGATCAACTGCTCCTTGCTCAAATCCTCGAGCAAACGAATACCCGTATCCAGTTCGTTTCCCATGCTCATCACCCTTCCCACCCCGTGCTGTCACGGGATGAAATCTAGAAAAATATTGGCCGCCAAGGCACCAAGCCACCAAGAAAGGCTTCATACCAAGGGACAAAACCTGGATTCCCGCCTTCGCTGGAATGACCAACGAGACAGTTTGGTAGGGTGGGGCCTGCCCCACCTTCCGACTTCAGCCCGTTCAGCCTGAGCCTGTCGAAGGCCCTGGAAACGTCTGCTGGCCCGATGCTTCGACAGGCTCAGCATGAACGGTAGGGAAAAAGTTTTTTCGCTCTTCCTGGTGTCTTGGTGCCTCGCTTAGAAGCGCCTACTTTTGGTGGTGGCAATCCCAGCCTTTGTTTTGAAAAAAAATCCCCCTCCGTTTCGGGAGGGGGACGACAGAGTGCCCTGACTCAGTGAGTCAGGGCGGCGCTGATGACGATGCGCTGAACTTCGCTGGTTCCTTCGTAGATCTCGGTGATCTTGGCGTCGCGCATCATCCGCTCGACAGGGTATTCGCGGGTATAGCCGTAGCCGCCGTGAACCTGTACCGCATCGGTTGTGACCTGCATGGCGGTCTCTGAGGCCATCAGCTTGGCCATGGCGGCCTCTTTGCCGTAGGGCAGCCCGGCGCTGGCGCGGTAGGCGGCCTGGTAGACCAGCAGGCGGGCGGCCTCGATCTGGGTGGCCATGTCGGCGAGCATGAACTGGACCCCCTGGAAGCTGGCGATCGGCTGATCGAACTGCTTGCGCTCCTTGGCATAGTTCAGCGCGGCCTCGAAGGCCCCCTGGGCGATCCCCAGGGCCTGGGCGGCGATGCCGATGCGCCCGCCATCGAGGGTCTTCATGGCAACCTTGAATCCTTTGCCCAGCTCGCCGAGCAGGTTGCACTTGGGAATCCGGCAATTTTCGTAGACCAGTTCGCGGGTCGGCGAGGAGCGGATGCCGAGCTTCTCTTCCTTTTTGCCGAAGGTGAACCCCGGAGTGTCCTTTTCGATGATAAAGGCGCTGATGCCGTGATGCTTCTGCGCCTCCTTGTCGGTGCGGGCAAAGACGATGTAGATCTCGGCCTCGCCGCCGTTGGTGGTGAAGATCTTGGTGCCGTTGAGCACCCACTCGTCGCCGTCAAGGACTGCGGTGGTCTTGGTGCCTCCGGCATCGGAGCCGGCGCTCGACTCGGTCAGGGCGAAAGCCCCCATCTTGCTCCCCTCGGCCAGGGGCTTGAGGAATTTCTGCTTCTGCTCTTCAGTGCCGAAGAGAAAAATGGGGTTGGCCCCCAGCGAAAGGTGGGCCGACAGGGTAACCCCGGTGGAGCCGCAGACCCTGGAGAGCTCTTCGACGGCAATGGCATAGGAGATGTAGTCGGCACCGGCACCGCCGTACTCCTCGGGAAAAACAACCCCGGTCAGTCCTAGCTCGGCGAGGCGGTCGTACATCAGCGCCCGGTCGAAACGCTCTTCCTCGTCACGCTCC
>CALZIZ010000358.1 GCA_945787465.1 uncultured Desulfuromonadales bacterium
AACCATGACTTCGACAACGACATCACGGTGTATGGACCCGAGGTCAAGGCGTTGGTCGAGCGGTACCTTAACCAGATGATGGGCGAGCTTTCCGAGCTCGGGCTCGAGATCGACATGATCGTGCCCCATCAAGCCAACAAGAACATGATCATCGATATCGCCGTGCCCCAGGGCATCGATGCCAATGACATTTACTTCAACATCGCCGAGGTCGGCAACGCATCGGCGGCGAGCATTCCGATCGCTATGGCAGACGCCGTCTTCGAGGGGGCAGTCACCAAACGGTCTCTGGTCTTCGCTCCGGGCTTCGGCGCTGGAGCCGTCGGCGGCTACGTTGTGATGTCGCTGGAACCGTCGATGGTCGCACCAGAGGTTACGACCGACCTCGCCAAGGGCCCATCGCCGACGACGGCGCACTCGTCGCTTGAAGATATCAAGGATGCGTTTGGTGGATGAGGTTTCGTTCAAGCGGATATGACTTAGTCCGCTGTTCTGGTACCGGACCCGTGAGCACCTCCTTGCTAAGCCTCCAAGGGGGCACTCACGAATCCATATCCTTTTTCATAAGTGATTTTGTGAGAATCGTTCAATAGGGGAACCCCGGGCTTTGGTTCTCCCCGACCCCTAATTTCGGGAGAAAAAGTATTATGTCAACTGCACCGACCATCGACCGTTTTTTCGAACTTGCCGAACACCTCGCCTCCGACTTCTCCCTGATTAAGGAAGTCAGCCGGTCCAACCGGGACCGCCAGAGGCAAGAGGTGGAGGTGGCCCTTGAGGGGCTCGTCGCTCACCGGACAATCGAGGAGACCACCAAGCGCCTCAAGAAGCTGGATGTCGACAGCTATATCCGTGAAACCGTCGAACCGTCCGAGCAAAAAAACCGTACTGGTTTCAAGGCCATTCTCAAACAATTGAAACTAAAAATAGTGGACGAAATCTCTCTCGGCCCTCTGCACTGCGTCGAGGCCGAGTTTGATTTCCACGGCCGCAAGCGCCGGCTCTGCCTGCTGGGCCAGGAGCGCAACACCAACAACGGCGTCTGGGGCCCTGAGCACCACCGCAAGGCCATCGAAGTCGTCCGCAAATACGAACGTTATGCGGTACCGGTCATCACCTTTATCGACACCCCGGGCGCCGATGCCGGAGAGGCAGCCAACGCCGACAACCAGGCCCATTCGATTTCCCACTTCATCGCCGAGATGGCCAATCTCAACGTCCCGTCGGTGGGGATTATTCTCGGCAACGGCTATTCGGGAGGCGCCATCCCGCTGGCCTCCACCAACATCATCCTCTCGGTGCGCGATGGCGTTTTCAACACCATTCAACCCAAGGGACTGGCCGCCATCGCCCGCAGTTTCGATCTCAGCTGGCAGGAGTGCGCCAAATACGTCGGCGTCAGCGCCTATGAACTCTATCAGCAGGGTTTCGTCGACGGCATTATCGACTACGTGCCCGGCGAAAAGGGTCCCCAGCTGGAGAATCTGCGCAAGGCAATCGTCTCGGCGGTGAGCGCCGTCGAGAGTCGTGCCGTGACCTTTGTCAAAGAGACCGATGGCATCATCGAGCACTACCAGGCCAGCTTGAATCGCTACATCAACCCCTCGGAAAAACTCAATGCGCTTAACAGCCTCTCGGCCCTTTCGTTGACCCACAATCCGACGGAATACTTCAGCGTCTTCGGCATCACCTATCGCTATCTGCGCTATCTCAGTCTGCGGGGGCGCCTCCAATCGACCTCTTCGGCCAACTTCAGTCGCTCGACCAACCTGGTCCGTCCCAAGGGAGATTTGTCGAAGCGGGTCCAGGAAGAGTTGGCCAGCGTCTTTGCCAGCTGGCAGGAAAACCCCCTGATCATACGCTACGACGACCTGCTGATCAAAAGCTACAAGACCTATCTCGACCGCAAGGAACAGACCGGAGCCGAGCGGGGGCGGCTCTCAAAACTGGTCCTTGGCGATCCTGCCGAGAACCTTGAGAAAGCCAAGCAGAGCACCTACCTCGCCTACGGTTTCCACCTTTACAACCTCTGGAAGGCGGGGGCCCAAAATAACTTTATCGCGCTGATCAAGTATCTCGACTCCGCGCCGGACAACACCAAGACCACCGATCCCTCCGAGATGACGGTTCTCGACGTCATCACCCTGCCCGAGTTCCACAAGGATATGGAAAGGGTGTGCAAGAATTTCATTGTTTTCGATCTGGTCTACGATCAGATCATCACTGATTTGCGCCCCATCGCAGCCGAGGCCAAGAGCACCAACACCTTCTCCCAGAAGTCCTTTCAGACCCTGCTGGAATCATCGATCTCTGCGGCCGTAACCAAGCTCAAGACCATGCTTGGCGAGGACGCGGTGAACCCGGTTCTTCTCGAAGACAAATTCTATGGCTGGATCAACGTCTACCTTCAGCACCCGCAGATGAAAGAGTTCATCCGTCCCGTGCAGGAATGGAAAAAAATCCAGTATCCCCGCATTTCGGAACCGCTGTTCGCGATCGTCAACTTTTTATTCGAAAAGCTTTTGCCGGAGTACTGCGAGGCCGAGCGTGAAGGGCGCAGCTACGACGGCCGGATCAAATTGCGCGATATCGGCATGAAGGATTTCTGGAACCGGTTGGAGACCGCCTATAATGACCTGTTGATCCAGGATGTTCTGCTCCAGGACAAGCGCTCCAAAAAGTGTCGGGCGGATTCGCTTATCGCTGAGTTTTTCACCAATTTTCAAGAGCTCGACAGCGATCTGATGACCGCCGACCCGGCAAACTTTCCCGGCTTTCGCCTCTCCATCGAGAAGGCGCTGGACAACGGGGTTAAACCCTGCGGGGTCATCACCGGTCTGGCCAAACTCAAAAAAGAGGGGGATTCTCCCGCCACCCGGGTCGGCGTGCTGGTGTCCAATCTCGATTTTCAGGCAGGCGCCTTCGATATGGCGTCGGCCCAGAAGTTCTGCAACCTGCTGCTGCAATGCGCCCGCCGCAAACTCCCCGTGGTCGCCTTTGTCTCCTCGGGCGGCATGCAGACCAAGGAAGGGGCGGGATCGCTGTTCTCCATGGCGGTTGTCAATGACCGGATCACCCGCTTCGTGCGGGACAACGAGCTGCCGATCATCTGCTTTGGGTTCGGCGATTGCACCGGGGGCGCCCAGGCCTCGTTTGTCACCCACCCGTTGGTGCAGACCTACTACTTCTCAGGGTGCAACATGCCCTTCGCCGGCCAGATCGTGGTCCCCTCCTACCTGCCCTCGACGGCGACGCTGTCCAATTACCTGCTGCGTACCCCGGGAGCAATGCAGGGACTGGTTAAGCACCCCTTCAATAAGGACCTTGACGGGCAACTTCGCGCTATCGATCCCAGCATCCCGGCGCCGGCGGAAAGCGTGATGGATGTCTGCCGTCGGGTGTTCAAGGGGCTCTATCTGCCCGATATTGCCCCGGCAGCAAGCGAAGTCCAGACCCTGGTGGACGAGCGCGCCCTGCTCAAACCGGTCAAACGCACGCTGATTCACGCCCGCGGCTGCACGGCCGCCAAGCTGATCCCGGTGGCCCAGCGCGAAGGCATTGAGGTGGTGCTGGTGCAATCCGATGCCGAT
>CALZIZ010000359.1 GCA_945787465.1 uncultured Desulfuromonadales bacterium
TGCGACTCGTTGCGCCTCCTGGAGGTCGACGGCGCCTCCGGGATTTCCACGGGTTACAGCGCAGAAGGCGCACCCCCGGGTGCAGGTGTCCCCCAGGATCATGAAGGTTGCGGTTCCCGCGCTCCAGCATTCGGACTGATTGGGGCAGCCTGCTTCTTCGCACACCGTGTGCAGGGAGCGGTTCGACAGGGTTTTACGCACCGAGCCAAACTGGCGCCCGGAGGGCAGTTTCACCCGCAGCCAGTCCGGTTTTCGTTTATAGGTGGACATTGTGGGGCTCCTTAATCGTGTCCGTTGGCAACCAGCTTCTTGCGCTGGCGGTAGGCCTGGGCGATACCGCCGCCGGCGGTCTCCCGGTAGAGAGAGGGCAGGGCCTGACCGGTTTCTTTCATCACCGCGACGATCTCGGTGAAACTGATTTTATGCACTCCGTCGGAGAGCAGGGCGAGGTGGCAGCAGCTCATGGCCCGGGCGGCGGCGTGGGCGTTTCGCTCGATGCAGGGGATCTGCACCAGGCCCTTGACCGGGTCGCAGGTCAGGCCGAGGTGGTGTTCGAGGCCCATTTCTGCAGCATACTCAATCTGCCGGATGCTTCCGCCGTAGAGTTGGGTGGCGGCAGCGGCCGCCATGGCGCAGGCGGTGCCGACCTCACCCTGACAACCGACCTCGGCGCCGGAGATCGAGGCGTTGTGTTTGACCAGGTTGCCGACCAGGCCGGCGGTGGCCAGGGCCCGCAGGATGTTTTTGGTGCCGCAGTTGAGGGCTTCGTCGAGATGGCGCAATACCGCCGGCAGCACTCCGCAGGCGCCGCAGGTCGGTGCCGTGACGATCTCCCCGCCGGATGCGTTTTCTTCGGATACGGCATGGGCATAGGCGAAAAGCAGGCCGTCCTGCTTGAATTCGGGCCCATAGAGCGAGGCCTTTCGATAGAAAGAATGGGCCTTGCGTGCCAGCCCCAGCCCGCCCGGGAGCACACCTTCGGCGTGCAGTCCCCGCTCGAGGGAGGCGCTCATGGTCTGCCAGACCTCTTCGAGAAAATCCCAGATCTCTTTGCCCTCGCAGGCCTCCACGTATTCCCAGAAGGATTCACCCGATTCGCCGCAGTGCGCCAGAATCTGATCCATGGTGGTCAGGCAGTCGATGGAGAGGGGGACCTGCGAAACGCCTTTCTCCTGCAGGGCGCCGCCGCCGACACTGTAGACCTCCCAGCTCTTGATAACTTCCCCCGATTCGTTCAGGGCTTCAAAAAGCAGGGCGTTGGGGTGTGCGGGCAACTCGATCTCAGGCTTCCAGGTAATTCTCAATGGCCGGGAGCCGAAGGTTTCTTCCAGTGCCTTGTCAGTCAGGTGACCGCGTCCGGTTGCGGCCAGGCTGCCAAACAGGGTGACCTGGTAGCGAGCTGCGCCGGGCACCTGCTGAAGAAACCTGTCGGCCGCCTTGCGAGGGCCCATGGTATGGCTGCTGGAAGGGCCTGTGCCTATGCGGAATAATTCTCTTATCGATTCCATCGGTACCACCTTCTCGTGCGGGTTAATGGTTCCTGATGCGGGGCGGGATAAAAACGCTCCACATCAGGTAACCAGCCTGCTCTGTTGATCTCTTTACATTATAACCGGTGGGCATAGAGGGGGAATTCCAGGCACAGATCCTTGACTTCGCCGCGGATTTTATTTAATTCCTCCTGATTTTCGATATTGTCAATGGCCCGCTTGATCCAGCCCGCCACCTTGACCATCTGCGGCTCCTTGAGGCCGCGGCTTGTCGCTGCGGGGGTGCCGATACGGATTCCACTGGTGACGAAGGGGGACCGGGTATCGTAGGGGACCGAGTTTTTGTTGACCGTGATGCCGGCCTCTTCAAGGGCCTTCTCGGCCACCTTGCCGGTGATCTCGCTGCCGCAGAAATCGACCAGGATCAGGTGGTTATCAGTTCCACCGGAGACAAGGTTGAAGCCGTGCTGCACCAGCTCGGAGGCCAGGGTGGTTGCGTTTTTAACCACCTGAACGGCGTATTCCTTGAAATCTGGGGACAAGGCCTCCTTGAAGGCCACCGCCTTGGCTGCGATGACGTGCATCAAGGGGCCGCCCTGGATGCCGGGGAAAATATTGCTGTTGAGCTTCTTCCCCCACTCCTCGGTGCAGAGGATCATCCCCCCGCGGGGGCCGCGCAGGGTCTTGTGGGTAGTGGTTGTGACAAAGTGGGCATAGGGGACGGGATTGGAATGCTGCCCGCCTGCCACCAGCCCGGCAAAATGGGCCATGTCGACCATCAGCACCGCACCGACCTCGTCGGCGATGCGCCTGAATTCGGCAAAGTCAAGGGTGCGCGGATAGGCGCTGTAACCGGCCACGATCAGTTTGGGCCTGTGCTCCTTGGCGAGGTCCTCGACCTCGGCGTAGTCGATGGTGCCGGTCTCTTTGCTGATTCCGTAGGGGACGATGTTGAACAGTTTGCCCGAGAAGTTGACCGGAGAACCGTGGGTCAGGTGCCCGCCGTGAGAGAGGTTCATCCCCAGCACAGTGTCGCCTGGCTGGCAGACCGTCAAGTAGACGGCCATGTTGGCCTGGGACCCGGAATGGGGCTGGACGTTGACGTGCTCGGCCCCGAAGAGCTTCTTGGCCCGCTCGATGGCGAGCTGCTCGGCTTCATCGACCACCTCGCAGCCGCCGTAGTAACGCTTGCCCGGATAGCCCTCGGCATACTTGTTGGTCATGACCGAGCCCTGGGCCTCCATAACGGCCTCGCTGACGAAGTTCTCCGAGGCGATGAACTCCAGGCCGTATTCCTGGCGTTTGGTTTCTCGTACCATGGTGGCGGCGATAGCAGGATCAGAAGCGGTAAGGTGTTTTAGCGACATGACGTATCCTCCATATTCTCTGCGGATTCTACCGGCAGGCGAAACCCAGCCAAGCCGAAGAAATCTGCTCAGTTTCTATCCGGTGTTTCCTGATGGAAACTCGTTAGGTGACTGCCAAGGTGTCCGTCGAAGGACCTTCAAAGCGACGGACGCCTCAGCCGGGCCAATTACTCAGCCGGGTTATAACGGAGCTGAGGTTTGCGTGCCGCCATGGTTTCGTCGAGACGGCGCATCACCGGCACGGTCGGTGCCTCGAGCAGCAGCCCGGGGTTTTCCTCGGCTTCGCAGGCGATATCGAGCATGGCATCGCAGAATTCGTCGAGGACTTCCTTGCTCTCGGTTTCGGTCGGCTCGATCATGATCGCCCCCTGGACCACCAGCGGAAAGTAAATGGTCGGCGGATGGTAACCGTAATCGATCAGACGTTTGGCCAGGTCGAGGGTGTGGCAGCCGCCCGCCAGATGCTTGTCGGTAAAAACCGCCTCGTGCAGGGACCGGTTCTTGTGCGGCAGGTGGAAAGTGTCCTCAAGCCGGGCACGGATATAGTTGGCGTTGAGCACCGCAATCTGGCTGGCCTTCTTGAGTCCTTCACCACCCATGGTCAGAATGTAGGCCCAGGCGCGGACCATGATGCCGAAGTTGCCGTAGAAGGAGCGCATGCGGCCGATCGACTGCGGGCGGTCGTATTCGAGGCTGTAGGTTTCATCCTTGCGGACCACGACCGGTTTCGG
>CALZIZ010000360.1 GCA_945787465.1 uncultured Desulfuromonadales bacterium
CGAAGCTGGGGCTTGCCATAAGAAGCAAGGCAAGTGTCATGAAAACAACATTGTGATTCAACATTTTACAGAACTTCATCTAGTCCTCCTGGATCATTGATGAAATGGTCTCCCCCCGCTACCTGAATCGGCGTCTATGCGCCATGATGGAGTAAGAAGCTTTCCATCAACGAGGAGCGAGAGGAGACCAAGATGAATATTATCACTGTCGGCCTGGATTTGGCAAAAAGTGTCTTTCATGTTGTGTGCTTCAACGAACACTCCAAAGAGGTTAAAAAACGTATGCTTCGGCGTAATCAAGTCCTTCAATTTTTTGCCCAGTTGTCGCCTTGCCGGATCGGCATGGAGGCTTGTGCAAGCTCCCATTACTGGGGACGAGAATTACGTATCTTGGGTCATGACGTGAAGCTGATACCACCTCAATACGTTAAGCCCTATCTGCGGGGCAACAAGAACGACTACAACGATGCTCGTGCCATTGCCGAGGCCGTGACCCGGCCATCCATGCCATTTGTCGCGATCAAGACGCTGGGCGAACAGGATATGCAGGCTCTTCACCGGATGCGTTCCATGTGCGTTAAAGATCGGACCGCCCTAAGCAACTCAACGCGAGGGCTGTTGGGTGAATACGGCATTGTTCTGCCCAAAGGGCTCGCAACCTTACGCAAGAGTATCCCAGAGCTTCTGGAGGATGCGGAAAACGGCTTAAGTGATCGTTTCCGGAACCTGTTGTTGCGGCGCTATGAGCAGCTAGCAGAACTTGACGAACATGTCGCGTTCTACACGAACGAACTGGAGCTTTTGAGTCGGCAGGATGATGCTTGCCAGCGTCTGCAGACAATTCCAGGCTTTGGACCTATCGTATCCAGCGCCTTTCGGAGCGCCATCGGCGACGGCCGCGCCTATGCCCACGGTCGGGATGCCGCAGCATCTCTGGGACTGGTCCCACGCCAGCACAGCAGTGGCGGCAAGATTGTCCTGCTTGGTATCAGCAAACGGGGTGATCGTTATCTCCGTAGTTTACTGGTCCATGGTGCCCGAGCGGTCGTCAATCAGGCCGCAGGGAAAGATGATCCATTGAGCCGATGGATCAGTCGAATAAGTGAAGAACGTGGTTGGAACAAAGCCGTTGTGGCTATGGCGAATAAGATGGCGCGCATCGGCTGGGCCATCTTGAGATACAACACCTATTATCAACCTGCTTCCGTGCAAACGGCGAGTTAGTACCAACCTGTCGGAAACAGAAAGGGACTTCTCCCACCAGAAATTGCGAAGGCATTGTGAAACGAGATGACAAAACAGGTCAGACCAGCGTATCGAAAACCTGGGTAACCCAACGGTCCATAAAAACCGTTTCTTTGATAAGGACGATACGCGCGAAATTCATTCAGGCCCGAAGGTGAAAATTCCTTCAAAAAGAGGCCGGATATATGGCAGCAATCCTGTCCCTGTCATCCGACACAAAGCCCTTGCAAGAAGGGGGGAGACCATATATGAGTTACCTTTCTTGGCCGTCAAGAAAGGTAACTCGCCTGGCGGGGCGAGTCCCGCCGGTCTTGTTTCTTGTGTCAGCATACTACTTTAAACAATAAAACCTTGGGGTTGCGCCCCCAAACGGCGCCTTACTCTTTTTGCTTGCCCTAAAAGAGTAAGCAGAAAAAGGGCACCCCGCTCCTTGCCCTTCGGGTTCCCTGCGCTGCGCAGACGTTTTGAGGACGGACAAAAACTCGCTTCGCTCAAACATTTGTCCGTCTGTTTCTCAAAACGTCCACTCCGCTCCGGCGGCGTCACAGGGGGGGAAGGGTCTTCTTGGGGATTAAATCTCCCCTGTCAGTCCCGCCGGTTTTGATTTTTAACATTCCCTGAACAGTAAAGAGGACTGATTCGATGCACAACTTTTTCAGAAAGGCTCCCTTGCTCCTATTGGTGTTGCTGGTCAGCGCCTGCAGCCCATTCGCACCGAACCTGCGCATTGAAGAAGAGCAGCTCCTGCCTTCCTCCTTTTCCCTTTATGACCCGGCAGCCGACACTCCCGACCGCTGGTGGGAGGGGATGGCAGATCCGGAGCTCAATCGTTTGATCGAGGAGGCCCTCGGCGGCAATTTTTCCCTGCACCAGGCCTGGGCGAGGCTCAAGCAGGCCGATGCTTCCGCTGTCAAGTCCGGAGCGGATCTTTATCCCGACCTTTCTATCAGCTCCTCCGCCTCGCGAAGTCGCCAGCACAGCGAGTCGGGTGCCGAGACCCTCAGCGATTATTCCCTCGGACTGGTCAGCAGTTACGAGCTCGATCTCTGGGGCCGGGTCGGTGCGACAAACGAGGCCCAAAGGCTTGAAGCCTCTGCCTCTCGCGGGGACCTGGAGGCCGCGGCGATGTCGGTGGCGGCCGAGGTGGCCGACCGTTGGACCAACCTGATTATCCAGCGGCAGCTTCAGGCCCTTGTGGGTGACCAGCTGGAGACGAGCCGTACCTACCTCGAGCTGGTCGAGCTGCGCTTTCGCAAGGGGCAGGCCTCGATCCTTGATGTTTTTCAGCAGCGCGAAGTCGTGGCCGGGCTTGAGGCGACCCTTCCTCCGCTGGAGGCCGAGGAGGAGCGACTGCTGCATGAACTCGCTTTTCTGGTCGGCAAGCCGCCCAAGGCGGAGCTGGGCCTTTCGAAGACCGTTCTTCCCGAGCTCGCCCAGATCCCGTCCCTTGGTCTTCCCGCCGACCTGCTCGCCAGTCGCCCCGATGTCCAATCGGCAGGATTGCGGTTGCAGGCGGCCGACTGGCAGGTAGCCGCAGCTAAAGCCGACCGGCTGCCGGCGATCCGACTGACCGCTGACGCCAAGTACGCCTCCGGGGAAATCGATGCCCTGTTCGATAACTGGCTGACCGGACTGGCCGGCAGCCTCACCGGTCCGATCTTCGACGGCCCGTCGCGGGCCGCCGAGGTCGAGCGTGTCCAGGCTGTGGTCGAAGAGCGTCTGGCCGCTTATCGGAGCACCGTGCTCACTGCGGTGAAAGAGGTGGAGGATGCACTGGTCAGCGAACAGAAACTGCGCGAAGAGCTCGATGCCGTGCAGAAACAGGCCGATATCGCCCGCAAGGCGCTCGATGAGGCACGGCAGCGCTATGTCAAAGGGCTCAACGACTATCTGCCGGTGCTGACCCAGCTGCAGTCGGTTCAGAGCCTGGAGCAGGACCTGGCCCGCAGGACGGGGGATCTGATGCTGGCGCGCATCTCTTTGTATCGGGCCCTGGGGGGGAGCTGGATGAGGGAGCTGCAGGAGCCCAAGGGATAAGGTTCTCAGGGCTTGGAGAACTTCCCCTTTCAGTGCCGCTGAACGGAGGTGTTTTTACTCCGGATGGTTGTGGACGACTGTTCGAGCGTAGCGAGTTTTCGTCCATATCCGGATTAAAAATGCCGGAGAGAGGGTACCCGACGTAGTCGGGCAAACGGTGGGGCGGCCTTCTTTGGGTTACCTTTCTTGGCCGTCAAGAAAGGTAACTCGCCTGGCGGGGCGAGTCCCGCCGGTTTCGGTTCTTTTATTGGCGGTGAACCTAAAACCAAAACCCGGGGGTCGCGCCCCCCGACGGCGCCTTACTCT
>CALZIZ010000361.1 GCA_945787465.1 uncultured Desulfuromonadales bacterium
GGATGAGACGGGGGCCTCCAACATCCCCGGGCTCTGGGCCGCGGGGGATGCCCTCGGTTCCCACATGGCCGGGGGGATCTACACCCAGATCGGTTCTTCCTTGGCGGGGTCGGGCGTGCAGGGGGCGATTGCCGCAGAAGCTGCGGCGGGTTACTGCCGCGGGGCTGCAATGCCGGAGATCCCCGGCGCCAAACGAAAACGGCTCGAAGCGGAAATTCTCGCGCCGCTGAAACGGGACAAGGGCTACGGCCCTGCCTGGGTCACCCAGACCCTGCAGGGGATCATGATCCCGAACTTCGTGCTCTACATCAAGAAAGAGAGTCTGTTGAAGGCTGCCCTGGCCTATGTCGAGGAGTTGCGGGATCATCACCTTCCGATGCTGCGGGCGGCAGATCTGCACGAGCTGCGGCTGGCCCACGAGACAGCCAACATGATCATCAATGCCGAAATGAAGCTGAAAGCGTCTTTGCTGCGCAAGGAAAGCCGCTGCAGTCACTATCGCCTCGATTACCCCGAGGTGGACCACAAGAACTGGAACGCCTGGATCAACATCTACCAGGGGGACAATGGCGAGATGGCATTGGAAAAACAGCCCTTTGGCAGCTGGCCGACATAAAAGAGTTGGCTCTGGACTGGCAGAATCCGTCTGTGAGTCGGGAAATATGTTTGATAAGAATCATGAATAAGAAAGACAGGATACGGACGATGTGTTTTCGAGCTTGGCCTGCAGCGCTCATCACTTTGATTGTTCTGGCCCTGCCAAGCCGGGGACACTGCGAGATTCAAACTGAGCAGGTTCTTTCTCTTCCACAGGCCGTGCTCATCGCATTGAAGAACAACCCCGGCTTAAATCGGCAAGTCAATGCGGTGGCAAGTGCGGAAATTTCTGTTTCTCAGCAACGGACAAATTTCTACCCGGACCTTCAAATCACAGCCTCAGGAACGAAGCGCTTCGACAAGGCGTACGAGGCAACCACGGGCCAGAATGAAAATCGAAACTATTCATCAATCAATACCGAGCTGTCCTCAACGGTTAACCTGTTCAACGGGTTCGCCGACATCGCCGCGCTAAAAAGCGCCGAACTGGAACTTGGTGCCGGGCGGGAGACCCTTTCCCGAGACGAACAGACCCTGGCTTTCGAGACGATTTCCAATTTCATCCAGGTGCTTACGGATCAGGCATTGATCCATGTCGAAGAGGAAAATCTGGAAGAGAACCGCAAGCTGTTGGAGCGTATCGAGAACCTCTATCAGGCGGGCAGCCTTGCGCTCAGCGATCTTTACCAGCAGCAGGCGGAAACCAGGCAAGCAGAGCTGGACCTGCTGGAAGCAATACGTACCCTCAACGACAGCAAACTGATCCTTATGCAAACCCTGGGGCTGCCGCCAATGACCCATTACCAGGTCGCCACACCAGATTTCGAGAAGCTGTCCCTGCCGTTGGCGGATGACGATCTCGATCAAATGACTCTTCTTGCGCTGGCGAACCGCTCTGATGTCAAAGCTCAGCAGCGACAAATTGAAGCGGCAGGGCAGCAGGTACGCCAAGCCCGGGCAGGTCGGTTGCCCAAAGTTGACCTTTTTGCCGGCTTGGCCTCCGATTACAGCAGCCTCAGTGAAGAGAGTCGCTTTTCAGACCAGTTCATGGATGACAACCCGAGCGCCACTGTCGGGGTCTCTGTTTCAGTTCCACTTTTCGACCGCCACCTGACCCGTAACGAAACTGCCAGGGCCGCAATTGAGCAGCGTAATGAGCAGTTAACGCTCAGGGAAAAAGAACTCCAGGTCGGTCTCGAAATAGCACAGGCGGTCCAAGACTATCGAACAACCCAGAAACGGGTCGAGGTTGTAAAAAGCAAGCTCGTCTCTGCCCGTCAATCGCTTCAAGCCTATGAGGAGCGCTACCGGGTGGGAGCATCGACCCTGGTGGAACTCACCCAGGCAAGAACCCAATACGTAACAGCAGCGTTTGACCAGATACAGGCCAGATACAACCTGGTGACTCAGGAGATTGCGCTTGCCTACTATCTTGGGAACATGGAGCCGCTGCTCGCTGCCCTGGAACTGGAGACAAACTAGAATGAAGGTACGAAAAACCTCACGAATTATCAAAACCGGGGTCGCGCTTATCGGGGCTCTGACCCTGGTGATTCTTGCCTGGTGGGCCTTTGCACAGCAGAGGCCGCCAGGGGCACCACCCTTATTCAAGTTCGCTCAGGTGAGCCGGGGAGACCTAGAGATCCTCGTCTCCAGCACTGGCACTCTCGCTGCCGTGGAAACGGTGGAGATCGGCACTCAGGTTTCCGGAACGATTGAAAAGCTGCTGATTGATTACAATGACCAGGTAAGAAAAGGGCAGGTTTTAGCCGTTCTGGATCAGGCCCTTTTCAATGCCTCGGTCAATAATGCCAAAGCAGGCGTACTCAAAGCCCGGGCGGAATTCAAGCAGGCGGAGGCCGAGTTCGCGCGGAATGCTCCGCTCTTTGCTAAGGGCTACATCTCGGAACAGGAGTTTCTCCCCATCCGAACGGCTGTCGATACGACCAAAGCCGCCCTGCAATCGGCCGAAGCCAACCTGCAGCAAGCCCGGATCAATCTTGAGCATACGGTGATCCGTTCACCGATCAACGGCACGGTCATCGACCGCAGTGTCGATGCCGGGCAGACGGTTGCGGCAAGCCTCAGCACCCCAACCCTGTTCCTGATCGCCGAAGATTTATCTCGCATGCGAATCGAAACCCAGGTCGACGAAACCGACATCGGCCAGATCCGCCAGGGGCAACCGGTGCGGTTCGAGGTGCAAAGCTATTCGGATCAGGGTTTTATTGGCACCGTTCGGCAAATCCGACTGCAGCCGACAACTGTCGACAACGTTGTCACCTACACGGTGATCGTCGACGCGAGTAACGAATCGGGGCAGCTGATGCCGGGGATGACGGCAACCGTCGACTTTATCGTCCACCAGTCTGAAAACGCCCTGCTGGTTCCGATCGCCGCGCTCAATTTTACACCCGACGCGAATCGCGGGAGTAACGACGGCAGCCAGGTTTTTAACCGGCAGGCCGATGGCCGCTTGCGGCCGATCCAGATCACTGCGGGAGAGAGCGACGGACTGTTGACAGAGATCGCCGGGGGCGAGCTGGCTGCCGGGATGCAGGTTGCCATCGGCATGAAACAGGAGGGGGAGGATGCTGAAGAAGAGGGCTTCTCTCTGTTCGGTTTCATGAACCAGGGGCAGGGAGGACCGCCGGGTGGCGGAGGCGGGCCAGGACCCGGCCCGGGCCAAGGACCCGGTGGAGGGCCGCGGCCATGAGCGAAGCACAGATCAGTCTCAGTCATATCTGCAAGGTTTTTCCCTTGGGGGATGTTGAGGTCAGGGCACTGGATGACCTCTCGCTGGAGATCGGCCGGGGCGAGTTTGTCGCCATCATGGGCAGTTCGGGCAGCGGCAAATCGACGCTGATGAATATCCTCGGTTGCCTCGATACCCCGACCAGCGGCAGCTATCGCTTCGAAGGCATGTCGGTCGAGGCCCTGAATCGGAAGCAGCTGGCAGACCTGCGCAATACCGCCTCGACCATGAGCCGAACCAACTCTCCGGCGGGCAGCAGCAGCGCGTCGCTATCGCCCGAGCGCTGGTCACCGATCC
The DNA here is from genome assembly GCA_945787465.1 of uncultured Desulfuromonadales bacterium. Lineage (GTDB taxonomy): Bacteria > Desulfobacterota > Desulfuromonadia > Desulfuromonadales > Trichloromonadaceae > CALZIZ01. Next base: position 3,650 of record CALZIZ010000361.1, read on the forward strand.
GCCAATTATCCTTGCCGATGAACCGACCGGTAATCTCGACAGTCGCACGACCCTGGAAATTCTGGCCCTGTTTCAGAAGCTGAATCGCGACGGTCTGACGCTGGTGGTGGTCACCCATGAAGTAGAGGTCGCCGAATATGCCGGGCGTCTGATCGAACTGCGTGACGGTGTGCTGTTGCGCGATGAAATCAACGGTCAGCCGCGCGATGCGCAGGCCGACCTGGGAACGCTGACCGGGGAGACGTCTGATGCGGTGGCATAAGCTGATATTGGTCGCCCTGAAGAGCATCGCCCGCAACAAGATGCGCAGTCTGCTGACCATGCTCGGCATTATCATCGGCGTCGCCTCGGTGATCACCATGGTCGCCCTGGGGGAAGGATCTCAGGCGGATATCGAAGGGGAGGTCGCCTCCTTGGGAACCAACCTGTTGATGGTCAGGCCGGGTAGCGTGGACTCAGGTGGTGTGAGTGGTGGCGCCGGGTCGCGGCCGAGCCTGACAATGGATGATGTCGCCCGGTTGGAGAAATACGCGACGCAGCTGCGCTGGGTCTCTGCCGAGGTTCGCGCCAACGGGCAGGTGATCGCCGGGACGATCACCGGTGTTGCCCCCAACTACCTGTCGATCCGCAATTATGAGATGGAAAGCGGGTCCTTCTTCACCGCGCGGGATTGTAAAACCCGGGCCAAGGTCGCGGTGCTCGGTAAGACGGTTGCCGATGAACTCTTTCCCGATCGCGACCCCGTCGGTGAACGTTTGCGCATCCGCAATGTGCCCTTTAAAGTGATCGGCGTGATGGCCGAAAAGGGGCAATCGTCCATGGGCAACGATCAGGACGATATCATCTTCGCTCCCGACAACACCGTGCTGTATCGCCTGAGTAACGGCAAGACGATTCACGATATATCGGCAAGCGCCATCAGCTCCGAAGCGATGGAGGCGGCCAAGGCGGAGCTGACTACCCTGCTGCGCTCTGAGCACCGACTGGCCGCCGATGCCGAGGATGATTTCATCATCCGTGATCAGACCGAGATCGTCGAGATCGCCACCCGCGTCACCGGCACCCTGACACTGCTGCTGAGTTCTATCGCAGGAGTTTCATTACTCGTCGGAGGGATCGGTATCATGAACATCATGCTGGTCTCGGTCACCGAGCGCACCCGAGAAATTGGCATTCGTCTCGCCATTGGCGCCCGACCTCTTGATGTTTTAGCGCAGTTTCTTATCGAAGCCGCCATCCTCAGCCTACTTGGAGGCTTGATCGGTATCTTGTCCGGCTTGGGCGCAGCCTGGGGCGTTGGCAGATTGCTGGGCATCAGCGCGGTCGTAAACCCAGCAGTTGTGATAATGACCGTGCTTTTTACCGGGGCCGTTGGAGTGTTTTTCGGCTTTTATCCGGCCCGCAAAGCCGCCAATCTCAATCCTATCGATGCATTGCGCTATGAATGACATCAGCCCCCTGTGCCTTGACTGTGTTTCGTGCTCGAATTCAGTATTTTCTCCACTGCTTCAAATACGGTACCTGAATCTGAGTATTCAGTCGTAAATTTGCTTTCGTGCATTCAGGCAGGCTTTCTGGCTTCGAGATCGGCCCTCCCTCTCCCCTTCCCGCACGGCTTGGTGACCGTGCAGTGGGCCGGACGCATGACATCCGATGAGAAG
>CALZIZ010000362.1 GCA_945787465.1 uncultured Desulfuromonadales bacterium
GATTTGAACCTGTACCGGGGTGGTGTCCGGAAAAGCGTCCACCGGCAGGCGGGTCAGCGCCCAGACCCCGGCCAGCAGCGCCACCGCAAAGAGCAGCACCACCAGCAGGCGGTTTTTCAGGGATATATCAATCAGGCGTTCGAGCATAGTCCGTCCTATGTAATCGATGGTATGAAAATAAAAATGTCACCGCAGAGAGCGCGGAGGGCGCAGAGAAAGCCGTGGAGGAAACCCGAAAAGCAATAGCACGCGGAAAAGGCTGGATAAAATCGGATAAAGCCCCGGACCTGACTATGTTTTTAAAATCCGTGTTCATCCCGCCTTTTCAGATGTGATCCGCGTCCAATTGCCCCTAGCCTCTAGCCTCTAGCCTCTAGCCTGGAACCTCGCCTTTAATGATCCGCACAGGAAGCCCCAAGGCGCGACTTGAGGATCTCCGACTTGAGGGAGAACCCCTGGGTGCTCACCACCCGGTCCTCGGGGGCGAGGCCTCGGGCGATCACCACCTGGCGGCCGTTGCGGCGGCCCGCATCGACCCGGCGCAGTTCGTACAGGTCGCTCTCCAGCTCGATAAAGACGAAAGGGGCGCCGTCGATGACCTGCAGGGCGTCGGCGGGAACCGCCAGCGACTCGGCGGATGTCGCACCGTTGATGCGTACCTCGCCGAAGAGGCCGCTGCGCAGGAGGGCGCTGCTGTTGTCCACCTCGGCCAGGGCCTTGAGCATGCGGGTCTTTTCGTCGAGCACCGGCGACACCCAGAAGATTTTGCCCTCAAAAGCGCGCCCCGGCAGAGCGGTAAAAGAGACATGGAGTTTAAGCTCGGGAAGGATTTCTACCATGCGGTTTTCGGGCACCGAAAGTTCGAGCCACATGGTTTCGAGGTCGACCAGGATAAAGAGGGGCGAGCCCTGGGCCACGGACTCGCCGGTCACCGCGCTAAGCTCAATCACGGTTCCGGCAAAAGGTGCCCGAACCGGCAGGAGCGAGCCCGAATTCCCCTGCAGGTCGCCAGGCTCCAGGCCATAGTCGCTCAGCTGCTGGCTGGCCTGGGCCAAAGCGTTTTTCGCCTGAAGCCAGTCGGTTTTAGCCTGCTCGAACTCCTGGCGCGAGGTCACCCCCTTGGCCAGCAGCTCCTTTTCCCTCTCGAAGGTCGTCTTGGTCAGCTCGACCCGGCTGCGGGCGCTCTGCAGCGAGGCGCGCAGGGCGGCAATCTCAGGCGAGGCGATTTCCGCCAGCACCTGGCCGGCGGCGACCTTCTGGCCGAGGCCGACCTTGACCTTTTTGACCTGCCCGGGCACCAGGGGGGTGAGCCGGGCGAGGCGGTTGCGGTTGAAGACAACCTGCGCAGGCAGGCCCTGGCCTTCCATGTCAGCAGGAACGGGACGGGTGGCGGTGACCCCGGCACGCTCGGCCGCTTCAGGGGTCTCGAGGCGTACCATGAGTCCCTGGCCGGGGCGCAGCGTTTCCATCAGCTGGGGCTGGCAGAGAGCATCTTCAGCCTCGGGGATGCGGTGCTCGGGGCAGTCGCCGTCCCCCGGGCCATGGTTGTGCCCGACGTGGTCGTCTTCTTTTTGACCCTGATCCTTATGGTCAGCATGGTCGTCGTGCCCCTTGGAGTCATCTTCATGGGCGCCGTGATCGTGACCGCGGTGGGCGTTCTCCTCTTCTTCGGCGAAAAGGTCGTCCAGATTCTCCGGCTTGCCGTGGGTGTCATGATCATGACCGTCCTCGATTCGGGCGGAGGCGTCAACGGGAAACCAGGCGGTCGCCCAGAAGGCGAGGGCGCCCAGCAAAAGGGCAGAAAGTATCAGCAGTTTTGTTTTCATCTATTCACCTCAAATCGTGATTTTGATTGGTTGCCGATTCTTGAATATCGTGCAGCGGTGCGCCGGTCAGCCTTTCGACCTCGGTGCGGGCCAGATGGTAGGTCGTCAGGGCCTGCAGGTACTGCCCCTTGACTTTAAACAGCGTGCGCTGGGCATCGATCATCTGCAGAAAGTCGAACTTTCCTTCGCGGTAACCGAATTCGGCCGCTTCGAAGGCGCTCTGCGCCCCGGGCAGAATCTCGTCGCGCAGGCTGGTGGCCTCGGTGTGGGAGGCTGCCAGGCTCTGCCAGGCCTCGGCGAGGGCGGTTCGCGCTTCAGTTTCGGCGGCCCGGCGCTCGTGGCGGGATTTTTCCTGGGTCGCCCGGGCCTCGCCTATGGCTCCCTGGTTGCGGTCGAACAGCGGTAGTGGAAACTCGATCCCCGCCACCAGGGCATTGCTGTCCGAATCCTGAGAGTTGCGGATCCCCAGGCTGAGGGTCAGGTCGGGGAGGGCCCGGGTGCGGGCCAGGGTGACGGCTGCCTGGCGCTGCTTCTGTTCGGTGCTCCACCGTGCCAGGTCGGGGCTGTTTTTTATCAGTCCCTCAAATTCCTCCTCGGGGGGGAGTTGCGAAATTGTCTGCAGATCGCCAATGGCCCGCTGAAATTCGGGGCGCGTGGAACCCCAGAACGCGGCCAGGCGGCGGCGGGCTGCTTCAAGTTCGCGGCGGGTCTTGCTCGCCGCGGTGCGGGTCGAAGCCAGCTCGACCTGGGCCCGGATCAGTTCCACGGGGGGCACCTTGCCGGCTTCGACCCGGGCTGTGACCGCAGAGAGTGTCTGCTCCGAGAGGTGAACCAGCTCCCCGGCCTGAGCAACCTGCTGCTGAGCGGCCAGAACCTGGATAAAGGCCTTGGCGGTACCGGAAAGTACTTCGAGCTTGTGGGCCTGATAATCCCAGTCGGCAAGGTCCTTTTCGAGGGTGGCGAGCTGGCGGCGCTTGCCCCGCTTGCCTCCGAGTTCGACCAACTGGGAGAGGGCGAGGGTGGTCTCGGCGCCGTCGAAGCCCTGGAGTTCGTCCTGGCCGGCGAAGTTTTCCACCTCGATGGAAAGCTCCGGGTTGGGCAGCAGGCCGGCTTGCAGGGTGGCTGCGTCTTTTGCGCGTATTTCTTGAGCATAGGCGGCCAGGTTCTGATTGTGTTTCAGGGCCAGGGTCAGGGCTTTTGACAGGTTCAGTGCGTCCGAACCTTGACCGGGAGGGGGCGATGGTTGTTTCGAAACCGCCGCATTGGAAGCGGTTGCAGCTATCAAAAGGGGGCGGGACCAGGCATGGTCGGCCATGGCCACAAGGTACAGCCCCACAAGCACAGTGAGAATTCTGCGCATGAATGCACTCCTTGCTGAAAATCGATTGATTTCCGGGCGCCGGTAGGCGGTTTCCGGGTGTCCATTGTGATTATGTGAAAATTACAGGGGATTGCTTACACTACGGCCGGTGCCGCAGGCAAAATTTAGAACAAAGCGGGGAGGGGACTCAATTCAGCAGGACGACGGTGCGCAGGGCCGCCAGTATTGGTGATGGGGGCGGCTGAGGCGCCTGTAGCAGGCGGACGGTGGTGGTTCGGGCCGAGGGGGCCAGTTGTAATGGGACCGGTGGCGCATGGAGCGAAGGTAGATCTTTGATGGGGTCGAAGGCGTGGTTTCGAAGTTGGTCGTCTGCGGCCGAAACATCCTTGCAGGGGGCTTCGTCCGAGGGTGAAAAGGCGGAACTCGTGGCACCAGACAAAGGCATTGGCCCCGCCGGCACCAAGCAGCAAATAGGCGCAGAGCAGGACCCGGGCAGTTAATCTGTGGATGGCAAGATTCTTCAAAAGTGGCCTTCTCTTCGAAACGGTTCTCACATTAATACCGCGGAAGCAGGTTTGAAATCAAGCCCCTGAAAAATTATTTGGGGCAACTTGACAATGGTTTTCGAAAAAGAGCATTATGAATTAAACGATTGAGTAACTGTTCAGGTGATGGGGGGCTGAATGAGTCGGGAAACATGTCAGATCACTGTTGTTCATCAGGAACGGCTCGAGCAGGCTCGCAGTGGCATGCCGGCCGAGGCTGAGGTTGTTAACCAAGCTGAGCTTTTTAAACTGCTCGGCGATGCCACGAGGCTTCGCCTGCTGCAGGCCTTGTCCGTGACCGAGATGTGCGTCTGCGACCTGGCGGCGTTACTCGATTCGACTCCTTCGGCGGTTTCTCACCAGTTGCGGCTGCTGCGCACCGCTTCCCTGGTGAAAAATCGCCGGGAGGGCAAGGTCGTCTACTACAGGCTGGGAAATAGCGGGTTGACAGACCTGCTCAGCGAGGGGCAACGGTATCTGGGTCAGGGGGAAAGGTAGGATTCTATGGCAATTTTTTGGGGAATTCTTTACGAATGCTGGGCGATCCTGGTCGAATCGGCTCCCTACGTGCTGTTCGGCTTTTTCGCCGCCGGTGTGCTCAAGGCGCTGCTTCCCGAGGATGCGGTGCAGCGGCACCTGGGGCAGAACAGTTTCAAGGCGGTGCTCAAGGCTTCGCTCTTCGGCGTGCCGTTGCCGCTGTGCTCCTGCGGGGTCATCCCAGCTGCGGTGGAGTTGCGCAAGCGCGGGGCGAGCAAGGGGGCCTCGGCGGCCTTTCTGGTTTCGGTGCCCGAGACCGGGGTCGATTCCATCGCCATCACCTGGGCGCTGCTCGACCCGCTGATGACCATTTTTCGGCCGGTGGCCGCCTTTTTCACCGCCCTTGCGACCGGGTTGGCCATCAACCGCCTGCCCGAGGAGGTGGATGCGGCCTCCCTGGATGAGGCCAAAGAACCGGGCTGCGGCTGACCGGACAAACCGGGTGGGGGTGCCCCGTCCAAGACCCGTCCTTCTCTTCGTCACCGTCTGCGCCACGGCCTGGGCTACGCTTTTGGCGAGCTGCTCGGGGATATCGGCAAGTGGCTGATGCTCGGCATTCTTGTCGCCGGGGTGATCGCCTACGTGGTTCCCGATGATTTTTTCGCCCGTTACCTGGGTGGTGAGCTGAGCTCGCTGCTGATCATGCTGGTGGTCGGCATCCCCCTCTATATCTGCGCCAGCGCCTCGACCCCCGTCGCCGCGGCCATGGTTCTCAAGGGGCTCTCCCCCGGGGCGGCCCTGGTCTTTCTGCTCGCCGGGCCGGCCACCAACGCGGCGACGATCACCATAGTCTACAAGTTCTGGGGGCGGGCGGCCACCGGCGTCTATCTTGCCTCCATCGCCATCTGCTCGCTGACCCTCGGCTGGCTGGTGAACCGCATCTACGCATGGGCCGACCTGGATATCCTCAAGTGGGTGCATGCCGCAGAAGAGGCGACCGGTTCACCCTTCGCCGTGGCTTCGGCGGTGGTGCTGCTGCTTCTGCTGGCCTGGCAGTTCATTCCGCGAGGAAAGGTGGACACCTGTTGCGGGGGATGAACAATTTTTTCGGGCCTATGTATGATCAGTTTATTGGCGCTACGTAAAAGATGGGCATCGCTGGCGCTCTGCCCATGTGGCTTCTGATGTTGTGGAAAAGAATGAGTAACCTGCTATCATTAACCTGGATCCGTGAGTTGGGGGCGGGAAAAGAGTGTAAGTGCTTGGCCTGAATAAGGTTTTCAGAAAATCTGAGGCGCACCCGTAGGTTCCTCGATGATTTTTTGAACGCTTAGGCAGGGCAATGACTTGCGCTATTACCCGGTCAAAACTTACGGATCCAGGATTGAGGCACGATTTGATTCCATAAAGTGGCCCCGGGCAGTTGCATGCCATGTCAAAGCTGAGAAGGGGGGTGTTCGCGTGAAAAGACTCTTGGCATTCTGTGTGGCGACTGTGTTGACTATCGTCCTGGCCGGTTGCGGGGCACCGGCGAAAAAGCATAGCTACAAGAGCCTTAAATGCCCGGC
>CALZIZ010000363.1 GCA_945787465.1 uncultured Desulfuromonadales bacterium
AAAAAAGCCCTGGAGATCAGGAGGGTTTGTCCCCAGGGCAAAAAGGAAGCTGCGTCCAGCTTCCTGGTAAATACTGTCGCAGTTTACACTAGTTAGCCATTGAAGTCAAAATTGGCGCTACGCGCTCGCCCCCAATGGCCTTCCATACGGCGGACCCATCTTTGCTTGTTGTTTGGTATTATGGCGTGGTAAATTTTCCGCGCTAGGGGTCAAGGGGAGGGTCTCTGATCTTTGGCAGAACAAAATGGATGCCCGGGCCGTAGTGACGGCTACGGCCCGGCCGGCCGTCTTCTTTTCTCTCTTTCTTCTACGACCACTAAACGAACCTTCCAATCTCCGCCGCCTTGAAAAAAAAAGCTAAGATCCGTCCCCAACTCCCCGCTCCCTTCAAACCCCTCGCATTCACCACAGTCAACGAACCACCCAAAGAAGTCCTCTCGGGACAAAACTTCGCTGATTATTTAAAAAAATCCTCTGGCCAGGTCCGTCCCACTGGCTTTGCCTTCCGAGCCTCATGACTACCATCTTGATAGAGGGGGGTATTGACCAGGTAAAATTTTAAGATATGTTGGGTCTGGTTCAACAAAGGTACGTAAAGTCCCACAGGACTTCGCGAACCACCTGAAAATCAGGCTAAAGAGCAAAGAATACGCTAGCCTCGATGCTTCTAGGCGGGATGAGGCACGCCTTGTCGGCGGGGAACATAAAAAAGACCCCTGGCAAAATTGGAGGGTTGCCAGGGGCCACAAAAAAGATGAAAAAATTCTGGGGCTCAAACTGGCAAATTAGAATCCTCTAGTCAAGGGGGGGGGCGAAGAATGCCACCGCCGGCCCTTCAACAGAAAGCGTTGAAACCCTGAGATGACCAAACCCAAGTCTGTTGATTACGAATGCCCCCGCTGCGGGCAAGTCCACCCAATCAAGACAGCCGAATTGCAGTCCGGAAAGATTTACCCCTGCCCGAATTGCGGCACCGGAACCATGCTCACAAAGTCTGACATCCAGGAGTTGTTGGAAAAGCAGAAGTGAACAGCCCCCTTATTCCTTTGCTCTGATGCACTTCGTCCCTTCGTTGTCGACCTTGTTGACGAATTCTGAAACTGCATAAAGGGTTAAGGCCTCAGAACGGATGGGGCCAAGAAGGGGAGTACGCTTGGTTGAATCGTCCGTGGCACCCTTAATGGACCTGCGTTCCGCCGCCGGGTTTTATTGCCCCACTTTTAACAAAATAAGCATTTTGTTGAAAGTCCCCTTAAATGGCCTAGAAGAAATTGGGGGCGACTATCTGGTTTTGCAATGCCATTAATGTGCTACGGCACGACGTTACCGCATGCCTCTTGTCTTAAAAGCCCCTTTTTTAGGGCAAAAAGGGTCTTTTAAGAACAAATAGCACCCTTGAATAGGATGTTTTTATTGTCATTCCAGAAGGTTGGCTTGGTCCGACCCCAGTGCCACTTGAAGAAAGGTGGGCCAGTGAGTCGAACCGGCGTAATGTTAAAAGTTGGGTCCGAAGCGGTCGATGCCCACGAGCCGGAGTTCGGGGATGGTTGCTTCTTTGGGATACAGCCTGGGAAGGATTAACAAGGGTGCGCAAAGCGAAAGGGCTGAAAGGTTTTATCAAAAGGCTTGAGAAAGTTTTTTCATTGTGATCACTTTCTGGTGTCGGCCTGATATTCAGTTTTTCGAAAAATATTCCATCGGATTTTACAACTAATGATAGCTTAACTCCAAGCTCCATTTATTTAGTTTGCCAACATCCAGCGCGCTAAGATCCCTCACCACTAAAACCCAGTCACCCTTGATTTCATTACCAATTAGTATCTCCAGTGCGGGGACTGAGACCAGACTGTAGGTGGAGAGGAGGTCATCGCCTGAATTGCCCTGACGGTCGTGCAGCAGAACCTTCTGCCCGCTGGGGGACATAAGCATTAATTGCAGGTCACCGACCCAGGTATGGCTAATGTCAACTTCTATGCTGATCCCTTGTAAAGTTCCCGAAGGGGCAATTGCGATCGAGCTACTCAGGCCAATCGGGTCATTGTCTGGGATTGCCAAGGCTACAGTAACCTGCTTGCTGACGATTTTTCTGCCAAGTTGCTTATTTACTTCGATGGCCTTGTCATTAATTTCCTCAGCTTTTTCGAACTCACCGCGCTTCTCCAATAAGAGTCGAAGGTTGCTGAAGAGACTGACCATGGGCTCTTGGTCTCCCAGTAATTGTTGAATTTCCAGAGCCTTACGATGCATTGTTTCGGCCATATCTAGATCATCACGATTTTGATAGATTAGGCCCAGCGTTCCATATGCGGCAGCAGTGTAGTTAGTCACTTCATCAGGCCCGCTGATGGATAGTGAATGCTTGAGCAACTCCTCAGCTCGATTCAATTCTCCAATCCGAAAGTGGAATTCGGCTGCAAGAGAAAGCACATCAAGGTTGTTGGTTCCATCCGTCGCAATTGCAAAGTTTTGGCGGGCTTCTTCAATTCGACCATCGTGTGCAGCTTTGGCAGCCTTGTCGGCAAGAAACAATGCTGTTTTTGTTATCTGGAGGTCTTTTGCCTCAGCCCTCTCCCTTAACGCCTCTGCTTCTTTTCTAAGACGTTCAGCTTCACCTTCTGCCTTCTCGACTCGCTCAATCGCTAGAAGTGGCAACATCACGATGTTTCGCGCACTTCCTATCGCTGGTAGCTTGCCCTTGATAAGCGCCTTTAAATGTTCATTTAGTTCCTGACTGAAACTGACCGAATCGTTGAATGTCCGATAAAGGACCTGTCTTGTTTCCTCCAACTGGCGTCTAAAGGCCAGGACCTTTTTCAATTGTTCTCCTGGGTCAGCCATGAAAGCCGAATCAATGTTCTTTAGGAAAATGAATATCCGTGGCTCCCCTGTCTTCTGGAATCGCTCAAGCGCTCGGTAGAATTCCTCTTCCGTGTATGAACTGTAATTCGAATCGGGAGCCTTCTGGCCCCAACGGCGGTGGAGAACTAACACGAAACAATCGCATTGATCAACTAGGTCATTGATCACTGATTGCGAACGACGACCAACCGTAGAAAAAGTTTCTTCCCATGCAAGGGGTACAAGAGTCGTGTCAGCGCCAGCGGCAAAGCCGTCATTGAGCTCATCAATTATTTCTTTGAATGCCCGCCGCTCCTGTGCAAGATCGCTCGGAGAAGCTATAAAAACACGGTATTGTTTTTTTTTGCTTGGCATGCTTGTTCTCAATGGGTGGTTGGTTTTCGGAACTCATAACTGGGCATCGATTTTCACTATATCTATCTTAACAACACCCAATAAGGTCGCAATACCGAGATGCGATTAAGGCTCTTTTTTGAAGCCCAATGAGCCCCCACAAGCCAGCGATCAATAATATTAATAGCGAGAAACTTTCACTGTTCTCCACCTGCGTTACAGGGGAAAAGGACCGCCATGCAAGGTGAAACCTTCAACGAAAGGGGCTTTTTGTTGAAAGTTTTGATTTGAAATTCAGCTGGTTTGTGACACCGATGGGTAATGTGCCAGACTTGTCCTGGGATATGATGACGGTTGGCTCTGGCCGTCAGTTCAACCCTTAAACCTGTCATTTTAGCCCGGAAAAGGGGCTTCTAAAGCCGTTTTAGGTCCTGATATTGAGCATATTTGCTGTCATATCAATAGGTTGTCTTGGTCCGACCCCAGGGCTCAAAACTCCCTTACTGTCTATTTGTCACCTCATTCCTTTTATGTTAACGTCAAAGGGTCAAAAAGCGGCGCCCGGCCCGGGCGTTCCGACTTGAGGCCCGCTCACGAGGTGGACCGTTTTGGCTCATGACCGGAACGGAACGAACCCTCAACCCTTTGGGACAGCATTGGTTTGCAGCGTTCCGTTGCCAAACTGGGTGCGGGTGGTCCCAGCCCCGATACAATCCACAACCTCATTTATCATCCCGACTCACCATCCAGGTGCCCCATTTGTCTTGACTCCGCGGACCCGGTCCGTAAACCCTGTTTACCTGTAAGAGGAGGATATGATGCAAAATATTACCCTGAAACTGCTAGCCTGCTTGGCCCTGTTGTTGATCGCCCTGCCCGCTGCGGCCGACAGCTTGGGAACAATCAAAGAGCAAGGATTTGTGCGTTTTTCCATGAGCGGTCAATACCCCCCTTTTAATTTCGTCAACGACAGCAACCAACTCGACGGTTTCGACGTAGCCGCTGTCGATCGCCTGGGACGGCATTATCGCCGGTTTGCTGGCCGGGAAATACGAACTGATTTGCGGTAGCATGGCGATTACCGAGAAACGCCTTGAGTCGATAGACTTCAGCGATCCTTACTATCGCTCCGGCGCCCAGCTTTTCGTCAAGAAAGGTTCCTCGCTGCAATCGTCACAGCAGCTTGCGGGCAAGAAAATCGGCGTGACTCTCGGCACCACTTACGAAGATTGGGTCCGCAAAAACCTACCGAAAGCGGATGTCCGGACCTACAAAGGCGTTCCCGACATGCTGCTGGAGGTGGCCAATGGTCGCATCGACGGCTTCATCACCGACCGCATCGTCGGGGCGATGGCGATCGCCGACAAAAACGCTCCGATCCAGATGGCCGGCGACCTGCTCTACGAAGAACGCATGGGGATCGCCCTGCAGCTTGGCAACCCGCAGCTGAAAAAGGCGCTTGACCAGGCACTGGCAGAGATAAAAGCCGATGGTACCTATAAAAAGATCAGCCTCAAGTGGCTGAAAGTTGACGCCCGCTGATATGCCCGCCCCCGCCAAAACGGCGGGGGCAGTTTTGTAAGTAAGGAAACTATTCAATGCTCGATTGGTCGGTCATCATTCACTACTTCCCTTTTTTTCTTAAAGGGGCGCTGCTCACCCTGCAGATTTCGGTAGTCTCACTGCTGCTGGGGCTGTTTATCGGTCTGATTGCTGCACTTTGCGTCCTGTCACGAAATCGTCTCTGGCAATGGCCGGCACGCTTCTACGTCTGGCTGGTCCGCTCCACTCCCCTGCTGGTACAGCTGTTTATCATCTATTTCGGCTTTCCCCAGTTCGGTATCGCCCTGAGTCCTTTCTGGTCGGGCGTTCTGGCTCTTGCCTTGAACACCGGCGCCTATAATGCCGAGACGATTCGCGGCGGCATCCTCGCGGTGCCGAACGGCCAGGTCGAAGCCTCCCGCTCGCTCGGCATGAGTTCGGTTCTGACCATGCGGCGCATTGTCCTGCCTCAGGCGCTGCGCATAATTATCCCCCCGCTGGGGAACAATTTTGTCATCCTGATCAAGGACACCTCGCTGGTTTCGACCATTACCCTGGTGGAACTGACGCTGACGGCCCAACGGTTGATCGGCTCGACCTACAAACCATTTGAGATGTACCTGCTGGCGGCCCTGCTCTATGCCCTGCTCACCTCAGCCGCCAGCCTGCTGCTGAAACAGCTGGAACGCCGCATGTCCTGGAGTCACGCGTAATGACAAACAACAAGGAAACCGCTCCTGACGGGCCGATGATTGTCCTCAGAGATCTGCATAAACAGTTTGGCAGCCTGGAAGTCCTTAAAGGGATCGATCTTGAAATCGCCAACAGTGAGGTTCTCGTACTGATCGGACCGAGCGGCTCGGGCAAAAGTACCCTGCTGCGTTGCCTCAACCATCTGGAAGCACCGACCAGCGGTGAGATCTACGTCGACGGCGTTCGGGTCAACCGCACCGATCTATCGCGCCGGGCCTTTCAACGCCACCTGAATGAAATCCGGACGCACATGGGCATGGTCTTCCAGCATTTCAACCTGTTCCCACACAAAACCGTGTTGGAAAACCTGATCGAAGCTCCAACTCAAGTCCTGGGACTCGAGCGGGCCGAAGCGGAGCGCGAAGCCCTGGAGCTGCTGAAACGGGTCGGGCTGACCGACAAACGTGATGTCTACCCGGCCAATCTCTCCGGCGGCCAGCAACAGCGCGTGGCCATCGCTCGGGCATAGCCATGCGCCCCTCGGTCATGCTCTTTGATGAGGTGACCAGCGCCCTCGATCCGGAACTGGTGGGCGAAGTCCTTGGCGTCATGGAAGATCTGGCCCGCGAGGGCATGACCATGATCGTCGTAACCCATGAAATGGGTTTCGCTGAACGGGTTGCCGACCGGGTGGTCTTCATGACCGAGGGCGAAATCCAGGAGGAGGGGTCCCCGGAACAGATATTCAGCAAGCCTCGCAAAGAACGGACAAGAAAATTCCTGGCGGACGTTCTGTAACGCCGGCAGAAAAAGTTGCTGAAACATTTGGATTCGTGGAAATTAGGGACACTGCCCGGTTTTATGCCGGAAGCGAATCAAATATCGTAAGTTTCGAGAATCGCTGCTCCGCCTCATCAAAGGTTGGCTATTTTTTACAGCTCCCCGGGAGGGCATTACCCCCTCTCGGAAAAAATAGATCTAAAAGGAATCGTTTTGACTTTTAACAAAAAGGGCCTTTTGTTGAAAGTTTTGATTTGAAATTCAGCTGGTTTGTGACACCGATGGGTAATGTGCCAGACTTGTCCTGGGATATGATGACGGTTGGCTCTGGCCGTGTCATATCGATAGGTTGGCTTGGTCCGACCCCAGGGCTCCAAATCTTTAGAAAGGGCATTAATTGAGGTCGCGTCCTGGCGTTGGCCCAAAAAAGGGAGCTTTTCACGAGGGGTTCATTCATCATCAAACAATTCTGCAAGATCCTTCTGGCTTGTTGAATAGTGGGGGTCCCTGCCCCACTTAACCTTGGAAGATTCCAAAGCAAAAAACTTTACTATTTTATCCTTGATGGTTGGCTCAAAAAGTACTGAGTCCATATAGACTCTTGCTAAGGGAGGCTCTATTTGCCACAACACCCGACCTCTGGGTACCGAATGATATTCACTCGCCCTCAACTCTGGGAACGGAATCAATAACCTCCGATCATGCTCCCAGAGGTCGGAATGAGTGTCAGGACTATCAATTACCCCAGGTATCCCTTCCTCACCAGCCTCCAGGTCGATTGCGCGACCAATCACCACGGCATTATAAAACCAGAAAACGCCAATACGGGGCATATCTAGACTCCTCTTTCAATGGACGACAAGGGTAAACATGAGGCCTCTTTAGCAGTTGCATAAAATACTGCTAGTTGATTTTCCAACTTTTATAGAATGCCTTCAGCGGACTCACGCTAGAAAGGTTCCTTTGAATCCAGAAAACAAATTATGTGCTGCAGAATAGCACCGTTTTTGGCAAGACTACCTCTTTTGGGGGCATGCCTGCTGCCCCAGAAGTCGCTCAACTCGCACAATGTCCTTCCGCACCTTACGTAGTGCCTGTTCAGGTGTTTTTTTACAGCAGCGCTGATAGTCTTGAATGGCCTCACACCCAGAGGCCATAACCCCTTCTAGATAATGAACCACTTCATTCAACCAACGTCTCTTCCCTCGTAAATAACTAAGACCAGCCAATTCATATATCCGTTCATAGACCCAGGTTGCAGGGTAGAGAGATTCATCAGGGGCGGCATCAAAGTTCGCAAAACCCAGCCCGATAAGCCTGTCGCAGTCAAAACAAATTTCTAGATCCACGATGGTGCTATGCATAAATTTGTCGGTCATGGCTAGCTGGCAAATAGGGCACTGCCTAGAAGATGGCGCTACTTTTTTTGATTCCATATCCTACCCCAGCAAAATGACAAGGCCATCACACCCCATTTTTACTTTTAATTTTGAAAAGTTAAAACCATCAAAGCCCCACCATGCGCCAAGCAGCCCGCCACACTTTCGCCACTTTTGTTAGTTGCAAAACTATTGACACAGCCATAAGTATATCTATAATGGTTACATGTCAATCAAAAACACTGGGGGTGCCATGGAAAAGCTAGATGTTGAGGAGTTCTTTATCACCGAGGACAAAATAACCCGTTTCACACAAGAGGGCCTGGAAGGGGTAGATCTTTTCCTGGAAAACTACAGCGGAGATCAGATAAGGAAAATCTCCGGAATTACCAGAAGCGCGCTGATCAATTACACGAAAACCCCAAAGTGCCGTGTCTCCAAAAGAGGCCGTGATGGCATCAAAAACCTTATAAACTTTTACAATGAGGCAACCCCCGAGGCGCTGGCCGAAATCAGCACAGCGCCACCCGGGCTAAGTCAATACACAGAAAGGGAGTTAATGCTCGAACTGAAGAGAAGAGGCCTTAAGGTGACGGTGTCTGTCTAATTCATCATTTGAATTCAAGCGAAAAAGGAGATTTGCTATGGCCCTCTTCAGTATTGACGGTAAAGAGCAGAAAAACATCGGCATCAAAGAGCACTGGGGCCTGTTCAGAACTTTTCAGGGGACACCACTGCACGCATTCCTCAAGCAAGAGATCGAAAAACAACTCAAGACAGAAGCTGCCATCAACTCCAAGCAACTCGGCAGTCAGATCCTCTCGAAATCGGGGGAGGTCATCCTTGCGCTCGAAACCAAGATCAGCGATGAACAGCTGCGTTCTCTTTACGGCATGGTTCTGTGGAACACCATCGCAGAGCGTGACGAGAATTGGCATTTCTGCAAGCAGGAGAAGTCCTGCCCGGAAGCAACGAGTGCAGTCCTCTATTTCAGAGACCGCAACTAAACCTTAACAAACAAACTCCATAGAGAGGGGGCCGTGTGTGAACGGCCCCCAAAAGGCACAAAAGTCTATTTAGGCTTATAAGTCATAAAGCTCTTGATCAATCGACTTTTGGGATCGTGACAATCTCCCAGATCAACCAAATCGTAGGCGGCCTTGACTGCCTTGCCAATCGTCTGATTAACAGCATCAAGGCCATGATCTGAAACCGATCTCAGATACTCGCTCATCAAATCTTTATCGTTTTGAATTGTAAGAAAAATTTCGTCTGTGATTTTCTCGTTGAACTTGGCAATTGCTTTACTGGCAATTTCTTTGGGGGTCATGACATTCCTCCTGTCTGGTTAGATGTAGAACAACACAAGCACCTAAATTTTCATTTTTTCTACAAATTAAGTCTTTAAGCAATTGTCATGCCGGAACAATTGCCCCTCGCCCTAAATATATCCGCACTTTTTAGCGACGCTACAGGTGCTGCTCTCCGCTTAATCGGGACCATAATTTCCTGTTTTTTTTGACCCATTGAATACATTCACTCAGGCTCAATGAGTGAGGTCCCAGGTATAAATCTCATAGTGAATTCTTGGAATGTCAGCTTCAACCGCAATTTCAGAAAGAAACAAGTGGAGCTGATGATACATCGACAAATCCCTTACAAAGCCTTGGCTCGGTTTCCTCGGTATAGGTGGACGCCCTTGCCAAATACTGTGTAGTGGCTTCAATGTAAAGCTGTCCCATGGAACGTGCAGCCATCCGATAACTTTTATATTCTGGACATGTTCCGAGAAGGCCAAATGCTTTAACAGAGACTAGGGACATCCCAATATCAAAGGCGAATTGGTCGAATTGTTCCTGTTTCTCGAGAGCGTTTAGATTTGCAACCAGTGTGTGGGGCGCCTTGTGCCAACGCCACTTGCTATATCGCAGTGAAGGGGTTTCATAGTGAAACGCCCTGTAAATGGTATTATCGACTGCAAACGTGAGTATATCTTGCGGGGACTTGCCATCTAAGTCTCTTTTCCGATATCTGTCGATAACAGGTTTGGCTTGGAACTGTCGTAGCTGTTTAATCAGCTCCTGTCTGTCTGAGAATTTAATTTCTTGTGGTTTTTCAGCAGGCTTAGGCCTAATCTGCTCTAACTTTCCTAAGCTGTACTTCGTGCCATAAAGTGCTGCCATGTTGGTTGAACGGAACGTTCCTGGGGGAAACTCTTTATCAAGAATTGCAAGAATCTTCTCGTCTGTTTGTTGTTTGTTCAGTAGCTCGACAATCCTTCCCCTACGGTTAGGTCTCATGAATTCCACCTTAACAGGCCAGGGATAGTGCGCCCTGGGGTCGGGGGGCAGGTCTTGCCATGCCACAAAGCTGGCAAGGAAAGACTTGACCCCTAAATTCAATATGGGGTGGCGACATCCTTGGCGGAAGCCTCCATCAGCAGCCCGGCCTGCTCCGGGTTGGCCAGCAAGCCCCGGGGGGGCACTGCTGCCACTGATG
>CALZIZ010000364.1 GCA_945787465.1 uncultured Desulfuromonadales bacterium
ATCTCTTTTCTAATGGCGTTTTCCGCTGTACAAAAATGAATTCGGTTGCGGGTTGTCGGGGCGGAAGATGCGTCCTTTTTAGAAAGAGGCATAACATCAAGAGGGGAACTCTTCCGTGAAAATCATTCACAGCGACATACTCTCTTTTCCGCTTTATGAAAACCAGAGTTTCCTCGTTTCCAAATACCAACGGTTGACCCGGCGGATCATCGCGGCCGGCCTCGCCAGCCCCGATGAATTGCTCACCCCGGCAGAAGCAACCCTTGCGCAAATAACCCGGGTCCATGATCCCGATTATGTCGACCGTTTGCTGAAGGGGCAATTGTCGGACCATGAAATCAGGGAGGTGGGACTGCCCTGGTCGCCGCAAATTATCGAGCGGGCCCGTCGTACCGCGGCCGCCACTGTGGAAACCTGCCGGTGGGCGTTGCAGCAAGGGGTCGCCCTTCACCTCGGCGGGGGCACCCACCACGCATTTTCTGATCGGGCCAAAGGATTCTGTTGGCTCAACGACTGCGCCATTGCCGCCCAGGCGATGATCGCCGAAGGCCTGGCGAGCCGGGTGCTGATTCTCGATTGTGATGTTCACCAGGGTGATGGTACCGCAGCGATTTTTCGCGATGCGCCCAATGTTTTTACCTTCTCCATCCATGGCTGCACCAGTTATCCCTACCATAGGCAACCTGGCGATCTCGACATCGACCTGCCCGCCGACGCAGGCACCACCGCCTATCTCGAGGCCTTGGAGAAAGGTCTGGAGACCGCACTGGATCGTTTTCAGCCCGAGCTGGTCATCTATCTGGCCGGCGCGGATGTTTACGAGGATGACCGGTTCGGCTGCCTGGCACTCAGCCGGGAGGGTATCGCGCAGCGAGACCGGATGGTCTTGAGCCGCTTTGCCGAGTTCCGCATCCCTGTTGCCGTTACTCTGGCCGGCGGCTATGCGCGGCTGATCGAGGAGGCGGTGGAAATCCATATGCAAACCGCGCGCATTGCCTTTGAGTTTCACCGCAGCGGGTATTGCTGAGGGAAAAGGTGACTCCCGCCGGAGCAGCGGTTAATCCGGTTTGACGCACCAGGCACCTTTAGGCCCCAGGGATTTTCCCGGGGCCTTTTAGTTATTTCGCCGCCTCCGGGTGGCAATTTTTTGTACAGTGTTCTGTCAAAAAGTAAAAAAACTGGACATGAGCAGAAAATGGCGGTAAAACAGGGGCTTTCGAGCGTGTCGGGTTTGCGGACCACCCTTTAATGATTTTATGGGGTTGGGTTCCTTTTATCTTGCAGCGCCTTTATTTTGTGGGTCCTGGTGTCCGCATTGGAATGTAATTTGCTGTTTCAATCAGTCAATCTGGTTGCATTACGGCAGAAAAATACTGAACAAAAGGTTGATTTTACGCATGGAGTTTCTGAAAAGACTGGAAAACCCGGGTGCGCTTCAGGCAAGCCGCCGCACATTCCTGAAGGCAGGGCTTGTGACAACCATTGGCATGGCTCTGCCGGCCACATCCTTTGCCCGCCTGATTACGTCCACGACCTCTGAAAAATCGTTGTCTTTGTACAATACCCACACCGGCGAATCCCGCAACAACGTGGTGTTCTGGGCCGATGGCCGGTACGTACCGGAAAACCTCAGGGAGATTAATCATCTTCTTCGGGATCATCGCACCGGCGACGTTCAGAAAATCGATCCCGAACTGTTCGACCTTCTCCACACGGTGAACCAGCTGCTCTGCGCCAGTGCCCCTTTTCACATTATTTCGGGGTACCGCTCCAGGGCCACCAACAGCAGCCTGCGCCAGAACAGCAAAGGGGTCGCCAAGAGAAGCTTTCATACCCTCGGCCAGGCCATCGACATCCGCGTTCCCGGTTGTGACATTCGCAATATCCGCGAAGCGGCCCTTAATCTTAGCCGTGGCGGGGTAGGGTACTATCCCGAGTCCGATTTCGTACACCTCGACACCGGTCCGGTGCGGAGCTGGTAACAGGTTTACTTTCAAACAAATTGAGAAGGCTCTTCCATGGCGGGAGGGCCTTTTCGCATTTGGTGGATATGGAAATGGCATATCATCGTTCCTTCTTTACCTCTCTTTGATTTATAATGACAAATAGATACTCTTTTCAGGAGCACCCTATGACTGCCCAACCAAAGGTCAACTCGTCGAAACTACTGATCGCTGTTCTGGCTCTTTTCATCCTGGCCGGCGGCGGACTTTATTATTATTTTCAATGCAAAACCCCCGATTTTAACGTCACCTTTTCCGACAGCAAGGAGGTGGTCGAGGGGGCGGGAGTCTTTCTGGCGGGTGTCGAAGTCGGGCGGGTCGTCTCGGTCACTCCTTCCGGAACGGGGGCGGCGGTCGGCATCAATTTATCGAGGGGCAGGGGGAGAAGGGACGCCTGCTGGTCAAGAATCTCAGCGCCAACGCGCAGTCTCTTGAGCCGGGGCAGGTGGTTGAGGGGACCGATTCGGTTTTTCAGTGGTCGGCCTTTGATTTTGCCAAAGGGATGAACGACTTTTTTGAGTCGGATGAGATGCGCAAGGCTCAAGAGGCGATGCGTTCGCTGGCCGATGACTTCGATCGCCAGCTGCGCCAGACCGACTGGGACGCCCTCGGAAAAGAGATGGAGCAGCAGATGGAAGAGCTCTCCAGGGCCATGGAAGAGGCCCTGAACGACGAGCAGGTGCAGGAGTTGCAGCAGGACCTGAGGAAAAGCATCGATGACGCCCTGCAGGCTCTCGACCGTGCCCAGAGAAGCCCGGAAGCGCAAAAGCTGAGAAAGACCATCGAGGAATACTTGCGCAAACTGCGGGAAGGGGCGTCATCGCCCGAACCGCCCGTGCAGAAAACATCCCTCTAGCCATGACTTGGCACCGCTGGTTGTGGGCCTTGACGGGCCTGATGCTGATCGTCCCGGCCTGGCTGACCGTCGATCATGCTCTGGGCGAGAAGCAGAGCCGGGAACAGGTGGCACAGATCCAGAGCCTTGAGGGTAAAAAGTCCCTGGCCCTGGAATGGCTGGCTGAGGCCCTGACCCTTGGGGCCGATGACCGCTTCAGTCGATCGGATCGGGAACAGGCGCTGTTGGAGGAGAGTCTTGCCCGTCACCGCCGCGCCGCCACCGCCTGGGGGTGGTTTTTGGGCGCAGGCTGCGCCGTATTTATCCTGGTCTCGTACGTAGTGCAGCGCCAGGGGCCGGGCATTCGGGCGTTCTTTCTGCCCGCCGTGGTCTGGTCGTCGTTGCTGTTTCTGGTGGTCGGGTTGACGGCCCCGGTCTTTCTGTTCCAGAAAAACCTCAGCTACCCGCTGGTCGGGGAGGTGGTGTACCAGTTCGAGATGCTGTCGATTCCCGGTGCGGCGCGCAAGGTGTGGGATGCCAATCCGCTGGTCGCCTGCCTGATCGTGCTGTTCAGCATGATCACCCCTTTTCTGAAAATTCTCCTCACCCTGTTTCTGCTGCTGCGAAAGACCCCCATTGCGCTGCCGGGTCAGGTTCTGGTCTTTCTGTCCAAGTGGTCGATGGCCGACGTCTTTATCGTGGCGGTGCTGCTGGCTGTCTTTTCCCTGGCCGGCAGTGATACGCAGCTGGCGCAGGTATCTACAGGGTTCTACTTTTTTGCCGGGTACTGCCTGCTGGCCCACTACCACATGGTGGAGATGGCCCGGCGGATTTCGTCCCAAGCTGGCAGACCGGCGGCCGGTGAATGACTCGAGGTCTCTTCCATAGCATTCTGTTTTGTCCGTTTCCCTAATTTTCATTGTTTTCGCCTTTTGGCTCTTGCAAACACCTTGAAGTTAAGCGTATCTTATCTGTTTTTAAACCCAGGTTCGCGGGACTGGGGCGGATAAAGAGTGTAAGTGCTTGGCCTGAATAAGGGTTTCAAAAAGTCTGAGGCGCACCCAGCGGTTCGTCGGTGATTTTTTGATCCCTTAGGCAGGTCAATGACTTGTGCTGTTTGCCGGCAAAGTCCCGCGGATCTGGGTTAAATGGCGCATTTCTAAAAGGAGGGGCCTATGGATTTCTCAGCCAACCTGGCCCGGTTGCATTTCAACATCGGATCATCTGCCCTGCCGGCGCTTTCCCTGCAGGGGCAGGAATCACTGTCCGAGCCTTTCTCATTTCAAATTGAGTTTCTGGTTGACCCCGGCTTTGCGGTGGCTGAGCATATCGGTTCCAACGGGACTGTTTCCATCACCGGTAAAGACGGTGCTTGCCGCGACCTGTCAGGCGTTATCACCCGGCTGGAAGAGCAGGGCAGCCACCCCGACGGCCGGCGCCGCATCCTTGCCGGTTTTGAGTCGAGACTGGCCTTGCTGCGCCTGCAGAGCGACACCCGCATCCTCCTCGGTCAGAACCTGGTGGACATCACCACCGATCTTCTGCTGCGCCACGGGTTTTCCCCCTCCCAGCTGCAGTTCCACCTGACCCGCCCCTATCCGGTGCGCCCCTATACCCTGCAGGCCGGCGAGTCGGATCTCGATTTTCTGCAGAGACTCCTTGCCGGTGCCGGCATCTTTTTCTGGTCGGATATTTCCGAGGGTGAAGAGGTCGTTCATTTCAGCGACCACAACTGCCATATTCCCTTCATCGATCGACCCGTTGTGCGCTACCAGCCTCAAGCCGGGATGGAATCGACCCTCTCAGCCGTTGAGTTGACTGGCATCCGCCGTCTCGAGCTGCATCAGAGTATGACGTCGGCCGAATTCCGGATTCACGACCGCAGCGAAAATCAGCCTACGCTTAAAACTCTCGGAACAGCGACTACTCGCGGAAAAACAGCCGATTTCAAGCCGAGCCAGAGCTTTTTCGGCACCGGCGTCGAGGGGCCAGACCAAGCCCGGGAACTGGCGCAGTTGATGGCCGAGCGGGCGGCGGTGGAAGGTTTTCAGGTCATCGCCGGCGGCGATATGGCCGATCTTGGGGCTGCTAGAATGATGAGCCTCGACGCCTCCCTGCTTGCAGCCGATCTAAGCGGTGATTACCTCGCCATTCGCGTCCGTCACCGGGTGAGTCAGAAATCGGGCGAAGGCGTCGCCGGTGACGATCTGGCCTATGACAGCCAAACCTGGCTGATTCCCCGGGAAACCCCCTTTCGTGCCGCCATGCCGCCGCGCCCGAAAATTCCCATGACCTTTACCGCCCGCATCGAAAGCGACGGCCCTTACGCCCGCCTCGATGAGAGTGGCCGCTACCGGCTGCGCACCCATTTCGACCGCGAACCCCGACCCCACACCGAGGCGAGCATCCCGATCCGGCGGCTCTCTCCCTACGGCGGCCCTCCGGGGCAGGATCCGACCGGGCTGCATACGCCGCTGCTCGACGGCGCCGAGGTGCTTTTGAGCTGCCTCAACGGCGACCCCGACCGGCCGATGATCGTCGGCGCCCTGCCCAACCCGCAGAATGCAAGCCCGGTCACCAGCGCCAACGCTCACCAGAACCGCTTGCGCACGGCCGCCGACAACGAGCTGTGCCTTGATGACAAGATCGACCAGGAGGCGATCACCCTGCGTACCTTCGAAGGGCACAATATCCTCCACCTCGACGCGGCATCGGTCGGCCACAAGGTCCGTCTCGCCACCGAACAGGGGGCGATGCAGCTGCAGGCCAAAAAGACGATGCATGTGCAGAGCGACGCCACCATCACCGAGCGCATCGGAGACGACCGGGTGCAGATCGTCGAAAACCGCCACCAGACCGCTACCACCAAGGGTGAAATCCACCATCAGGCCGCCACCGATTATAGCCAGAGTGCCTCCGAAAACATCCGCATGCACGCAGGTGCCAACATCGAGCAGACCACCGGTCGCCATATGCGCATCGATGTCGAGCAGGGCAAGCAGGTCAGCGTCAAAGGGGCCAGGGCCAGCTTCCGTGCAGGACGGCAACCTGCACCTGCAGTCGGCCAAGGATATCCGCATCACCGGCCAGGGCGGAGGCGACATCAGCTTCGGACAGGCAGGCGGCGGCTTCGTGATTAAGACCGACGGCACCGTGCAGCTCTACGGCAACAAGATCTCCCTCAAAGCGGGAGGCGGGGTCAGCCTCAACGGCCAGGTCAATTACCTGGTCGGCGGCGGAGCGCCGATGCCCGAGCCGCAGACGGCGGCGCTTTTGGTGCCGCAGGAGCTTACACCGTTGGTCGATGAGAATGCCCCGGCGATATTCAACCTGGCCTGGAATCGCAGGCAGGTGCCGGTGGGCGAGGAGGTTCAGGCGATGTTCAGCGTCAAGAATTTCAAGGGTGGCGAGACGGCGACGGTCAGCATTTACGAGGCCGATGCCGATGGTGCCAGGCAGCTCGTCGATCAGATCAGCTGCCGACTCGATGACGGCTTCGGCCCCCATGCCTTGGGCTGGTCACGCAGCGAAGACGATGCGAATACGGATCTCGAGCAGGATCTCGAAAAAGACCGCGAGGAACAAGAGCTGCGTCCCCTCGAATATATTTTTGAGGTCGATGTCAACGGACAGCAGTCCGAGGAGTCATCAGGTGTGCTCTGGCTGACTCAGAAGGTCGTCGTCCAGGTTCAACACAACGATGGCTCATCCGTACCCGATCAGACCGAGGTGGTTCTCAAATCCCCCGACGGCAAAAAGCATTACGCAGGCACGCTGCAGGGCGAAGCCGTTTTCCACGATGTGGTTGTCGGGCCGCAGCGCATCCTCCTTCTTTCCCACGAACATTGA
>CALZIZ010000365.1 GCA_945787465.1 uncultured Desulfuromonadales bacterium
TGACATCAATGAGTTGCACAAGGCGGGTGCTTCAGCCCTTCGCGTGTCGTCCGCCGCAATACTGACCCCTCTCGCCGTTGATTGCGCAAGGGAGCGTGGAGTTCGGGTCGTGAGAGTATAAAGGCGAAGCCAATGATTATATGCAACGTGGTCGGCAATGTGTGGGCGACACGGAAGGACGATTCGCTCAATGGGTTGAAGCTGATGATTATCCAACGTCTGGACACCTGTCTGGGCGGGGAGAAGGAGAGTTGTGTCGCTGCGGATCTTGTTGGGGCCGGTATTGGAGACAATGTGCTGGTGACGACGGGGAGTTCCGCACGAGCGGCTCTGGAGGTTGCCGATTCCCCGGTGGACGCTGTTATCATCGGGATCATTGACCAGGTCGAAGTCAAAAAAGAAGCGTGAACCTAATCTCTCTTCTGGCCATGGCGCCAACAGAGGTGCGAGGTGAAGATATGGGAAAAAAGCTGGTTGGACATAACAATGTTGAGCAGTACGTCTGCCACGACGAAAAAAAGATCTACGTCGATCGGACCATGATTTTGTCACCGGGGGCTAAGGACTACCTGAGCAAAAACCGGATTACAACCGTGTACGGTCCCAAGCCCGAGACAACCGCGGCAAAGGCGAACGGGGCAGAGGCTGAACAGTACCGGGAATTGGCCTCCAGAGTGGTGACCATGCTGAAAAACGACTATGGCATTTCGGATGAGCAGAAGGTTTGCGAGATCACCACGCAGGTGTTTCAAAAGCTCCATGAAGGTGCCTGAAAGAGGCCCCGGATTGACGCCTTCTCGGTGGGAAAAAACCGTTTTCGGCCGAAAACCCGATAGGAATAAGTATGAGAACTCATGTCGTTGAAAAAATAAAAAACGCTGGAGTCGTAGGGGCCGGCGGCGCTGGCTTCCCCACCCATGTGAAAGTGGATGCAGAGGTCGATACCGTTTTGGTCAATGGCGCCTCCTGTGAACCTCTGCTGGTCAGCGATCTCTATCTGTTGAAATCTGAGATTGAGACCTTTGTCGCCGGTCTAGTGACGGTTCTTGACTGTACCGGTGCAAAGCGAGGTGTCATCTGTCTGAAGGGTAAGCATAAAAAAACCGCTGCAGTGGTGGCCGACGCGGTTGCGCGAGATACCTCTGGGCGGCTCGAACTGTTTGAGATGGGGGATTATTATCCGGCAGGAGACGAGCATGTCCTGGTCAGGGAAGTGACGGGCCGGACGGTTCCGGAAGCCGGTATTCCTCTTCATGTGGGCGTCGTGGTCAGTAACGTGGAAACCATTTTCAACATCGCCGGGGCCATGAAGGGCAGGGCGGTGACCGATCGCTACATGACCGTGGCCGGAGAGGTTGCAAATCCCATGGTGGTCAAGGTCCCGCTGGGTTCCCTCGTCTCCGAAGTGATTGCATTTGCCGGTGGCCCGACGATTCCCGACTTCCGAGTAATCGATGGCGGCCCCTTGATGGGGCGGGTTCTGAACGATATCGATCAACCAGTCACCAAAACCACAAGCGGCATAATTGTGTTGCCCCCCGACCACAACGTTGTAACCGGGAAAATCAAGGATCCCGACAAGCTCAGGCGTCTCACCCGTGTTGTATGCTGCCAGTGTACCCGGTGCACCGACCTCTGCCCCAGATCCCTGCTCGGCCATCAACTGCGGCCTCATATGCTGATGCGTTCTCTGGGGAAAAACATGGACCATGCCGAGATTCGTAAGGAGGCACTCCTCTGCTCCGAATGCGGTATCTGCGAGAAATTCGCCTGTCCCATGATGATCTCGCCGAGAGAGGTTAATGCGCAGATAAAAAGAGAACTGGCCAAAGAGAATATCAGATGGCAGCCCTCTGGGAAGGAGCTAAAAAATCATCCCTTCAGGGAGCTCAGGCAGGTACCAACGAGCCGTCTGATGCAACGGTTGGACGTTGCTCGTTACGATACCCACCCCAAGTTGGCTCGGCACCAATTCAAGCCCTCCGTGGTGGAGATCCCGCTACACCAACATATCGGGGCTCCCGCCGTCGCTACCGTGACGGAAGGTGACCTGGTGAAGAAAGGCGACCTGGTCGGTGATGTGCCCGATGGGGCTCTGGGGGCCAAGGTTAATGCAAGCATTGACGGCACGGTTTTAAGTCTGGCCGGCGGTGTTGTGACAATCAAGGCTAAGTGAGGTGAAAATGAATTACAAAACAATAGGTTGTCTTGAACTGAACAGTGTCGCCCTGGGCCTGTATGCGGCCGATGAGATCCTGAAGGCCGGCGATGTTGAGTTGTTGGATGCCCGACCAACCTGCCCGGGAAGATACCTGATTATATTAAGCGGTGATACAGGCTCAGTCCAGAGCTCGGTGGAGGTGGGACGGGAGACCGGCGGTGAAATGGTCGTAGACTGGTTTGTTCTGCCCAATCTGCATCAAGACGTATTGCCGGCCTTGAACGGAACCGCTGAAATCCCTGAAATAAATGCCCTGGGAATCATTGAAACCTATTCTGCCGCCTCATGCATCTTGGCCGCAGATGCAGCTGCCAAGGCAGGTTATATAGATCTCATCGAGGTTCGCATAGCGGCAGGGCTTGCAGGCAAGGCCTTTGTCACCATGACAGGCGATGTGGGCTCGGTGAAAAACTCGGTGGATGCAGGTGTCGAGGGCGTTGGCGATGCAGGGCCGGTGGTCAGCAGTGTGGTGATTCCCTCGCCCAGCGCGGAGTTGAAGCCCAAGTTGTTCTGATGCCTCCGTTCAGCAAAAGCGTTGAATTTTTTGCACCGTCGAAAGCTACGAATTATTGTCTCCGAGCCTGACCGCCTACCTGGGGCACACCTCATGGCGCCAGGCCATTGGGTTCTGCCGGAAACGGCCGGGCCTCGCTTGTTCAGTGCCCGACAGGTTGACACTTAGGGAGCAGGTTGTTATGATGTTGGTCAACCAACCAATATCGGAGTGTATTGTTGCCGCGAAAAAGTGACAAAAGAGAACGGCTGTTAAAAGCCGCACGGAGATTGATACATCGACAGGGTTTTTATCAAACCACCCTGGCGGATATCTCCGAAGAATCGGGTGTCACTCTCGGGAACCTGTACTATTACTTCAAAACCAAGGAAGAGATTGTCTCCGCTGTTGTTGAGGATCGCACCGAAAGGTTTCATGCCCTCGCAAAGAGCTGGGAGGAAGATCCGGACCCCCGGCAGCGGCTGGCCAGGTTTCTGGAGATGCCTGTCACTATCGGTACCAGCATTACCAACCATGGTTGCCCGGTTGGCAGCCTGGCTCAGGAACTTAGCAAAAACAGTGGCACTCATGC
Source organism: uncultured Desulfuromonadales bacterium (assembly GCA_945787465.1). GTDB lineage: Bacteria > Desulfobacterota > Desulfuromonadia > Desulfuromonadales > Trichloromonadaceae > CALZIZ01. The sequence continues at coordinate 3,307 of CALZIZ010000365.1, forward strand.
AGACTTGGCAACGAAGCCTATGAGGGCTCAGGTTGATTGGGTGACCGATCAGTTCCGGTTGCTGGACAAAGAGAATGCGCCGGCTCTTGCGCATCAATTGATTGCCTCATTGCAGGGAGCGAGCCTGCTCGCCAATTCTTTAAATCAGTCTGAAATTTTGACGGAACAAGTAAAACAGATAAAAATTTGGCTTAAGTCGCTTTAAGTTTTTTTGCCCAAGAAGT
>CALZIZ010000366.1 GCA_945787465.1 uncultured Desulfuromonadales bacterium
CCAAGCCGCTAAAATATCACTAGAAAAAAATTTTCTATCTTTTTTTTCCTCAGTGGCAACTCCTTTGCAATACCGTAAACAGTATTTTAATCACTTCAACATTGGAGGCTTTCGATGAACTTGTCTCCAAAGCATATTTTTTTACACCTTAGACCATCGAGCAAGGAGCTTTTCCGTGGGAAAAACAAGCAACAATCCAAAAAAATTCGTAATTTCCTGCCGAGTCAACCACCGGGAAATGCAGGATCTGATCGAACGTGCTGATGAAGAAGGCGTGAGCATTACCGCCCTGGTGCGCAAAAGCCTCAACCTGCCGGCGTTGCCGGTCAGACAACTGAGATCTTTCAGTTTTGACTGAAAACGAGGAACGGGCTTTTACGCCGGCATTATATCAGCACTTTTCAGTCAGAAATTTGCGGTCGCCCTGTTGTCCCCCTCAAGGCCCTCCCTGGCGCAGAGACACAGAGTTTTCAAAAACCAATCTGCTAAAAACAGGGTTTTCTCTGTGCCTCTGAGTCTCGAGAGAGCCATAAGAGCGGGTGAAAAACGCCACTCCGGACGCTACGGGCATTTACAATCTCTTACCGCCGGCCTGCAATATTCGGCACAAATCCTCGATGATTCCAGGATTGTTCCGATTATTAAAACGGAACTCGAGTTCCATCAAAAACTCGTAAAAACTATGCTGCTGCCTGCAGCGGTAGAGTTTTTTCAAACGCCGGGCAAAATCCCAGAAATTCAGGATTTCTTCCAAATGTTCCTTTTGTGCAGAAACCGTCCTTTCCGACTCCGGAATTGACAAGTAAAAATCCGCCAGGTCCCCCATTCTCAAGGCTCGATCACTGGCTGCAAAAAAAAGAGCATCGACCCTTTCCTTAAGATCAGTTCCCGCCTCCCCGGAAGGCTTGTGCCCCCTGCTGGGGCCAAAAGCAATCCGGACCATGTCTCCCTCCAAAACGACTGCGAAAACCGGCTCTTCAACCGCAAAATCCATCAATTCCCCGTCCGTCGAACCTATCGAATGACCTCCCCTTTGCCGAGACGAATCTTTTTGCTTCACAATCTGCTCTGCAAAGCCCTGCCAAAGCCCCTTCCGCAGCAACCTGTAATGGCGCTGCACCGATTTTCTGTTTAAATGCACCTCTTCTGCGACTCTGGCCACCGGAACCATATGCCAGAAGTAAAGAGCAATCTGCCGAAGAACCCTTTCCGGAAGCCTGCATGGCCGAGGCCGGGGCGTGAACTTCTTACCGCACTCCCGGCACTTTTTACGACCATCGGCCAGCCGGTACGCGGCCCTGCTGCGGCAGCAGGGACAATCAGACTCAGGTGATGTGGGGAGAATTTCCATATTGAGGTCCGATTTGCTGGTCAGAAAAACAGATAAAATTTGCTACATCTCAATTTTTACACTATAAGGTAAATATAGCAACCATTAGAAAACTCTTTTCATGGTGCTATGGAGGGGACTCGGGATCCCGGCAGAGCGCGGTAGACAGCAGTTAATGTTCCTACAAAACAGGAAGGTGACCTATGACTGAGCAGACCAGGGCATATTTGGCTTTTGCGGCAGGAGGTTTCTTTGTTAAGGAAGAAGTTAAGGCCATCTACGACCAGGACGAAGAACAGTTTCTGGAAAGAGAGGACTTGCTGCAGCTGAGCACTTCAGCCCATCCGGCCCGCACGGATTGTGGCGTGTCAAGAGACCTCGAAGCGGAAAATTATTGCATCACCAGCGACAACGGCAGGCACCATGTCTGCCTGTCGCTCTACGGAAAACTGTTCGAGGGTTATGATCATGGGACGGAGAGCCACTTCAGCGGCTTTGTGGATGACGGGATGCTCACCCTCTACGATTTCGCCGAATCAAAGTTTTTCACTTTTGACATCCAGCCCTGAGCAAACGCAATCAAAAAGGGGGCCCCTTTGTTCGGGGCCCCCTTGGGTGAGTTGATGTGCCTTGTAGGAGCGACTTCAGTCGCAAATGGGCTGAGAAAAAGGCTTCGCGACTGAAGTCGCTCCTACATCGCCCTAAATGTACCGGAGAGGTTCAAGAGACTCAGCTATGCGAAGCTGATGGAATCACCAGCCTTGATCGGCCCCCCTTTGAGGACTTTGGCAAAGATCCCCTCCTTGGGCATAACGCAATCTCCGGCCTGGTGATAGATGGCGCAGCGGTTATGGCATTCCTTGCCGATCTGAGTCACCTCCACAAGCGTCTCCCCCAGGTGCAACCTTGTCCCCAGGGGCAAGGAAAAGAGGTGGATGCCGGAGGTGGTGATATTTTCAGCGAAATCGCCCGTATCCACATCCAGTCCGAGCTTTTTCATCTTTTCGATACTCTCCATGGCCAGCAGGCTGACCTGCCGGTGCCAGTCCCCGGCATGGGCATCACCGACAATACCGTGGTTCTCGCGCAGGGTCACAGATTCAGTCGGTTTTTTCCTCTCCCCCTTGTGCGGACTCACGCATACCGCGATGACCTGGGCGGTTTTTTCTTCTGAGTTTCTGTCCATGACATGCACCTCTTTTCATTATCCCCCAATGTTGGCCATGGCAAAAGCGCTGTGGGTAGTATCGTCAGCAGAGATGCCGTGCATCGAAGGTTTTAAACAGACCACCCGCCGCAGAGCCATCTCAAGACTGCCGACATCGCCGCCCCTTAGAAACGGTTTCAGATCGAGGCCGGCATCGGAGAACAGACAACTGCGCGCCAAGCCGGAGGCGGTGACCCTGATGCGGTTGCAACCCTGGCAGAAATGCCCGGAGACGGCGGTGATCACCCCGACGGTACCGGCGGCACCGCTGATCCTGTATTCCCGCGCCGGGCCGGCGAGTTCGCCGCGGATCAGCGGTGAAGCGGTAAAATCGGCAGAGACCCTCTCCATGATTTCCTCTCCGGAGATCGCCAGGGATTGCCAGCCCTCTTCTTTTAGCGCCGGCATGTATTCGATAAAGCGCACCGCATAGGTTTTTTTCAAGGTCAAGGCGGCAAAGGCCCCGATCTCGTCGTCATTGACTCCCCGCATCGCCACCATGTTAATCTTCAAAGGGAACCCGGCCCTCTCGGCCGCAGCAATCCCCGCCATGACCTTGGCGAGGGAGGCCCCCCGGGTGATTCTGGCAAAGGTTTCATCCCGCAGGGAGTCGAGGCTGATGTTGAGCCGCTGAACCCCTGCATCGCGCAAAGCACCGGCCATCTCCTCGAGCATCAGACCGTTGGTGGTCAGCACCAGTTCTTCAAGACCTCGAATTTGGGCGAGACGGGAGAGAAAGCCGATCATCCCCTTGCGAACCAGCGGCTCCCCGCCCGTGACCCTGATCTTCCGGATTCCGAGTAAGACCGCGGTTTCGGCAATCCGGAAAAGCTCTTCGTAACTCAGAACATCCTGGTGCGAGAGCATAGAAACGCCATCAGCAGGCATGCAGTAGCGGCAGCGCATATTGCAACGATCGGTCACCGAGAGACGCAGATAGTTTATCTTCCGCCCGAATGAATCGATCAGTTCCATGCC
>CALZIZ010000367.1 GCA_945787465.1 uncultured Desulfuromonadales bacterium
TCGGCAATCTCCCCGGCAGAAATTTTCTCCCATGCCCAGGTTTCGGCTCCGTTCCAGTCCGCAGGGGGCAAAGGCATAATTACGTCAGGTTCACTTCCTTTGATAGACTCACCACCTGAGGTCGACTCTGTTGCGAGAGCAAAATTCTGAAATAGATAAAAAGATAATATAAGAGAAACAACGCAAAAGACCTGCTTCATTAATGACATGATGACCTCCTATCCCTTGGACCACCCCACCTACTGTAGAAGCTTTGGATTTTCCTCTGAACAAAAATGCCAAAGGACCTACCTTCTTCTTGATTTGTGTCTTTTTTTACTACATAGGCAATTACATATGGCTTACGGATTTTGAGGAGAGGGGGAATTTGCAGGGGATACTTGACCACCACCCCCTATTCTTCTCTTTTTCATCCTTCGGTCTCACGGAATTCCCGTTTCTTCACCTTTCTTGAAAATCTTTCATATTTTTTAGGGCTGTAAGCGATCTGTAATTTCGTCTGTAGTAAAAGGGATTGCAAATTCAGAAAACGGCAAGAACATCCTAATTTGACGGAGGAGTTTGTTTTTATCGACATAGCAGGGTGATCGGAGGCGAGTTTGGATCGAAAGGGATTATCTGTGGCTGGTAGGGCGTCAAGTCTATAAAAAGCTTACTGCCTATCTTCTTTTCATCCTTTGGTCGAGCCACCATTATCCAAATTTTTTTCATGCGTCCCTTTGCCTGGCGGGTTGATTAGGGCGATTCACTCTTTAAAAAGGAGAAAAAAGATTATGGGAACAGGAAGACTTAACGTCTGGGTCAGTGATGTCGCGGATCCCTGCGGGACATTTAATGGATCGGGCCGGATGACCATTTTTGATTGTGAAGGCATTCTTCAATGGCCGTGTGGTCGCTTCCTGGCCCCCAATGGTCAATGGCAACCGGTGCCAAATGGCATCTACCGAAACCTCCCTTTCCGATGTGGTCATCTTGAGGTTGAACTGCCGCCCAGTTGCTATTGGGTTATTGCCGGTAGCGTTAGTCCTGCCCCGGGATTTATCCACCTCAACTACACCACGCACGTCGGTATTGTTCAGGTCGGCTGCAACGAGACGGCGTGCGTCAAATTGTACAATCCAACCCTCAGGCTGTGCTGGAACTGGTTCCTGGCAGGCCTTCGCATTTTGAGCACGGCACATCCCCAAGCGGGGATCGATCCTGAGGAGGTAGAAAAACTCCAGAACATTGTAGAGGAGAAGTTTCTGCAGGGTGTTCGCACCTTCCCGATCGAACGGGTCATTGCACGAGGCTTCGAAGATTTAGCAGAGCTAGCAGGCAGAGATCTGCATCAATGTCAAGACAAAGACAAGGACAACGATCAGACTTCCTAAAAGGTAACCGGTCGCCAGGCAGAGTGGCGGTGTTTCTTGAAGCGGGCCTTTTATTGAATTTTTTGATTTCCCTGGAAGGAATGTACTTGGTCTGGGGCAGGATTAGTTAGACTCGAAGAAAGGAGACAATCATGAAAACAACCAGAATATGGCAATTTAAAGTTATTTGTATTGCTGTCTTCATGGCATCGGTGATGGGATGCGAACTAACAAAAGACACGGCAAAAAAAACCGACAACAACATCTATAACCCCTATCAGGTAAAAATTGACCCGCTAAACATAGTCCGATCGACTTCCACTTCAAAATACGTAAAAGACCAGGAAAGAGTGTCCTACAAGATTCCAGCTAAAAACATTTACGTTGACAAAAAAGTACAAAAAAAAGACTACGACCCCGACAGAGGAGATACACCAAGGGTCTCGAAGATCAGCCCCGTGCTACAGGAATGGATCAGTAGAAAAGGCACGGATGATTCAGCAAAAATTATCATCACATTTAAGGAACATCTCCGGATCCCTCGACTACCCGAGTTGGGACCGAACGAAAATCGCGAGAAGGGCAAAACCCGGCGAGCCGAAGCGATCGAAAAACTTAAACGGTCACGCGAAAAGTCCCAAGCAAAGTACTTAAAAGCGCTGGAAGAGTACGGCAGCTTTAAGAAAACGGAAAGTTTTTGGCTTGTTAACAGCGTCGTTGGCACCGTTAGACTTGGTGACGTAAAACGTCTGGCCAAGTCCCAGGATGTCGTTTATCTCCAGCCGGTCGAAGGTGGTGAAAAACCTCCAGCGGATGCAAACAGCAACAATGACGCTCAGGATGGTCGGGCCAGGATTGTTTCTGACCCCTACTTCAACCTGGGGCTTGCAAACCCGTGGATTGGTCTTCTCGACACAGGTGTTCGAGATACCCACGATATTTTCAATTCGCCTGATCACATTGCGTGGATGCGTGACTGTGTCAACGGTGGAAACAACTGCAACAATACCTCCGCCCCCAATTATGATCCTACGGATTTTTCCTGGAATCACGGTACCAGTTCCGCCGGTCTTCTAACTGGTAACAATAGACTGAGCAATGCCTTCCGCGGTGTTACCGAAGTTCGTACAGATAGCTGGCAGATTTATACGGCCGGTGGCCTTAATAGCGCGGCCGCCGTGCGGGGAATTCAGGCAGGTATCGCCGCATTCGACAAGGTATTGGTGGGCGAGATTCAAGCGATTGAATCGGAAGCCGGCACTATCGCTACAGCTGCCGACAACGCCTATGACGCTGGCATCATTTTCGTTTCAGCCAATGGGAACTATGGTCCTAATGCATCGACTGTAGCCTCGCCGGGAATCGCGCATAAGGTGCTCGGAGTCGGGGGATTCATGACAGATGGTGGTGCTCAGTACAACAATCAGGGGCGCGGCCCAGCCACCGACTCTCGTTACAAACCGGACATCCAGGCCCCGACCTGGAGCGAAACTGCGAGCAATACCAGCGATACTGCGTTACGAGTATTCAGTGGAACTAGTGGTGCCACACCATACGCTGCGGCCTCGGCGATGTTAGCGCGAAACTGGCTCCGGCAATTCGGGACATACGATAATGGTCAGACCTACGCTTTCATGATCCTCTATGGTCAAAATGAATGGCCATACGACAATACTGTGGGCGCAGGCCCTTTGAAAATGGCGACCAATGGTCACGCCTGGTGGGGCAAAGCATCTGTTGGACATCACACCAACATCGACATCCCTATTCAAGTCGGGTCCGGCAAACGTGACTTGGATGCTGCCCTCTGGTGGCCCGAGTCCGCATCGCAGAGTCACAACGATATTGACGTGCATCTTATTGACCCTTCTGGGGTTGAGAGGGCTAAAGGATACTCCGGCATTAGTGTCTTCGAGCGGACTGGTGTCAACGGAACACTTCAGACTGGAACATGGACAATCCGGATTAGAGGGTACAGTGTGCCGACAGGGGCACAAACGGTATACTGGGCGACACACATTCGCAACTAGAATCGCGTCTTGGGTGTGCTCCTCCCCTGGAGCACACCAACTCCAAAATTGAGTAAAGTAAACAACCAGATCTCA
>CALZIZ010000368.1 GCA_945787465.1 uncultured Desulfuromonadales bacterium
TTCCCTGGCCATCAATCCTTCGCAGCTCGACGCCCATTGGGGCAGGGCCCAGACCTGCTACGAGATGAAGCTCTTTACCGAAGCGCTCTCTGACTGTGAGAAGGTGCTGAACATCCAGGCAGACTTTCAGCCGGCCCAGGCTTTGATGAGAAGGATTGGGGGGCAGGTGTTCTGAAGGCGAGGCTTTAGCGAAGGTCCCAAGGCCCAAAACTTATGCTCTCGCAAAAGCTCCCGAGATGTCTAAGAGACATTTGTGACGGCATAATAACGGACTATTTCTCTGGCCTATCCAGAATTTCCACCCGGAAGGTACATCCCCCTCCCGGTGTGTCTTCGATCCAGGCCTTTCCTCCATAGCTGTTTGCGATCTTGGCTACGATGGCCAGTCCAAGGCCCGTCCCCTTGTGGTTTGTTCCCGTTGACCCTCGATAGAAGGCGTTGAAAACCCCTGTTTGCTCATCCTTAGGTATCCCCGGGCCGTGGTCTCGGACCGAAAAAACCACCCGATTGCCCGACCGCTCTGCGCTGACTTCGATGGGGCTGCCCGCTCTGCCGGCATAACGCAGCGCGTTGCCGATCAGGTTGGAAAAAAGTTGGGCCAGCAGGGTGCCTTGAATATGGACCGAAGGGAGGTCTTCCTGCAAAAGAACCCTTTCGGCGACATCAGCAAATTCTTTCTTCAGATCCCTGATCACCTCCCCGAGGATATCGGCTACAGGTTCGGGCTTGGCAGTCTCCTTGAGATGCCCCACCTGAGCCAGGGCCAGGAGGTTTTCCATCAGAGACATCATTTTCTCGCCCTGGGTGGTGATCTCGCTCAGCATCTCGATGGCCTGGTCGTCTAACTGGGGGCGGTAATGCTCCCTGATATGGTCGGCGTAACCGATGATCGGGGTCAGAGGAGAGCGAAGATCGTGGGAGACGCTGTAGGAAAAGGCCTCGAGCTCTTTGTTGGCAGCTTCAAGCTTCGAATTGGTGGTCTGCAATGTTGCCGTCCGCTCAGCCACCAGTTTCTCGAGGTGGTCGCGATAGTGTCTCAACTCCTCAGCCGCTCGTATGCGTTCGGTCACATCGTGGAAGGAGCCGGACATCCGTCGGGCCTGCCCGCTCTCGTCCCGAAGGGACTGACCGCGGGCGTGAATCCACAGCTCCTCGCCCGATTTCGTACTAAGCCTAAACTCCAGGTCGTAAGGCGCATCATCTTGCTGCAGGTGTTTTTGCAGGGTCGTCTGCACCCTTTGCCGGTCTGCGGGGTGGATCATTTCGCTTAACATGCTCTGGGACGGGGTGATCTCCCCCGGTTCGAAACCGAACATTTCGTAAATCCTGGGAGCCCACCACATGGCAGGCTCTCTGGTGTCAGGCCAGTCCCAGAGGCCCTCGCCTGAACCCTTGACGGCCAGATCGAATCGTTCCTGGCTTTCGCGCAGATCGCGAAGCAGCAACAGGGTGCTGAGCCCTTCGCCGATTCTTCGGCCAACGCCCTCGAAGAGTCGCTGTTCGTCCTCGGTCCAGACCCTTTCGTGGCTGCATTGATGCATGCCCAGCATCCATGGCTTGCCGACTCGGGGGTAAAGCGCCATGGCCATCTGGGAACGCACACCGAACTGATTGCCGAGATCCTTCCAGATTGGGGGATCGGAGATTGCTGTGTAAAAAACAGGCCCTTCTACGGCAAGGACATTGGCGCAGATCTCATCTGCCCCCGGTTTCATCGGAATCTCCAGGTTTTTTGTATAAGCGCCCGGATATTCTGGCCGGGTCACCTCCACCGGTATGCAAAAGGTCGGTGCTTCAGGGTCGCAGGGATAAGAAAGCCAGATACGGTCGCAGCCGAAGATCGTAATGGCCGTATCTAAAACATTCCAGAGCATCTGTTCGGCATCGTCTGATTGATGGATCACCCGGTTTATTTGATCCATGCATTCAAGAAAATGGAGGTGTGCCTGGCTTGGATTGTGCCCCTGTCTGCTTGCAGTTGTTCCTGCCATGGGTTTTGCCTTAGAGTACTCTGAGAAATTCTTGCAGCCCATATAAAACTGGCCTTCCTCCTTTTAAACGTGGAAGTTTAAAACGGGGGGAAGTGGGGGCGACGCTAGATTTACCGGCATGAACTTACATTAAAATGCCGTTTTTTTCCAGGCGATAAAATTCGAGACCGTTTTTATGGAATGCTCTTCGGCAATTGTTCATTTCCCAAACCCTCGATCCCAGGGAAAAGGCCATGTCATTAGTAGGCCTTGGCGCGCAGCTCGGTCTGAAAAAATCGGGGACACAATACCGTTTTTAATGATTAAGGAAGGAATTGTTATTAAAAACGGTATTGTGTCCCCGGGATTGTGCTGCGACCTATCAAAGATTGACGGCCGTCCCTCCTCGTTTAAGATTTAATGTGAGGAGGATTTACAATGGCCGATAATACAACCTGCAAAAAGCCCGAGGAGCACCATCTGCATCTCTGTGAATTGAATACCAGGCTTTCCAAAGCGGAGCTGGCCGAGCTGCACAAAAACCCCAAATACGTCTGCGCGAATTGTGGCGGGCGTGTCCATAGCGGGCGAAACCTCTGCGTGCCCAAGCGTATAAGGACCTGAGCGTGGGATTGGCTCCCTTCGCGCTCAGAGTTCTAGGCCAAAGGAAGTCGCAGGGTAGGTTGGGTTGAGGAACGAAACCCAACAGGCGTTTCACCGCAGGAAATTGTTGGGTCCGTCGCTGCGCTCCTTGACCCAACCTACATTCCGTAGCTCCGGTGACCCAGGTGCTTTTTTATCTTAGGGGCCCTGTTTCGCTCCAAGACGAATTTGGAACTAGGGAAATACCTGCCGAATTCGGCACATGGCCATCTGCCAGCGAATCTATTTTACAGAGGAGGTTCGTCTTTTGAAAACGCTCATTCAAGCCCTTGTCATTGTGTTATTGGCTTCTCCCCTGCTTGCCTATCAGGGCGATTCCGAAGGGAAAATCCAGGGGGTGCAAGTGGTTAACTTTCCAAAAATCCAGAAGGTCGAAGGGGCGGTTGCCATTAAAGGGAGGATCAAGCACAGTGAGCTTGAGAGAAGGGAGAAGATCGTCGTTCCCCCGGTTCGGCGAAAGGATACGAGCAACCTCATAGAGGTTGACCCGATTCATGCCGAGGGATTCACCTCAGCGGTACTCAGCCTGCAGGGGGAACTCAAAAGTACCAACTTCACCCCGGGCACTGTGGGAGCCATTTTTGTCCCGGATGAAAAGCCGGTTATCCATGCTCTAATCGAGGACCGGGCCATACTTTTTCCCCTTGAAGTCAAAACCTGGGTTGATCCTGGCCCCTATCGCTATTTCACCTCTGAGTCCACAAGCGTAACGGTGGGTTTCCCCCGTTATCGGGTCTTTCTTTACAACTCGACCAACAAGAGCGTGGAAATAAATCTCTACATGTATTTGACACAATAGCGGTTGCGAGGCCGGGAAAGCGGCCGGTCGCGTATTTGGCGTGGCAGGAGACACAGGCTTCGTTGAGTTTAAAAAAGTAGAAATTCACCACATCAGAATTTTTCATTTCGGCTGCATGGGCCAGCATCCCTGCAGACTTGTGGAAGGCCTGATCCATTTCGATGAAAGCCGGTGGAAGAGCATGATGCAGTTCCTCCCTTTGGGCTTTTGAGAGTTTTTGTTTCATGATGAAACTGGCCTTTATGTTCTTGCCGATATCAGCCACCTCATCCCACCTGCCCGATGCGATTGCCGGGATCAGGGCCATCATTCCTTTCTGGATGGCCTCCATCTCCTGGTTGAGAAGTGTTGTCAGTGCAGGTGAGAGCTGAATGCCTCGGTCAGCGGGGGCCTCTGGGGGATGGCCATGATCTTTTGCCAGGGCAAACTGCGGGCTGGCAAACAGGATCAGAAGCATAATGGGTAGAATTGTTTTCTTGATTCGCATTCTTTGTCTCCTTGCCAAGTATCCAAGTTGATAGATTTATTCCCTTTTTTAGCTGGTTCTGTCCCAATGCTGTATTTCGGGCATCCAATGACCGGGTTTAGTTTGGCCATACGGTCACCACTCTCATCCAATCCTGGCTTTTCTCTCCGCCAGAAGTTCACGTAGAACCGACCTGTGACAGCGCGCCTCGTCCTCGCAATAACAGCCCACCGAGATATCTGTCGTGTGAGACAGGGCCGCGAGCAGATCAAGAACTCTGCTCTTTTCAGGGACGCTCATCTCGGTGCGATATTTCCTGAAAAATGTGGCCCACTCTTTTTCAGATTCAGCAGCTTGCCCCAATTTCATGAGCTCAGGGCTTGGTGCTACGTTTGGAAGCCATACGTCGTACCAATTTTGAGAGGAATATTCGCTCTTGGGAACTCCCCGAGGCGGACGCCTGACTGTCCCGATGCGCAGGCCTTCGTTGCTTGCTCTGGCGGTTCCGAGTCGTACAATTCGAATTGGCATGGGATGGCCCCCTCTCGTTGGGGATTCAGGCAGCAGTGTCACCCTTTTGGGTTTATTTGAATGAATCACTCATCAATAATAACGGTAAAGTTAAATCAGCCAAACAGCAAAAGTCCGATTTTGGAAAGCCCATTATTTTGTGTCCGCGTAAAGTCTGGTTGGATGGAACTATTCAGCTTAACCACCTCCGGGGTCACCTGTTTTTTACCGCAAAGGCGCAAAGATCGCAAAGCAAGCGTAAACATTTTGTAACTATTCAGCCCATTTCAGACTGCCACGGGCAGAAAACCTGGATCCCCGACAAAACACTCGGGGATGACGGCCGAGCATGCCCGAAGCAACCGTCATTCCCGAAGAGCTTTTGGGCGGGAATCCAGCCTTCGGCCTTGACTCAAAAGGATTCAGGGCTGTTGAATAGTTACAACATTTTTAGCCTTTATCAGCTCTTCTTAGCGTTCTTGGCGTCTTGAGTGAGCAAAGCGAACGGGCGGTGGAAAAGGATTGCCAGGCAGAAGTGGGAGGTGAATAGTTACGGTTGGATTTTAGTTTAAGTTGATACCTCTTTGGTTGCAGGGTCTCAGTGAACAAGTTGCTCCCATGTGATATCCCAGTTTAAACGGAAGATTAAAACAACCTCCGTCCCACCTCACCAGAGACACGCCCTCGAAGTCAATCATATTAAGCAGATCGACTTCAGAAACGCATTTCGTCCTGGATTTTCCAGTTAGAACATTTGACAGGGAAGGGGGGCAGGAGTATAAGAATAGCCCCATTTGAACTCAGGTGCTGGTGGCGTAATTTTTTAAACCCGAAGACCATTTATCTGAATGAAATTCTATGTCTGACGGAATGATCACAACCGAATTAAAAGAGTTTTTCCGCCCGGGGGTGGAAACCGAGGACCTGCCGGCTCTCTATCCGCTGCTGCAGGCGCGCGAGGCGATCGACGCCTTTATTGCCCTG
>CALZIZ010000369.1 GCA_945787465.1 uncultured Desulfuromonadales bacterium
CGACCCTGTCTGGTACCTGAAACCGAGGGGCAGGCGGTCCGAGAGCACCGCGTTACCCAGGGTGACCGCCAGGGTGTTTTCCACGGTCACCTGGTAGGGCACGAAATCGCCGCTGGCCACCCGTTGCCGGTCGGCGCTCTTGCGCACCCACAGGGCGTTGAGGTGGGGATCGATGGGCAGGTCGACCCGTAGGGGCGGGCCGGGCATCACCTGGAAGGTGCCGCCGAAAGAGCCGGGATCGAGCAGGGCAAAGGGGGCGTTCGGCAGGGCCTGGAGCTCAAGGATCGTTTTGGCCGAAGGAGCCGAGTAGCCTGCCGGCGGTTCGATCTGCAGCCGGTAGGAGCCGGGGGCGACAAAGGGGAAACGGTAGTTGCCTGCGGCGAAATCATAGACGGCGCCGCTGCTGTCGGTGACGCTGTCGCCCGAAACGACGCTAGAGGGGTAGCTGCTGACCCCGTCATCGCCGAATACCTCGGCCGCCTCGCCGGTCAGGGCATTGAGCAGGGAGATGGTTGCGCCATTGACCGGTTGCCCGGTCTGGCTGTCGAAGACCACGCCCAAAGGGTCGACGAGTACCGCGGTGATCGAGGCGTCGCTGCCGTCAAGGGCGTCGACGTACCGCGCCTCGACCTCCGCCCCGGAGGCGACGGTGATAATCCCGTCGAAGGGTGCCGCCGCGCCCTTTGCGGTGAACACGTAGCCGGCGAAGGTTCCACTGTTCGGAGCTGTTTCGACCAGGCTCAGCACTTCCTGATCCCCTGTCTCGGAGCAGCCGATGGTGACCAGGACCGTCTCCATTCTGGTTCCATCGAGATTCTGGTCGGGATCGATCAACCGCAGGAAAATCTGTTCTCCCTGGTGAAAAGCGGTGGCCGGTACCAGGGGCAGCGCCTGGCTCAGGTCGAGTGGATCGCTTGCACCGACCGGCACTGGAGCCGCCAGGGTGGCAAAGGGAAGGCTCAGGTCGCTGTCCGAGGCATATTGAGTGGCCGAAACTTGGATCAGCTCAGGGCTCGAAGGATTGGCAAGGTATTGGAAAAGTTCAAGGGTCGAGCGGGTGTGCAGCACCACAAGGACGTCGACGGAGGAGGAGATGGCAAGCCCTTCGGTGTAACTGAAGTTGGCGGTGTTGGTGATCAAGGTGCCGTTGACAGCAGCCCTGGCAGCAGGTGTCGGAGCGCAAAAAAGTCCCAGCAGCAGGGCGATGAGCAGGGTTTTCAGGACGCCATGGCGCAAAACGGCTGTTCTCCGTATGTTTTTCGGAGAAAGCCTGCTTCGTGTCGGGTCTCCGGCCGCAGGGCAGGAGACCGCAATCCGAAGTATCCATGACAAGAAGATAAACACCCGATTTTGTCCCTTGCTGGTACTGTTTGCCCCCTGCCTTAGTTAATGGTGACCTGGTAAGCTACCTTGACGGTCTTGCCTGCAGCGATGCTGCCACCTGCCGCCGGGGTGGCGCCGGTTCCGAGGGTGACGGTAAGGGTGGCGCCGCTCAGAGTGGCCTGGTCATCGCCGCCGCCTTCGGTCAGGGCAATTTCGGTGGCGGTTTCGTTGATGTAGAGAAGGTCGTCGGGGGCGCCGTAGGCATCGGAGCTGAAGGTTACAAAGGCGCTGGGCAGCACATCGTCGACACTGCACAGGTTGGCCGGTCCGGAGCCGGTGTTTTCGACAACCAGCAGATACTCCAGAACATCGCCGGTCCCTCCGGTCACCCCGCCGGTGAAGTAGGTCTTGCTGACCGCCTCGACGGTGAAGTTCTGGCCGCCGCTGCCACCGGAGTTGCCCGCCGGGTCGGTGACGTTACGAACGTATTTGACCAGGGTCGCATTGCCGCTGGTATAGGTGCTTGCCACCTGGTCGGAGACGTTGCCGGCGCTATTGGACGCGGTCACATCGACCGAGACGGTGACATTGCTGCCGGCGCTGACCAGGTTCCCGGAGAAGACATCCAGGGTCAGGGCCTGCTGTTCGAAGACCGAAACACCGGCCGCAGGTGCTGAGCTCAGGGCACTGCCGAGGGTGATGGTTGAGGTGCCGCTGCCGGTATTGGTGACGGCCGAAACGCTCCTCGCCTCGCCGCTGACCACCAGGGTGTCGCCGACGGCAATGCCGTTGACCGCAGCGCCTGCTACGCCGTCCGAGGGTACGTTCAGCACCAGGGCGGTGCTGCCGCTTACGGTCACCGAGGCGCCGAGGTTGACGCTGGCGCTGCTCAGGGTCGGGGTGCTGCTGCCCGGGTCGCTGAGCACGGTGTTGCCCGGGGCCGGGGCCCCGGAAACGACTGCCGTGAGGGTGTAGATGTCGGGGCCGTTGCCGCTGGCGGTGATGGTGTAGTTGTAGTTTTGCTGGGTGTCGGCGCCGCTGTAGGCCCCCGATTGATCGAGGGGGCTGCTCAGGGTGGCCAGGCCCGGCACCAGGTCGACGGTGACGGTGACCGATGCGTTGACGGACTGCAGGCCGCTGCCGTCATCGTAGGAGAGGGTCGCCTGGTTAATGATCTGGGTGTTGGCGGCGACCGACGCTGAAGCGTTCTGGGCAAAGAGCCCCAGGGCCAAGGGCACCGCCAGAAGGATCAGTAATCTAAAGGCTCGCAGGTTCATGACTTATCCTTTTTATGCGAGGACCGGGCTGGGATGGGTGCGCCTCCAACCTGGTCGTTGACAAATTCGTCAGGGTCAGTCGATCTTCACCTGGTAGAGAATGGTGTAGGTGGTGACCGTGTCGACGGTGCCGCCTGTGGTGTTGTCGTTGCCCGTGCCGACATAGATGGTCAGCGCGCTGCCGGCAGCCGTTCCTGCTCCGTCACCTGAGGTGACGCTGCCGTTCTCGGTATCAGAATTCTGCATGGTCAGATCGAGGGTGGTGCCACCGTCGGAGCCCTGAGCGAAGAAGTCTGTGGCTACGCCTGTTCCGGCGGGGCTCGCAGCACCATAGCCCTGGGCATTGGTGAAGGTGACCAGGGTGGTGTAGGTCGGCACCGCATCGGTCACCGTGACCTCGGTGGCGTTGCCGCTGCCGGTGTTGTCGATGGTGACCCGATATTCGAGGATGTCCAAGGAGTCGCCGGCAACCGAGGCGCCGAAGTGACGTTTCTGACCTCTTTCTGAATGGTCAGCTGGACGCCGGTGAAGGTGGTGGTCTTGGTGGTGCTGGCGGGGTTGCTGCCTCCATCGAGGGTGCCGTTGACCAGGGTGTCGGTATCGACGGTGTAGGGGACCGTACCGTCACTGCCGCCGGTGGCGGTTGCGCTGACGTCGACTTTGAGCAGGACCTGCTCGCCTACGGTGTCCCCGGCAGAGGCCGTTGCATTGGTGATGAAGAGGGGGACGGTGTTGCTGCCGTCGGTATTGGCCGCCAGGGTCAAAGAGCCCTTGACTTCTGCGGTTGTGGCACCCACATCGCTGTGGGGGGAGCCTCCAACATTGTCATGGCTGGCGCCGCTGCCGACGGTCACCGCAGAGACCAGGTAGTCGACGCCGTTGATGACCACGATGTCGTTGACTGCAATGTTAGTCAGGGTGCCGCCCGGAAATTCCAAAGTGGTTTCGCCGGTCACTGCGGTGATGATCGAGGCGCCCAGGGTGACGCTGGCTGGGCTGGCCACCGGGTTCGAAGACCCGTCGGGGTCGACCGCCCAAAAGCTCACCGAATCACCGGTGACGTTGGCTACGACGCCTTTGGTGACCATCAGGTCGTAGATATCGTCGCCGTTGGCGTTGGCGGTCAGGGCAAAGAGGTAGCTTGCCGTAGCTCCTGAAGCCACTGTGGCATTGCTCGGCTGGGCCGCGGTGTCCCCCTTGTTGGCGCCAGTCGGCCGGCCGGAGATGGTCAGGGCCGCTTCGACCAGGTTGACGGTGACCGTCGAGGAGGCGGTTGCGGAAAAGGACTGGGTCCCCGTGGCATCCTTGTAGGCCACGGTGACCACATTGAGGATGGTGGTATCGGCCCCGCTATTGGCCCCGGCCACTGCTGGGGCGAGCAGGATCATTAGGGCCAGCAGGGGCAGTAGTGCCCAGGAAAGACTCTGAAAGCCGGGATGGGCTCGTGCTTTGATTCTTGTCATGGCACCCTCCGTTTCTGTGGGGGTTTGAGTTGAACGTCGCTTGGCGTTTCGCAGCCTGGCTGGCCCGGGAGCGGCTTTCCTCGCTGGCGGTTCATGGTGATTGCTCCTTTGTTGGGTTTCTGTTTGTCTCTATTTTTTTTTGCGGGTAGCAGGTGGTTTTATTTCACCTTGGCCCGGTAGGAGAGTTCGCCGCTCTGGGCCGGGGCAATGGTGGTGATATTCCAACGGATATGGGTGTAATCCTCAGGGGTGGCAGCGCGCTCATCGGTGGTGCCGTCCGTCTTTTTCACCCTGTAGGTCAGCAGCGCAGGCTGTTTGAAGGTCTTGCCGCCGTCGATGGAAAAGGTGGCCTCAGCGCCCGCTGTTGTGACGGTATTGGGCAGGTATATGGTCCCTTGGGGAACCGGGTTGTCCACCACCACGTTGGTGGCCGCCTCATCTCCGCTGTTGGTGTAGGTCAGGGTGTAGATGATGGTTTCGCCGGGGGTAATCTCCGTGGCCGGGACGATCTTGATCACTTCTTTGTCATCCTCGATGACGACGGTTTCTTTTTCGGCCTTCATGCTGATGACCACATCAGGCTTGGCCAGCGCGAGGCTCGGAGCGCAGAGCAGAACAAACAGCATCAGGGTGGACAGGGGGCTGAGGTTTTTCATTTGGTGCTCCTTTGGGTTTGAGACCTGATTGGTCGGGTTCGCGGTCTATGAAAAAAAGTCCAGCAGGGTATTTCAGGTCATTTGACTGAATGCCGAGGTGTTTTAGCGACACCTTCCCCTGCGGCCTGCCGGGCAAAAAAAAGCCTGCCACCGATTGGGGGCAGGCTTTTCAGGGTGTCAGGAGTACACTTCGACGAAGCTTGTCGGACAGGTAGCTTTGCGTCACCCGGTTGCCCGGGCTTTGCCCTTTCGGTGTCACTGTGGAAGTGACGATTATGTTTCTTGATTAAGGCAAATATCGTACCTTTTTTGGGGGGGCGGTTATTGATTCTCCCAATGATTGTGGTGGTTGCAGTTGTCAGCAGGTGAAGAAGATCAGCAGGCCTTGGCGAAAAACCCGGTAAACTCCTCGGCCGGCAACGGGCGGCCGAGCAGAAAACCCTGAATCTGGTGGCATCCCCTGGCCTTGAGAAACTCCATTTGGGCCTCGGTTTCAACGCCCTCGGCGATGACCTCAAGATTCATGCTGTGGGCCAGGGAAACTATCGAGCCGGCAATGGCCGCATCTGTGGGGTTCTCCACCACGTCCATGACAAACGAGCGGTCGATCTTCAGTTTGTTGATGGGAAAGCGCTTGAGGTAGCTCAGGGAGGAGTAGCCGGTGCCGAAATCGTCGATGGCCAGCTGAATGCCTCTTCCCCGCAGCTCGGCGAGGGTGAGAATCGTCTCCTCGACCCGGTCCATGACCACGCTTTCGGTGATTTCCAGCTCCAGCCAGCGCGGATCAAGACCGGTCTCTTCGAGCACCTTCTCGACGGTTTCAATGAAGTCAGGCTCCTTGAACTGGCGCCCGGAGATGTTGACGGCCACCGGGACCGGGGGGTGTCCCGCCTTTTGCCAGGCAAGGCTCTGCTGACAGGCGGTGCGCAGCACCCATTCGCCGATAGGGACAATCAGCCCGGTCTCTTCGGCCAGGGGAATAAAGTCGCCCGGCGACACCATCCCCTTCTCGGGGTGGCGCCACCGCAGCAGGGCCTCCATCCCGGCCAGTTCGCCCGTGGCCAGATCATACTGTGGCTGGTAGAAGAGGAGCAGCTGTCGCTCCTCAAGGGCCTGGCGCAGGTGGGTTTCGAGCAGCAGCAGTTCATGGGCCCGGGCGTTCATGTCGGCGGTATAGAGCTGGTAATTGTTGCCACCCTGCTCCTTGGCGCGGTACATGGCCACCTCGGCGAAACGTACCAGCTCATCGACCTTGGCGCTGTCGGTGGGGTAGATGCTGATCCCGATGCTGGCCGAGATATAAAGGGTGTGGTCTTCGATAGCAAACTCCTGGGCGAGCTTGCTCAACATTCTCCGGACCAGCATTCCCACATGGGTTAATTCCTCTATCTGCTCCAGGACGATGGCAAATTCATCGCCGCCGAGGCGTCCCACGGTGTCCGAATCGCGGACGCAGCTTTGGAGGCGATCGGCTGTTTCCTTAAGCAGCTGGTCACCGATGTCGTGTCCCAGCGAGTCGTTGATGTCCTTGAACCGGTCCAGATCGAGAATCAGGAACGCGACTTTCTGCTCGCTGCGGCGCGCCTTGTTGATGGCATGCTGAAAACGGTCCTGGATCAGCAATCGATTGGGAAGATTGGTGAGCGGGTCGTGGTAGGCGATATGTTGCAGGCGCTGCTCATTGTCGCGCAATTTTTTTTCGGTTTGATTCTGCTGGGTCAGATCGAGGGCGACACAGAGCGTTTTATTTGTGTCATCGACTTGACTTCTGATGGTGGCCTTTGAAAAGAGCACCGGGATCTCTTCGCCGCTCTTGGCCAGGTAGTGGCGTTCGGTAAAGGACTGAGTCGGCCTGAGCTGTGAAGATACATCAATCGAGCTCTTGAGGCCGGTGACCACATCAAAGGATTTTCCAATCAAATCGTCTTTCTGGTAACTGAGCATTTTCAGGGTGGATTGGTTAATCTTTTCGATGGTCTTCTCATGTGAGATGACAATCACCGATTCGAGCATCGATTCAATGATGGCGTCAAGCTGCTGTTGGGATACAAGGGTTTTAGACAAATTTTCGGTCATTTGGTTGAATGATTCGGATAATAATCCGAATTCATCATTCGATTGGATCTCAACCCTTTGCTCCAGGTCTCCCCGGCCGATCTTTCCCGATGTTTCGATCAATGTTCTTATCGGTATGATGATCGAGCGGTAAAGAAAAATCATGCCTAAGTTCATGCAAATAAAACTCATTGCCATGCTGATCCAGAACTGCCAGATGATCTTTGTCTGATTGCTGGTTTTCTGATTCAGAAGGGCAAGGTTTAATCCCTGCATTTCTTCGGTCAAAGCCTCGGACTGGGCAAGGACCTTGCCCAGCTGGACCATGGCTTCGACGTTGCGAAGGTCGACATCCTCAAACGCCAAAAAGGTTTCGATATTTCGATCGATCTCCTGCCATTTGGGAAGGATCTTCTGATTGACGGCCGAGTGCCATTCGGGATCTTGAGTCGTGGTCAGAATTTCCCGGCAGGTGAGTTGGAATTTGGCCCTGGCCTGGTTGGTGTGCTTCAGTGGAGCGGGGGTTCCTTCGCTGATCACATATTCGTTGAGCCGTCTCATTGTCTCCTGCAGATGAGAGGTGGCGCTTTCAAACTGAAACTGGAGGATGGAGAGGTCCTTGGCAGATGAAAACGCCAGCCAGACCGCCGTTGCCAAGATAGCCATCAGGGTCAGTAATCCAGCTCCGTAGAGCAGCAGTCGTTTCTTGATGGTCAGCCCCCCAGGTACAACCATTGCGATGACTCCGTAAGTGGGCATCAATAGAACGTTTTTATGGCTATTTGGTAATTTTCATCCGGATTAGAGATAACAGCAATTATTGTGCCTTGGGGAAGGCAGGAGAAAGGTGCAAGTCGTAGGATGGGTCAAGGAGCGAAGCGACGGACCCATCGTTCAGGGGCCGATCGACTTGTGCGGCATGGGCATCGCTGCGCTCTGCCCATCCTACGGTGTTAATTGCAGGAAGTTTTGGATTGGGGGAGCCGTAAGAGGGGCAAGGAGCGAAGCGACGGACCCATCTTCTGTGGGCGTATCGATTGGTGCGGCATGGGCATCGCTGAGCTCTGCCCATCCTACATAAGCTTTTCCTGAAATCTGGGACCTGGAACCTGTTGCCTTGGGCTTTATTCAACCCGAACCTTGTATTTCAAGGTAAAACTCCCCCCCGAGCCCATGGTGCCGGTCATGGGAATTTTCCAGTTGGTGACCGCACCGTCGTAGCCGGCCGGCGCCCCGCCTCCTGTGGAGGTCGGGGTGTAGGCGTAGCTGCCGCCGCCGTCGTCCGAATAGCTGGCGGTGCCCAGGGTCAGCGCCGAGGAAGGGGCGCCGTCTGTGAACTCGAAGGGGGTGGCGGCACCAAAGGCGTCGAGGCTCCAGGCCGTGTAGGGGCTCAGGTGATCGTCGAGGACCACGTCGGTCGCTTCGCCGGCTCCGGTGTTGGCCACCAGCACCGTG
>CALZIZ010000370.1 GCA_945787465.1 uncultured Desulfuromonadales bacterium
AAGACAAGCAGGATCAGGCCGGTAACGGCCATCAGGACCTTTCTGCCCACTGTGCTTTGTGTCATCTGCATGATGTGTATTCCTTGGTAAGCAATGATTTGGCGATAATATCGCCCGGGTCACTATTCGTATATCAGTGCTGAAATCCACCGGGCCCCCGGTGGATAACGTCAGGCGGCAGTGGTATTTTCCGGGGGGAGAAAAAGCAACAAGGGCAGCGGCCCGTTCCGGAAAATACCCTGGTCAACCTGGGGCGGATCCCGCCAACTATTGAATTCTGCCATGTGTATCTCTCCCTGGGACAAGGTTGATTGGAAACGTCGCCCCGGAGAAGACCAGAACGCTTCTCACGAGACCACCATCACACATAAATGCTGAATGTTAGTAACATTACATCGTATACAAGTCAAGGCCTTAGTTGCATACTGTATGCAATTCAGGAGGTTCCGGCCAGGGCTTGAAAATCACTCCGGGACTGCCTGGCCAACTCCTCAAGAAAACACCCGTTTCCAGCCCCTGACAACCATCCAGCTTATTGCCTTCCCAGGGGCTTTCTGATAAGCTTCACTATTTGGAGTAAATTCTGCGTAAAGCAAAGAGCCCCAAGGCCTATTCCACCAGAAAATCAAGGGAATCTCACCAGCGATATGTTCAAATTCGACCTTCTAAGCACCGACAGCACGACCGCCGCTCGCCGCGGACGCATCACCACGCCCCACGGCACCATCGAAACCCCCATCTTCATGCCCGTTGGCACCCACGCAGCCATGAAGGCCATGACCCCGGCCCAGGTGCAAGAATGCGGCGCCCAGATCATCCTCTCCAACACTTACCACCTCCACCTCAAACCGGGCGAAGGCCTGGTTCAAAAAGCTGGCGGTCTGCATAAATTTATGAACTGGGACCACCCGATCCTCACCGACAGTGGCGGGTTCCAGGTCTTCTCCCTGCCCAAAAAGAAAATCACCGACCATGGCGTTTATTTTCGTCATGAGGTCAACGGCGAAGAAATCTTTCTCGGCCCCAAGGAAGCTATTGCCATCGAAAACGCCCTGGGGGCGGACATCATCATGGCTTTCGATGAGTGCATCCCTTACCCGTCGAGCCACGATTACGCGGCAAAATCAATCCGCAAAACCATCCGCTGGGCCGAAGAGTGCATCCTGGCCCATAAACGCAGCGACCAGGCCCTGTTCGGCATCGTCCAGGGTAGCATTTATGAAGACCTGCGCCGGCAGTGCGCTGAAGAGTTGACCGCCATGAACTTTCCCGGCTATGCCGTCGGTGGGGTCAGCGTTGGAGAAGGCCTCGACTTATTGAAGAAGGTCGTGGACGATACCGTGCCCTTTTTGCCCGAGGACAAACCGCGCTACCTGATGGGGGTCGGCCTGCCTGAGGATATCCTGGAGAGCGTCGAGCGGGGAATGGACATGTTCGATTGCGTCATCCCCACCCGCTATGCCCGAAGCGCAACCCTGTTTACCAGTCGCGGCAAGATTCGCCTGACCAACCGTCGCTATCGCAGGGATTTCTTCCCCGTGGATGCCGCCTGCGATTGCTACTGCTGCCGCAACTTTACCCGCGCCTACCTGCACCACCTCTACACCTCGAACGAAATCCTGTCGGCCATCCTGGCTGCCATTCACAACGTGCACTTTTATCTAAAAATGATGGAGGGCGCCCGCCAGGCCATTGAACAGGGGGAATTCAAAGCGTTCAAGGAAGACTTTCTGGGGCAATACGGTTTCCCGTTAAAGGGTAAGGGATAAGCGATTATCGACCAATGGACAGCGACAAGCAGACATCCCGGCTTGATGCCGCTCTCGCAAAGCGCCTGCAGGGCGCACTGACCGCCCGGGGGGATGAGCTTTTCCAGATCGTTCTCGACCCCTCCCCGGAGGTTTTGCGGACCTGCCTCAAGAACCGTCACCTGGGCGAGGAGCACCTTTTGGCCTTGCTCAAACGCCGCGACCTCCCCGAGGATCTGCTCAAGGCGATCTTTCAGATGGAGGCGGCCCGGGAAAGCCGCCCCATCAAGCTCGCCCTGGCGCGCAACCCCGCTACGCCCGGGCCGGTGGTACAGTCACTGCTACCGCAACTATTTTTCTTCGAGCTGGTAAGCCTGTGTTTTCTTCCCGGAGTTACACCGGACCAGAAACTGGCGGCCGAACGAACCATTATCCAACGCCTGCCCACCACCCCCCTGGGCAACAAGACAACCCTGGCAAGGCGCGGGACCGCTACGGTTGTTTGCGAATTGCTCAAAGAGGGGGACCCAGCCCTGATGGAGGCCTGCCTGAGCAATCCCCGGCTCAGGGAAGTCGCCATTTTTCAATTTCTCAGCAGCGCCAAAGCCACAGCCGAAAACATCTCCTGCATCGCCCGCCACCCCAAATGGAAAACCCGCCCCAATCTGCGCGCAGCCATCCTGAAAAACAGAAAAACCCCACCCATCTGGTTCACCCTGTTTCTACCCAGCGCCAATCTCAGCGATATAAAAAATCTGCTGGCCGGCAAAAACCTCAGCCCGGGTCAGAAAAAGCTAGTCAAAGAGGAGATTCGTAAGCGAGGCAGGTGACGGGTGACGGGTGACGGGTGACGGGTGACGGGTGACGGGTGACGAGAAGCTTATCAATTCAAAATTGTTTTACTATTACCTGGATCCGTGGTTTCGGGGCGGGAAAAGAGTGTAAGTGCTTGGCCTGAATAAGTGTTTTAAAAAATCTGAGGCGCACCCAAAGGTTCGTCGGTGATTTTTTGAACGATTAGGCAGGTCAATGACTTGCGCTATTGCCCGGTCAGAACTCACGGATTCAGGTATTATTCCATCGCCACCACAAAGCAACTCCCATAGCCCTTACGTTCAAAGGCCGCGCGAGCCGCTTCGGCCTGTTCCAGGGAGGGGAATTTACCTGCCCGCACGCGGTAGAACAGCCGTCCGTTCACGTATCCCCGGGCAATGCTGGCGTGGCCATAACTCCGGCGCATATCGTTGGCCATTCGCTGGGCGTTTTCGGCAACGGTGAAGGCTCCGACCTGTACTGCATAGCTGCCGACGGCGTAACTCTCCGGAGCCTGATATCTGACCTCCCCTGCCCGGTCTGTGGCCTTGTAGCCGAGCGCCACCACACGCACCGGCGCTGTGCCGGGCCCGACAACCCCCAGAGAATTGGCGGCTGTGTATGACAGGTCTATGATGCGTCCTTTTACAAAGGGGCCGCGATCATTGACCCGCACCACCGCCTGCTTGCCGTTGGCTTTATTGGTGACCTGAACATGCACCCCCAGGGGGAGGGTTTTATGGGCGGCGGTCATCGCGTACATGTCGTAGATCTCGCCATTGCTGGTCTTTTTGCCGTGAAAGTCCTTGCCATACCAGCTGGCAAGCCCTTCCTCGATAAACCCCCGGTGACTTTTCAGCGGATCGTA
>CALZIZ010000371.1 GCA_945787465.1 uncultured Desulfuromonadales bacterium
ATCATGCTATGACCTGAGCTTCAGGATTGGGGAGTTTCAGCTCGTGGCCATCCCGGTTCTGAAAAGGGTTAAATTCTTTCAACCCGTATGTTAGGATGCGTCATTGATTTCGCTAAATCTTTTAATTACTCGAGGAAGGTCATGGAACGGATATCTCGTTTTTTCACAATCTTTTTAAGTCTGGGGTTGCTTTTTGGATGTCAACCCGCCAATTCCGAGGTGCCGAAAGCGCAGGTCAAGGCCCTTCTGGAGCAGACCCGCGCCAACATGGTGTTCGTGGAGGGCGGCAGTTTCATGATGGGCGATGCCGGCTCGGATGAATTCGTCAACGAAAATGGTGAAAAGTATTTTGGCTATTGGACGTCCTGGGCCGACAATAAGCCTGCTCACAAGGTCACGCTCGATAGCTACTACATACAGAAGTACGAAGTGACTTGGGAGGAAATGGACATTTTTTACGAGGTGACAGGGCGGGAGAAATATCGCATCGATCGAGCGGGAGAGCCTACCCGTCTGCCCAACCAACCGGCCGGCGTTCCGGACTGGTACACCGCCAAAGCTTATTGTGAATGGCTAGGGAAAGAATCGGGCCTGCCTTATGACCTATCGACGGAAGCGCAATGGGAGTATGCGGCCCGCAGCCGGGGGCAGAACATCATGTTCCCCACCGACAACGGGAAAATTGAATCAGGACGAAATTATCGGTCCCAGAGAGAGAAATACCCTCTCCCCGGTGGACACTATCCTCCTAATCCGTTGGGGCTTTACCATATGGCCGGAAACGCAGGTGAATGGGTCAATGACTGGTACGACCCCGATTATTACAAGAAGTCGCCTGAAAATAATCCCAAAGGTCCAGAAACTGGCGAAAAAAAGATCTTTCGTGGGGGGTTTTCGGGAGAATCCCCAAATGGAAGTAATGCCTACAACCGAGGGGAAATGGTCCCACATGCTAAAGGCGGTTTTCTTCTTGGCTTTCGTTGTGCTTTAAATACTGAAAATGCAGCCGAGTAATTCTTCCAAATCAGTATTAAGCCATCATCGTATCCGTCTTGCCTCCCGACTCTCTTAAGTGGGCCAAACTCGCGGCGGTCACCTTGACCGCCTCTGATGCGTCGGTGGTGGCAAGCAGTTCGGATTGCCACATGGTCAGACGCCGCCTCCAGTTTTCGGCCCTGCGCATCTGGCGCTCTTTCTCCGACCATTTCAACTTCTTTTCTCTCAGCCACGCTTCCTCTTTGTAATCGAGAAGCCCCATGAGCCGGGACTCGCTTTCCGCACGGCGCCGGGCTTTCTCCTCATCCTCCACTGGATCGGTGAACCCCATATGCTCCAGCACCTCTTGGTAGTCGCGCTGAGTCTGCACGAGTTCCAAAATCTTGATCGCCGCCTCCTCCCGATCTTCATACCAGCCGTCGAGATTCCAACTGGATCTGGATAACAGATGCCGCCAATTGCGGTGGCAAAGGACGTGAAGAAGCCGCCCTTTGACCTCAGGAGAGGTGTATTTGAGCATGGTGGGATCATTCTTTACCCGCCAGACAATGTCGTTGGCAGCATTCAGATTGGCGGTCTCGGCCTCCCACCAATCAATAGCTTCAATCAGGTTTTCAGTAGTTATTTTTCCTAAAGCAGTAGCTGTAGCAGCCCCCGCCGCTGCTTGAAACTGCCCCCTTGTGATCAAATAATAGACGGCCTGATCCAACTTTTCGAAAGCATAAGGGTCGATAAACGCCATGAAATCAAAATTGTTTTCCCGTAGCTGGGTGTGGACATATACCGCAAACCGGTACAGGTAATCGACATCCACGGCAAAGTCCAGCCCGCCCGAGCAGCCAACCCCCAGTACGACCCCGGCCTTGGCGCGGATCATGAATTTTAAGTCTTCAAACCGGATATTGAATTCGGCTTCCAGGCCGGCGCCGGCGTTGCCGGTACCCACATAGCCGATGCTGGCCAGGTCCTCGAACTTGTTCTCCGTTTCGCAGCTTTTCCACTGCAATTTCCCCTTTCCCTCGCAGCCCGCTTGGGCGCCGAACAGGGCGCTGAACTTGGCGCTGACTGGTTCCGGCGTATGCGGGGTGTCCTTCTTTTTTTCAAGCTGGACCGGTTTCTTCTTCTCCTC
Source organism: uncultured Desulfuromonadales bacterium (assembly GCA_945787465.1). Lineage (GTDB taxonomy): Bacteria > Desulfobacterota > Desulfuromonadia > Desulfuromonadales > Trichloromonadaceae > CALZIZ01. The sequence goes on from CALZIZ010000371.1 coordinate 2,126, forward strand.
CTCGCCGCCGCGCAGGTAGGCCTTGCCGTCCTTGACGCTGAACTCGATGTTGGCCGAGCCCATGACGCTGGCCCCGGCAAAGGCGAACACGGCCAGCTCCAGGTCGGCCCGCATATGGCCGATGCTGATGTCTTTTTGGGGGCCGGCTTGCGCCGCGTCCGTCTCGTCTTCGTTGAACAGATAGAAGCTCACCCGGCGGTTGGGCTCGTGGGCTTTTTCTGTGGGGTCAACCGGTTCGGTTTCGCCACGGCCGAGCCAGGGCGTGTCCATAAAGGCCTCATCGGGCAGTTCGATGCCACCGCCCTCACGCATGTATCGGTCAAACAGGAAAAGCCGGGTTGTGGGGTCCATATCGCCGTTGGGCGCCAGCAGCGGAGTGTCCTTCTGGAAGGCCCGCACTGCATTAATATAGGCTTCTTTGCTGATATCGTTGAGGGGCTCGGATGTCGGGTAATACCTGAAATGTCTCAGGATCTGCTTGAATAGTCTGGGGCTCCAGTTTTCCTGATAACTCAGATCGACCCATTCAGCCGGGCCTTTAGCTGGGTTGTTACGTATAAAGGCATACACGGCCCGGGCCCGCCGCTCACTCAGGGCCTGATTGTAGGGGGCTGGACCGCTCTTGTCGGTATGGCCGACGATCTGCAGCCGGGCGCCCGGACTGCTGGTGAAGGTAGCCAGCATCTGCTTGAGCTGAGGGATGGCCCCGGGGCGCACAAAGGAGCTGTCCAGGGCGAAGGTCGGCTCGGGGATGCCGCAGCGGTCGCAGGGGGCCCAGTCCATCTCTGTCGGCTCATTCTCTTTCGGCTCCCGCTCTGGATTGGGGATTTTCAGCTCGTGGCCATCGCGGTTCGGAAAGTAGACCTCGGATTTTACCTTGCCCTCGAACAAAGCGAAAGAGGCCTTGGCCTCGCCTTTGAGGTTCAGCTTGCCCTTGGCGAGGTCGACATCGCTTTTAAAGGATGCCCCCGCATAGTAGCGCATCAGTTGGGCTCCGCCGCTGACATCGAAGTAAGGGCTTGTGCTGTCGGAGCGGAAGTTCAGGTAGTTTTTTTCGAGATGATCGAGAAACCGGTCGAAATCGGCAAAGGCTTTCTGAAGTTCGGGATTTGAGGCCGGCAGCTGGCCCAGGCCGGTTTTCCCATAGACTTCGGCCTTGCCGCTGTAGAGGTCGGCGGTAATTTTGGTTTTGATCTCGGGCCACTTGGCCTTGACGAGGCTGCTGATCCTTTGCCCGTCTTTTCTCGGCCTGCCTTTATCATCAGAGAAAATTAAGCGGATGATTTCGGTGAAGTCCTGGGCCTTGGGGCCGTGGACCAGGGGCTTGAGCCTTTGGGCGATCTCCTTTTTGACGGCCTTTTCCTGCTCCTCGTCGCCGGCCTTTCTCGCGGCTTCAAGTTTCTGGGCCAGGGAGTGGAACTCTTGCGCATCGGCGTCGAGAGCGGTTGCCTGCTCGGGCGTCAGGACAACGAATGAGCCGTCCTCGGGCCAGAAAATGACCTCCGCTTCGGTCTTTTTTTCGCCTATTCTTTTGCATTCGAGCTCAACAACCGTGATGTGCCGGTCATTGGTGAGGTGGATGGTGCTGCTTTCCCGAAACTCTTCGGTCTGGTCCTGTTTTGCTCTCGTTGAGGATGTCATGGCTGTGCCTTATGGTCATGGTCGATGATCGAAACCTGGGCGGGCCCCACCACCACGTCGTAAAATTCGGCCTTGCCGCCCATGGTCGTAGCATGAAGCTTTTGCCCGCCGGCGCTGGATAAAACCACCTGCGTTCCATCGGGCATTGAGTTACCCTCAGGGGTTTTGCAGTTGACCTGCAGGGTCTGAGTCAACCACAGACCATTGGAAACTTCGGCGCTGGGCGCCTCGGCGACCTCCACCTCGAAGCGGTATTCCAGCGGGCCCGTCTCCCCCTTCTCCTTGTCACGGGCGAGGTCTTTGGCGGCATCGCTGAGGGTGCGGTTCCAAGGGAGGCTGTAATGGCCGCTGCCGTCCTCCAGATCGAAAGTCAGAGTGTCCACCAGATCCTTCTGACCATCACCATCCCATTCGTAGATACTGACCGTCGCCGTCTCGCCCCCCCTGAAGTTCTTGACGCTGAACATCGCCTGAACCTCCCCGCCCACCGGCACCTGCCCGAGACTCCAGGCCAGGTTGAATATCGCCGGGGCATTTTCATCGACCAACGCAGTAATCTCCTGCGGCACCAAAGGTGCCGCCGCCTGCACCCCGGGCATCGCCGCCCCGCCGCCGGTCTGGTAGTTGACCGCACCGTTGAGGCTCACCCCGCC
>CALZIZ010000372.1 GCA_945787465.1 uncultured Desulfuromonadales bacterium
CACCACCAGCTCCCCCAGGGGCAGCTGCAGGTCGAGGTTCTTGAGATTGTTCTGGCGGGCCCCCTTGAGGAGCATGAAATTCTTGAAACGGGACATCGCAATTTCCGGTTTATTTCAAAGAGTGTTCAGTCCGGTTAGAGGCAAACCAAAGTCTTTTCTGCCACAGAGGGCACAGAGTTCACAGAGAAAGTCTTAGCCTTTTTGCTTAGTAACTATTCAGACCATATCAGCCTGCAACGGGTAGAAACCCTGGATCCCCGACAAAAACACTCGGGGATGACGGTCGGGCATTCACAATGCATCCGTCATTCCCGCAGAGCTTTAGGGCGGGAATCCAGCTTTATGCGTTGAATAAAAAGGAACCAGGGCTGCTGAATAGCAACTTTGCTTATAAACTTTTCTCTGTGTCCCCTGTGACCTCGGTGGCTAAGTTTTTTTGTTCTTCAGTATTAAGCAAACCCACAGCAAAAGCACTTCCCCCATCAATCAATTCAACAACTTGGCCCGAGGCTTGCTTTAAGCTATTTATATTAGCAAGCCCACAGCACCGGGGACGGAGGCTTGACACTTCCGGTTCTGGTATATAATTACACAAGAGACGCGAGCTAAAGGTCCGGCCCCCTGGGCCGACAGAGGAGCCAAGCTATGATAGTCAACTTCCCCCTGGAAGAGATCTTCGGGCAGAACCCCAAAGATGTCGCCAAGAAATTGCGCCTGGAGGGCATCGACCCTGATCGCCCCTACCGAGCCAACGTCACCTTCACAGGCATCGTCATTGAACAGGACAAGCCCAAAAAGCGCAAGATCAACGCGCAAGATCAACCGCAGGGTTCCGCCAAAAACCAACTGACCACCCCAAAGGCCAGCCCCTGGGTGCCAAACTGAAAAGGGCGACCTCATGGCCGCCCTTGTTCAGCATTTGATCTACTTTCGGTTATCCACGAAGACAGATCTGTAGCGACTTGGACTCAAAAGCGCACACTTAGAGCTTATCCGCTTCCGAAGACAGGTACGAGGCCACACCTTCGCGGTTGGGTACCATCCCCTTATCGCCCTTGTTCCAGCCGGCCGGGCAGACTTCTCCGTGCTTTTCGGTGAACTGCAGGGCGTCGATCATTCTCAGCATTTCATCGACGTTGCGGCCGAGGGGCAGGTCGTTGACCACCTGGTGGCGCACCACCCCCTCGCGATCGATCAGGAAAGAACCACGGAACGCGACCCCGGCCGTGTCGAATTCGACATCGTAGGCCTTACAGATCTCATGCTTGACATCAGCGACCAGCGGATAGGTCACCTCGCCGATGCCGCCGTCCTGAACCGGTGTATTACGCCAGGCAACATGGGTGAACTGGGAATCGACCGAGCAGCCGATAACCTGCACGCCGCGCTCCTCAAATTCCTTGATCCGGCTGCTGAAGGCGATCAGCTCAGTCGGGCAGACAAAGGTGAAATCGAGGGGGTAGAAAAAGAGGACGACGTACTTATCTTTGTAATCGGCCAGGCTGAAATTATCGTTGATCGAACCGTCGGGCATAACGGTCGCGGCTTTAAAATCAGGGGCTTTCTTGCCAACTAGGACACTCATTTAAGAACTCCTCTCAATGCAGATTGATTTGTTCGATATGGGCAAACACGGCAATCATTCTACCTTTCACGAGCCAACTGTCAAGACAATTATGACCTTTTTGGTCACTATTTCAACGGGAGGCGCTGATCTTCAGTCTCAAACCGGCTCTCAGCCCTTTTTTTTGCTGCGGGGATGGGCTTTGTCGTAGACCCTCATCAACTGGTCGACGCTGACCTGGGTGTACTTCTGGGTGGTCGACAGCGAGGCATGGCCCAATAGTTCCTGGATCGCCCGCAGGTCGGCGCCGCCGTCGAGCAGGTGGGTTGCAAAGGAGTGGCGCAGATCGTGAGGGCTGGCATCCTTGAGAACGCCGGCCTGCAGCAGCAGTTTTTTCAGGTTGCGCTCCACGCTGCGCGCAGTCAACCGGCCTCCGCGATAGTTGAGAAACAAGGGCTCTTCGGGGGCGCCCCCCCCGCGGGCCTCAAGGTAGTCCTCCAGGGCTTTGCAGGCCTTGCTGCCAATGGGCACGATGCGCTCCTTGCGCCCTTTGCCGAGCACCCGCACCAGGTTCTGCGCAAAATCGACACTGCTCACATCCAGCCCGGTCAACTCGCTGACCCGCAGCCCGCAGGAATAAAGGGTTTCCACAATCGCCCGATCACGCAGCGCCAGCAGGTCGCATCCGTGCCCGCGCTCCATGAGGGCGTAGGCCTCATCGGCACTCAGGGTGTTGGGAAGATATTGCTCCCGCCGCGGGGTGGCCAAAGCCTCTGCCGGATTGACTCTGAGCACCCCCTCGCGAACCAGGTATCTAAAGAAACTGCGCAGCGCCGAAAGCTTGCGGCCGATAGTGGTCTTGCGGTTTTTTTTGTGCAGCAACGCCAGGTAGCGCCGCAGCACGATGCTGTTCACCAGAGCGATCCCCCCGTTCTCGGTACCTCGCAGTTGTGGTTGCTCCTCAAGAAACGCCTTGAACTCAGCCAGATCCTGCCGGTAGGCCCGTCGCGTATGGGGCGAAACATTGCGCTCGAGAGAAAGATGTCTGTCAAAGTCAGCGATGAGCGCCTGCAAGGGGGAGTCGACCATGCCGATTGCTCCTTTTGAAGTTATGTCGGGATTGGATAGGTCGATTATAAAGGCTAGCAGGCTGAGCGGCCAGGTGAAAAACAGCGAGGCCCCATCCAGGCCGTTGACGCCCCCAAGGCCCCGTGCCATAATTGGGCCTTTCCAAGGAGGGAATATGGACCTTGTGCAGATTTTTCTTTTGATCGGTGGGGGCCTGTTGGGAGTTGTCGGCACTGTGGTGCTGCTCAGTTATGCTTTCGCCTGGTACGAGGCGGCCAACGCCGACATCAGCCTGGTTGAACAGCGCTTCAGCGCCAGGGGACTCTTGCTGACGATGCGCCTGGTCGCCCAGGAAACCCTGTTGCTGATGGTCACCATAGCACTCCACCCCCTGGGCTGGATTCCCGGTCGGGAGCGCCCCCTGGCACCCGCATCGGAAACCCCGGTCATCCTCTTGCACGGCCTGTTTCACAACCGGGCCTGCTGGGCCTGGATCAAGTTCTGCCTGCGCCGCCGTGGGTTTCAAGCCATCTACACCCTCAACCTGCCGCCCTGGAAGGACGTCGAGGTGCTCACTGAACGGGTCGCCATGCTGGTGGACGAACTGCGGGCCAAAAAGAGAGTGGGCAAGGTTCAACTGGTGGGCCATTCCATGGGCGGCATCATCGCCCGCAACTACCTGCAGATTCGCGGCGGGGCCCAGAAGGTGGAACGCTGCGTGCTGCTCGGCACCCCCAACAGCGGGTCGCGGCTTGCACCCTTTGCCCTGGCGCCGCTGGGGAAACTGCTGCTTCCGGGCTCGGAGTTTCTTCGCCGGTTGGCCGCGGCGCCCCTGCCAGCAGGGATTGAGATCACCTCGATTTTCAGCCGCCATGACAACCTGGTGCTGCCCGTCTCCCAGTGTCGCCTGCAGGGGGCCAGCCACATCGAGTTGGCCGGCATGGGCCATGCTGCACTGCTCTACCATCCCCGGGCGATACGCGCCATTATCGATTGCCTCAAGGAGCCCCCCCAATGATTCACAGCATCGAGGTCCGAAGCAGTGCTCAGGTCGAAATGATCGAGGTCACCGCTGAAGTCCGCCGGGCCCTCCGCCAGAGCGGCGTCCAATCAGGCATCGCGGTGGTATTTGCCGCCCACACCACGGCGGCGGTCACCATCAACGAAAATGCCGACCCCGACGTGGTCCGCGACATGACGATGGAGCTGAACAAGATCGTCCCTTTGAACGACGGCTACCGCCACAGCGAAGGCAACAGTGCCGCCCACATCAAAAGCTCGCTGGTCGGTGCCAGCGAAACCCTGATCATCGAAAATGGCGAGCCGCTGCTGGGAACCTGGCAGGGGATCTATTTCTGCGAATTCGACGGGCCCAGGCGGCGCAAAATGCTGGTCAAGGTCATCGAGGGATGAGCCTGCAGGTCAGCCTTCAGCCAGCCGCCGACTACCAGCCCGAAACGGTCAC
>CALZIZ010000373.1 GCA_945787465.1 uncultured Desulfuromonadales bacterium
AGATCGGCTCCGAAGCTCTTAAAGACCTTCTCAAAGGCAGGCACCACGAAGAGAGAAATAAAGCCGATAGCCACGCCGATCGCCACGGTGACAAAGGCCGGGTAGCGCAGCGCCTCCTTGACCCGGTCGGCGGTCTCCTTTTCGAGTTCAAGGTACTTGGCGATCTGCATGAAAGACTCGTCGAGGCGTCCGGTGTTCTCGCCGACCTGCACCATGCTGCTGAATAGCCGGGGAAAGACCTTGGGGTGGGCGGCAAGCGCCGCGCTCAGTTCATGACCTGCTTCTAAATCGTCAATGACCGCCTCGAGGGTTTTGGCCAGGGCGGTCTTCTGCGACAGATCCTGCAATCCCCTGAGAGAGCGGACGATCGGCACCCCCGCCGAGAGCAGGGTGTACATCTGGCGGCAGAACAGGATCAGATCCTCGATTTTCACCCGCTGCCGGCTTTTGGAAAACCACAGCCGCAGCGCAGCCAGTACGTCGGTGCTGGCCTGGATCGGCTCGATCTTCACCGGCGAGATGCCGTTGCCCAAAAGCTGATCGGCCACCGCGTCTATGGACGGCGCTTCAATCTGGCCTTCGAGAAGCTGCCCCGAAGGGCCGCGGGCCTGGTAACGAAAGTCGGGCATGGGCGTGTCAGTTCCTGTTTTTCATATCAAGCGGGTGAAGGTACCGGCGTTTCTTCAACGGCGTCGGGCTGGGATTCGTCTTCAAATCCCGCAAATTCCTCGATCTGGCCGGCGATGCGCAGCACCTCGGCCATGCTGGTCAGGCCCTGGCGGGCATAGTCGAGGGCGCAGAACTCCAGGGGGCGAAAGCCCTTCTGGTTGCGTGCCGCCTCGGCGAAGCCTGCATTGTCATTGCGCCTCAGGGCATCTGCCAGCTCGTCGTCGATATCGAGCAACTCAAAGATACCAATCCGCCCCCGGTAACCTGTGTTGTGGCACTTGGGGCAACCGATGCCGCGCCTGAAGCTCAACCCTTCGGCCGCCTCGCCCAACTGGGTGCGCAGCCAACTGCGCTGCAGCGGACTCAGAGGATCGTCCTCGATACAGCTGCTGCACAGCCGCCGCACCAGGCGCTGGGCCAGCACCGCCTGCAGGGAGGCAGCAACCACGTACCCCTCGGCGCCCATGTCGAGCAGACGCAAGGCGGTGCTCACGGCGTCGTTGGTGTGCAGGGTCGAAAGAACCATGTGACCGGTCATCGCAGCGCGCAGGCCAATCTCGGTCGTCTCCTGGTCGCGCATCTCGCCGACCATGATGATGTCAGGGTCCTGGCGCAGGGCGGCACGAAGCACGCTGGCAAAAGTCAGCCCGATGCGCCGGTGGATCTGCACCTGGTTGATGCGCGGAAGGCGGTATTCGACCGGGTCCTCGACGGTGATGACCTTCTTGTCCGACTGGTTCAACTCGTTGAGGGTCGCATAGAGGGTGGTCGTCTTACCGCTACCGGTGGGGCCGGTGACCAGCACCATGCCGTGGGGGCGCTGGATGATATGCCGGAATTGCCGCAGAATAGCCGGCGCCATGCCGATCTGATCGAGGCTGAGGATTCCTCCCGACTGGTCGAGCAGACGCATGACCACCGACTCGCCGTGCTGCAGGGGCATGGTCGAAAGGCGGATATCGATGCTCTTGCCCCGCACCTTGATGTTGATATCCAGGCCGCTGAGCAGCTTGAGGCGCGAGACCAGGGCCCCGGCGATGCGCTTTTCCTTGATGATCTGCTCGTGAAGCAGGCCGTCGATACGTTGACGGATGCGCAGCACCGCCTCGTCGGGCTCGATGTGGATGTCCGAGGCGCCGACCTGGGCTGCGTCCTCGAACAGAGAACGCAGCAGCTTGACGACCGGGGCGTCCTCAAGCTCGCTGGCTGGCAGCAAGTCGGACAGGTTGACCCCGCCGCCGAGCTCCTCGCCGAGCTCCTCGGCCAGGTTGTGGATCTCGTCGGTGCGCCGGTAGACGGTGTCGATGGTGCGCAGCAGGTCGGTTTCGCGCACCACCGCCTGTCGGACCGGGCGCTTGAGCAGCTTGACCAGCTCGTCGAAGGCGAACAGGTCGGTGGGGTCGGCCATCCCCACCAGCAGCTCGCCCTTGGCGTCGTTAAGAACAATGGCCCGAAAGCGTCGGGCGTAAGTTTCGTGCAGCAGGCGCACGGTTTCGGGGTTGTACTTGTAGTGCTGCAGGTCGATGTAGGGGATGTGCAGCTGCCGGGCCAGGCAGTCGAGAAGCCGCTGCGAGGTGACGAAACCAAGCTCGATCATGGTGTCACCCAGCTTGTGTCCAGTCTTTTTCTGTGTGGACAAAGCGGTCTGCAGCTGGTCCTGGGTGATCAACCCGTTGTCGATGAGCATCTCACCGATGCGGATTTTCTTGCGCACCACACTCATTACTGCCCCCTCGCTTCGAGTTCCCGGTAACGCTGGTGAACGTAGGCCTTGAGATCCGCACGCAGGCTGCCGCTGGCCAGGGCCCTGCGGTAGGCCTGCAAGGCCTCGCCCCCCTGCCCCTCGCCCTCCTGTGCGATCGCCAGTCCCATCCACCACAGGCCGGAGTCGGGCTTCACCCCAACCAGCTGACGGTAAGTCCGTACCGCCAGGGAGTACTCGCCAAGCTGCTGGTAAATAGCCGCCAGCAGCGCGTGCGCTTCCGGGTCGGCCTGAACCGCAGGCAGTTCGCCCCGCAGCAGGGTCTGCAGGGCCTCCTGAATGGCCCCCTGGTCGACCAGCAGGCGGGCATAGGGTTTGCGAAACGCCAAGTGCTCGGGCTGCAGGCGCAATCCTTCAGCCAGCAGAGAAAAGGCTTCGCTGATGCGCCCGACTTGCAACAGCCGACCGGCCAGGACTTCTCTGGCCTGAAGATGCTCGCCATCCAGATTAAGGGCTCGGCGCAGCAATCTCTCGGCCGCAGGCCAGTCATTGCGCCCCAGGGCGGCAGAGGCCTGTAGAAAGGCCCGCTCGGCCTCGCTGGCCTGAGTGTCGCCAAGCAGCACCTTGGCCACCTGACCCTCGGCGACCGAGAGTGCCGGTTGACTGGCAGGAGCAGCAGCCCTGCCCTTGGGGGAGATGGGGGCGGCAGAAATAACTTCAGCCTCGGGCCGGCTTTTGGGGTAGAGATCGACTACCAGGCGCTTACCGAAATCGCGCTCCGAGTTTTCCACCGACTCCAGGTATCGGAAGCCGGTTTTGAACTTCAGGGCCAGTTTCAGGTCACCGGTCTCCTCCAGAACCTCGATCCCCTTGAGCAGGCTCGAGGAAGGCGGATAGGGCAAGCGCCCTGTCAGACGGGTCTCGGCAAGATCCAGGATCAAACCGCGATCGCCTGAATGACGACTGAGCCGGAAGGTGGGAATTCGATCAAAATAGAAGACCAGGCGCAAATGACCCCGTTGCTCGTTGATACGCAGGTTTTTCAGGACGGCAGGGATGACCGCAACGGCAGCTGGCTGCGGCCTGGCCTCTACAGCAGGCGCCGCTTGCATAGGTTGCAGCTGTTGTTGCACGCCCCCCCCTGAGTTTTTGACCGGAGCAGCGACTGCAGGGGGCTCGACCACAGGTTGTTCGGCAACCGCCACCAAGGGCTCGGGGGGAGGTGCGACAGGCGACACCATCTCAGGGGCCGCTGCAACCGGCGGCGCCTGGGGAGCCGCAGGCCTTTGTTCGGGAAGGTCCTGCGACAGCTTCCCCTGGGTGGAGCCGCCCCACCACCAGAAAAGGCCGAACCCGGCCAGAAGCAGCAAGACGAGGGTCACAGCCAGAACCAGAGCCTTGCGGCTGCGCCGCGGCGCAGCCGGGCCGACCGCAGGGTCGACTCCCTGCAGCGACGGCTCCCCGGTGGCAGCTGCGTCCTGCGGACGCCGCTGCTCCAGGTCTTTAAGCATCTGGTTGATCAGGCTCATAACCAGCGTCCCTTTGCCAGCAACAGCAACGCCCCGACCAGCAGCACCAGCCCCAGGGCCAGCCCGAGAACGGGACGCTCCAAAACCCTGAAATCGAGTGCGCTGCGGGCATCCTCGGTATCTGCGATAGCGGCCCGTACCGCCTCATCGTCGATAAATCCTGCGCCGCGGCCGTAAGCCGCCAGCAAGGCCTTGTGACAGAGGATGTTGACCAGCCGGGGAATACCGCGGCTGGCCCGGGCCAGGCGCCGCAGGGCCCGGGGCCGAAACAGCCCTCCCCCCTCCCAACCGGCCACCCGCAACCGGTGGCTGACGTAGGCTTCAAGAGTCTTGCGGTCGAGGGGCTCAAGGTGGTGAGCGAAGCCGATGCGCTGGCGCAGCTGGCGAAGCCCCGGTTGCGCCAGACGGGCGTCAAGTTCGGGCTGGGCAAAAAGCACGATATGCAGCAACTTGCGCTTTTCGGTTTCGAGGTTGCTGAGCAACCGCAGCGCCTCGAGGCTCTGGTCTTCCATCGCCTGGGCCTCGTCGATACACAGCACCACCCGCCTGCCCGCGCGACCCAGCTCGATCAGACGGCCGGTCAATTCCTTGAGCAGCTCTTGCACCGTCGCATCGCGGCGGACCTCAAGCCCGAGTTCCTCGGCCACGGCCTGATGCAGATGCCGGGGGGAGAGGAGCGGGTTGGGAAGGTAGGCGGTGACGAATTCGCCCTCGAGGCTATCGAGAAGCTTACGGCACAACAGGGTCTTACCGGTGCCGACCTCGCCGACAATCTTGACGAACCCCTCGCCGCTGCGCAGCGCGACGAGCAGAACATTGAGCGCCTGCTGATGGCCGCTGCAGCTGAAAAAATAGCTGGTGTCAGGAGTCAGCGAAAAAGGGGCCTCTCGAAGGCCAAAGTGTTCAAGGTACATGGGCACTCCTACCTTGCGGCCTTCTCAGATCGCAAAAAGGGATCACTGCGCCAGTTCTGACCGAAACCTCCGCCCAACC
>CALZIZ010000374.1 GCA_945787465.1 uncultured Desulfuromonadales bacterium
CGCTGGTTGCCTTCGCCAATGCGCAGGGAGGTCGCGTACTTGTCGGGGTGACTGATCGCGGCGCTGCGGTGGGGGTGACCGTAGGCAAGGAGACGCTGAATCAATGGTTGGGACAGATCAAATCTACCACTGCGCCTGCTCTTATCCCTGATATTGAAGCTGTTGAGTGGGCAGGAAAAACAATCGTCGTGCTGACCGTCGGGGAATACCCGGTCAAGCCGGTCAATACCCGGGGGCGTTATTTTACGCGTATCGCCAGTGCAAACCACCAACTCGGGTTGAGTGAGATCAACCACCTTTACATGCGGTCGCTGCAACTTTCGTGGGACGCTCATGCGGCAGCGGATGAGAGTCTTGATGCACTGTCGGTGGCCAAGATCGAGAGCTTTATCGCCAGGGTGAATGACAGCGGTCGTTTCAGCCTCGATCCATCTCCACTGACAGCTTTGGAAAAACTCAAATATGTGGCGCGTGGTCGCCCCACCTGGGCGGCCCTTCTGCTGTTTGCCGAACCACCTCTGCGGCACCACATTCATATCGGCCGCTTCAAAACGCCAAGCATGATCATCGATGACCGCCAGATAACCGATTCTCTGTTCGAGGCGGTCGAGCAGGCGATGAAGTTCATCGTCTCTCACATCAGCGTCGCTTTTGAGTTCGACGGCAGCCTCAAGCGGCGGGAGCGATTCGCCTATCCCCTGCCGGCCCTGCGCGAAACCCTGCTTAACGCCGTAGTCCATCGCAATTACACCAGTCCGTCCGACATCCAGATCAAGATTTTTGATGACCGGATCACATTCTTCAGCCCCGGAAGGCTCATTGGCGGATTGACCGTCGAGGATCTCAAAACCGACAACTATCAGTCCCATCTGCGTAACAAATTGGTCGCCGAGGCGTTTTACCTGACGAAAAATATCGAGAAGTATGGCAGCGGCTTTATCCGAATCCGCAAGGAATTAGAGGATTACCTGGAGGTTCATTTTTCCGTCGAGGAGGCCGTTGGCGGCGTGCTTGTGACTTTCCGGTCAGGTGGCGGAGTAAGTGGCGGAGTAAGTGAGGGAGTAAGTGAGGGAGTAAGTGAGGGAGTAAGTGAGGGAGTAAGTGGCCTTTTTCAGGCGATCGCTCAAACACCAGGGGCGAGGCTTCCTGCCCTTTCCAAGAGATTACAAGTGGCATTCGATTTTTTCACACCGTACGCTACCTGCGCCCTAAGCAAATCATCGGCCGGGTGGTACACAGACTGCAGCGACCGAAGCCCGATCTGCGCCCGGCGCCGCCCCTGAGGGCGCTCCCGCACCCCTGGACCGAACCCGCATCCCGGCCAGGTTGTATGACGGCTCCGAGCCGCTTTTGCTTTCTCAACCGCGAGGAGGCCTTGGAGTTTCCCTCCGGTTGGAACCGAGCGGACCTGCCAAAACTCTGGCTCTACAACCTTCACTATTTCGATGACTTTAACACTGGAGGCAATCAGGAGCGTGTCCACCAACACCGTAAGCTGATTGCGCGCTGGATCGCCGATAACCCCCCAGGCGTCGGCAACGGCTGGGAGCCGTACCCTCTTTCACTGCGGATCGTTAACTGGGTCAAGTGGCACCTCGGGGGGAATCGGCTTTCGCCTGAAGCCTTGGCGAGCCTGGCCGTTCAGGTGCGTTTTCTGTGCGGTCGCCTCGAATACCACCTGCTGGGCAATCACCTCTGGGCCAATGCCAAGGCCCTCGTCTTTGCCGGAATCTTTTTCGAGGGGCCTGAAGCCCAGGGGTGGCTTGCGCGGGGACTGAAGATCTTTGCCTCCGAAATCCCCGAGCAGATCCTCGCTGACGGCGGGCACTTCGAGCGCAGCCCCATGTACCACGCCATTGCCCTCGAGGACCTGCTCGATCTGATCAATCTCTTCCGGGCTTACGGGAAGGAAATCCCCGTCGACTGGGAGGATGCCTATATCCAGATGCGTGCCTGGCTGCTGGCGATGACCCATCCGGACGGGAAGATCGCCCTCTTTAACGACGCCGCCTTCAGCATTGCGCCGACCTGGTCTGTACTGGACGCCTATTCCGCCCGGCTCGGGCTGGCCCGTCAGGATTATCCCCCGCGGCCGTTGACCCGTTTCCCGGAGACCGGCTACGTCCGCCTTGAACAGGGGGAGGCGGTGCTCTTTCTCGATGTCGCCCCCGTCGGCCCCGACTACATCCCCGGCCACGCCCATGCCGACACCCTCAATTTTGAGCTATCCCTTTTCGGCCGACGGGTGATCGTCGACAGCGGCACCTCGACCTACGAAAAGAACGCCGAGCGACAGCGCCAGCGCGGCACCGCCGCCCACAACACAGTGACCATCGATGGGGAGGACTCCTCCGAGGTCTGGGGGGGCTTTCGCGTGGCCCGCCGTGCCCGTCCATTCGGGCTTGAAACCGGCGAGGGCAACGGCAAGGTCCGCGTCACCTGCGCCCACGACGGCTTCCATCGGCTTCCCGGCAAATCGACCCACCGTCGGGAATGGCGCCTGGGTGAACACGAACTGTTGGTGCGTGACACCGTCGAGGGGACGTTTCGGGAGGCCGTCGCCCGCTACCATTTTCATCCGGAAGTTCAGCTAGAAATGACCAGCGAGAAGAAGGGGAGGGGGGAACTTTCTAACGGCCAAACCTTCTCCTTGGCGATCGACGGCGGCGCGGCCCGAATCGTTAACGGGACCTATCATCCCGAGTTCAATGTCAGTTTGCCGAATCAGTGCCTGGAGATTGTCCTCAGCCGCTCGGGCGCCAATGTAGTTTTTTCTTGGGAGTGATTTCACCCGTTACCTGTCACCCGTCACGAGTCACTGATTTTTATGCATATTCTTTTTCTGACCGATAATTTCCCCCCCGAAGTCAATGCCCCCGCCAGCCGCACCTTCGAGCACTGCCGCGAATGGGTCAAGGCCGGCCACCAGGTTACCGTCCTCACCTGCGCGCCGAACTTCCCCAAAGGCAAGGTCTATGAGGGGTATAAAAACCGGCCCTGGCAGTCTGAGACAATGGAGGGCATCCGGGTCATCCGGGTCTGGTCCTACATCACCGCCAACGAGGGCTTTGCCAAGCGCATCCTCGACTATGTCAGCTACATGGTCTCGGCCATCCTGGCGTCACCTTTTGTCCGCAAGCCCGACCTGGTCATCGGCACCTCGCCCCAGTTCTTCACCGCCTGCGCCGCCTACGTGGTCAGCCGGATGAAGCACGTGGTCAGCCGGATGAAGCGCGTCCCCTATGTCTTCGAGCTGCGGGATATCTGGCCCGAGTCGGTGAAGGCGGTCGGCGCCATGGGCGATTCGGCGGTCATCCGTTTTTTCGAGAAGATCGAAATGTTCCTCTACCGAAAGGCGGCGCGAATCGTTTCGGTCACCGAGTCGTTCAAGCGCACCCTGGTCCAGAGGGGCATTGACGGTGGGAAGATCGATGTCGTCACCAACGGGGTGGATGCCTCCCGGTTCAAGCTGATGCCTAAGGATGCCGAGCTGGTCGAACAATACGGCCTTGAAGGCAAGTTCGTCGCTGGCTACATCGGCACCCACGGCATGGCCCATGCTTTGGAGACGATCCTCGAGGCGGCAGATCGCCTGCGCAAGACCGGGGAGGACAGTTTCCGGTTTATACTCCTGGGGCACGGAGCCCGAAAGCAGGGCTTGGTGGAGAAAGCCCGGGAGATGGGGTTGGACAATGTAATCTTTATCGATTCGGTGCCAAAGGAGGAGGTCCCCCGCTACTGGTCTCTCCTTGATGTTTCGATTATCCATCTGAAAAAGACCCCCCTCTTCGAGACGGTAATCCCTTCAAAACTCTTCGAATGCATGGGGATGGGGATCCCGGTTCTCCATGGTGTGGCGGGAGAGTCGGCCGAGATTGTAGATAGGGAAGGGGCTGGGCTTGTCTTTGAACCCGAGGATAGCAGTGAACTGGTTGACAAGCTTGTGCTGCTCAAATCCGATGAACAGTTGTATGCCCATCTCAGAGAGAATTGCCTTGTTGGAGCAAATAAATATGATCGTTCCGAGCTTGCGGGAAGAATGCTCAATATTCTTGAATCTGTCCATTCGGATTACCACAAGTGAAAATGAAGAGGGGGGCGAGACCAGGCCACTTGCTGAAAGAAGGTCAAAAAGACTGATTTTGAGGGAGAGAAACCGCTTTAAGTGCCCTTTTGGGGGCCCAAATTAAGCCGTTGGCCGGGGCTTGAGAATACTCAATGGGATAGTTCTCAAGAGTGAGGCATTCCCATTTGCAATTGCGGGGCAAGGCATTGAATAGGCCGAAGATGGCTGCAGATGCTCGCTCCAGTAGGTGTTGAGGACAGCTCAACTTTAATGCTGCCCGTTGGAGTGCTTTTGATAGGAAGATTTTTTTCTTCCTCTTGTCCGCCCCATATTTCCAAGGCAACTTTGCTGCCTGGCACAACCCCTTCTTGAATGCCTTTTAATGACTCTAATGAAGGGGCAACTCCTGCCATGAATCAAGTATACCCTTTTGAAATCTATCATCACGGCGGGGCCAAGGGTGTTACTGGCTCTTGTCACGAACTGCGGGGTATCGCCTGGTGCCGTGCTTGCAATCTGGTGATTCAGAGGCTGAGGCTGGTGCCCTGCTTGCAATAGTTGCCTGCTATTTGGCCCTATGGTGTCCTTAATCGCATGGTTTGGAGTGCGAAAGGCAATCCGAAAAGGGGTGCGATGATGAAAGCGATTACGGCAAATGAATTGAAGACTAAGGGGGTTTCCTCGATAGATGCTGCGCTGAAGGATGAGGGCGAGGCGATTATTTCGGTGCGTGGGCAGGACCGTTATGTCGTGCTGGATCTGGAAACCTATAATCGACTGCGTGTCTGCGAGCTTGAGGCTGCACTTTATGAGGCCAGGCGGGAAGTCGCCCGGGGGGAGGTCACTGAAGAACCCGTTGATGAGCACATAGCTCGAATCCAGGAAGACAGATCAATGAGATTCCGGATTCTTTATCCCGACAGCTATAATAAAAAGGCCGCCAGATTTATCAATGGTCAGGGTCGTGGTTAGGGTCGGGCTTCCAAGTTGTAAGTTGCAAAATCGCTAGAGCGTTGGGGCTTGAAGGATTGCAGTTTGCCACAATGCCTGATGCGGTCAGACTTTCCGGTTGCCAAATCGTTTAAAATTCTGCTGACCTGCAAGACCATGTCTAAGCCCCTGGTCACTCAGTTACCGTAGTGGGTTTTTACACGGTGAACAAAGACGATTTTTCGCTCTTCGTCAATTGAATAAACGATTCGGTCTTGGTAAGTCAGGCGGATTGAATAGAAGTCTTGAAGATCGCCGAGCAACTTTTTCCCGGTGTATGGCTCCAGAGCAACGCGGTTGATCAGGATTTCCTTCAGTTTTTTCTTCAGACGAGGAGGGTGTTTTTTCAGGTCTTTGAGAGCTTCCTTCGTGAGGCGAATTTCATAGGGGGGCATTACTCCTCCCCAAAGGCTTCATCGAGGGAAACCGTTTCACCTTTTTCGACCTGTTTGGCGGATCTTTTGATGCTCTCCCTGAAGCCCGGGATGGAAAGAAGCTCGAGAGACTCCAGCAGGCTCTCATAATCTTCTTCAGCAAGAATCACCACCGAGCCTTTGCGGTGGTGAATGCGGTAAGTCTCGTGTTTTTCAGCAACTCCCTTGACTATTTCAAAAAAATCACGACGAGCATCGGTTGCTGTTAAAGTAGGCATGCTATATTCTCCTTGTGTACGTTTTTATGTACATATTCTGCCTCCCAAGGTGAGTTTTGTCAAGAGAAGAGAGGCGCATACCTGGGTGGGGGCTTGCAATTGGGCGATTTCGTCCTTGGCGATGTTGAAGAATAGAGGTTATCAAGATGTCAAATTTGGTCAAAGGGGACATCTCTTGATTTAAAGCGTCGACTGGTGCCCTGCTTGCCATCCTTGCCTGCTATCTGACCCTATGGTAACCTTAATCGTGTTGTTTAGAGTACGAAAGGCAGTGCGAAAAGGGGTGCGATGATGAAAGCGATTACGGCGAACGAATTGAAGACTAAGGGGGTTTCCTCGATAGATGCCGCGCTGAAGGATGAGGGCGAGGCGATTATCTCTGTGCGGGGGAAGGACCGTTATGTCGTGCTGGATCTGGAAACCTATAATCGACTGCGTGTCTGCGAACTTGAGGCGGCACTTTATGAGGCCAGGCGAGAAGTCGCCCAGGGGGAATTCACTGAAGATTCCGTTGATGAGCACATAGCTCGAATCCGGAAGACGGATCAATGAGCTTCCGGATTCTTTATCCCGACAGCTATAATAAAAAGGCCGCCAGATTTATCAAAAAACACCCTGAACTCCTTCCACAGTACGAAAAAACACTCAAACTGTTGGAGATAGACCCCTTTCATCCATCTTTGAGGCTCCACCGCCTCAAGGGGGCTCTTGGCGAACTGCATTCGGTCTCTATGAATATAAGTTACCGAATCACCCTTGAGATGATTATCCAGGATCAAACAACGGGCTGCCCAAACCAATCTGATCTAAATCTCGACACAAATTGTCCCTCCGGGATATCAGCCCTGCTTAAGTCATCCTGAAGCCAAGAAATGTTCTAGCATCAGGCCATCTCAAAAGAGGCCTGTTTTTGATGGATTTTAATTTAAATGCCATGACGCAAGCATACCCTTTTGAAATTCATCACCATGGAGGGGCCAAAGGTGTTACCGGCTCCTGTCACGAACTTCGAATCGCTGAGGATGCCGCCATCCTTATCGACTGCGGCCTGTTCCAGGGCGCCGAGGAATCCGAGGGCGGGGCAGGGGAGAGCAGACTGGAAATCGATTTTTCCATCGATCACATCAGGGCCCTTGTCGTCACCCACGTGCACATCGATCATGTCGGACGTATCCCCTACCTGCTTGCAGCAGGTTTCAAGGGGCCCATCTACTGCTCCGAGCCCTCGGCACTGCTGCTCCCGCTGGTGCTCGAAGATGCCTTCAGGATCGGCTTTACCCGCGACCGGCGTTTGGTTGAGAAATTTCTCGATCGAATCCGCAAGTTGATCGTCCCCCTGCCTTATCGAAAGTGGCAACAGGTTTTCAGCGGCCCTGATTGCCATCTGGC